>JAMXLN010000286.1 GCA_024281145.1 Hyphomicrobiaceae bacterium | reverse complement strand
ATGGGCTTTAAATGCGGCATCGTCGGCCTGCCCAATGTCGGCAAGTCCACCCTCTTCAACGCGCTCACCCAGACGGCGGCCGCCGAGGCCGCCAACTATCCCTTCTGCACGATCGAACCCAACATCGGCGACGTCGGCGTCCCCGATCCGCGCCTTGAGACCCTGGCCGCAATCGGTAAGTCGGCGGCCATCACACCCACACGGCTCACCTTCGTCGACATCGCTGGCCTGGTGCGCGGCGCCTCCAAGGGAGAGGGCCTCGGCAATCAGTTCCTGGGCCACATCCGCGAGATGGACGCAGTGGCTTACGTGCTGCGCTGTTTTGAGAACCCGGACATTGCCCACGTCGAGGGCCGCATCGATCCGATCGCCGACGCGCTGACGGTCGAGACCGAGCTGATGCTGGCCGACCTCGACAGCCTCGAGCGGCGGCGCGAACCGCTCGCCAAAAAAGCCCAGGTCGGCGAGAAAGAGGCCAAGACGCAAGTGGGGCTCATCGACAAGGCACTTGAGCTGCTGCGCGCCGGCGAGCCTGCGCGGTTGGCCAAGCTGACCGCTGAGGAGGAACCCGGCTACCGTGCGCTCCAACTTCTCACTGCCAAGCCTATCCTGTACGTGTGCAACGTAGAGGAGACCTCCGCCGCGCACGGCAATGCCATGTCGAAAGTCGTCGCCCAGAAGGCACGCGCCGAGGGCGCTGGCTGCGTCGTGATCTCGGCCAAGATCGAGGCGGAGTTCGCAAGTCTCCCCGCAGGGGAACGCGATGCCTTTCTCCACGATCTAGGCTTGCAGGAAGCCGGCCTCAACCGGCTGATCCGTGAGGGCTATCGGGTGCTAAGTCTCATCACCTTCTTCACGGTCGGACCCAAGGAGGCGCGAGCCTGGACCGTCACCCGTGGTACCAAAGCACCCAAGGCCGCTGGCGTCATTCACACCGATTTCGAGAAGGGCTTCATCCGCGCCGAGACCATCGCCTACGCTGATTTCGTGGCCTTGGGCGGCGAGGTCCCCGCCAAGGAGGCCGGCAAAATGCGGCTGGAGGGCAAGGACTACGCCGTCAAAGACGGTGACGTGATGCACTTCCGGTTCGCCAATTAACGCTGCACCCGCGGCCCGTTGCTGCCCATTGCCGCAATTTCCCGCCCAACGCGGGGCCGATGCCGCGACACCGCCATGACGAGCTGCCAGCCTTTAGCCGCCTGCACGTCCAGCAGGGAACGCCAACAGCGCCCAGGCAGCACATGCAGCGTCGCCTACCCCGCACTTCCGCTGAGAAGAAACCCACCCCACGCCCGCGGCCCGTGGGCGAGCCTGACGTGCCGCAAGCTCACCTTGCGTTCGAGCCCCGCGCGCAAAGCGCCGCCCGCACCTGGGCCCCGCTGGCGCGCTTTGTCGAGCAAGAGGCGCGCATTGGCAATTGGGCCAAGCAGCACCGCACCACGCAGGCGCTCTACGAATTCATCCGCTTCGGCATCAAACAGGCCTGGGCGTGCCTCTTTGGGGCGCTCCTGCTCGGCCTCTTGATCGCCACCCACCTTGTCTATCCCAGGGGTGCCTGGCTCGCCCGCTATGACTTCCTCGTGCTCGCTGCGGTGGCAATTCAGGGGGCCATGTTGGCCTTCCGACTTGAAACGCGCGAAGAGGCGCAAGTGATTTTCCTCTTCCATGCCGTCGGCACGGCGATGGAGATCTTCAAGACCTCGGTCGGGTCATGGCTCTATCCGGAAATCTCGCTCTTGCGCATCGGCGGCGTGCCGCTTTTCTCCGGCTTCATGTACGCGGCCATCGGCTCCTACATTGCCCGCTGCTGGCGCCTCTTCGACTTTCGCTTCACACACCATCCGCCGCTGTGGACCGTGACGGCTCGCGCGATCTCTATCTACGTCAACTTCTTCACCCACCACTATCTGCCCGACGCACGCATCGCATTGTTTGCAATGACAGCCGTGTTGTTCGCGCGTTGCTGGGTGCACTTCCGGGTGTGGCGCGATCACCGGCGCATGCCGCTGCTTGTGGGCTTCTGTCTGGTCGCGCTCTTCATCTGGTTCGCCGAGAACATTGGCACGTTCACGGCGGCCTGGAGATACCCGAGCCAGCGGCTCGGCTGGTCGGTCGTCTCGCTGGGCAAGCTCGGCGCGTGGTTGCTGTTGATGATCGTCAGCTATGCTCTCGTTGCCCTGTTGAATGGACCGGAGCGGGTCGTCAAGCCGCAGCGCTGACGAATGGGCGGCCGCAGCCGCCCATCGCTTGCGGTGTTGCCCTTTGGCTCAATAGAGCAGGTTCTCGGCGATCACCTTCCAGCGGCCGCCCTCCACCTTGGCCAAGAAGGTTGCGGTCGAGCCTTGGTGTTTGTCGGGGCCGTAGCTGAGCGAGGGGCCGGGGAAGAGCGGCTTGTAATCCCCGATGGCCTCGAGCGCTGCCAGGAACTTGGCACGGGTGAGGTCCCTGCCGGCAGCTTCCAACGCCTTGACGATGATGTCGGCTCCGACATAGCCGTATTGCGCGGCGCTGTTGGGGTCCTGACCCGTCTTGGCTTTGTACTTGCCGGCCCAGGCTTTGATGGCCTCGGAGCTTGTGTCGGTGTAGGCGAAGGGCATGCCCGTGCCGGAGTAGAAGCCCTCCATAATCCCGCCAGGTGCCGAAGCCACAACGGGATCGTACGAGGCCGCCTGGCCGACCAGCGTCACCTCGCTCCAGCCGAGCTTCCTTGCCGTACCAACCGCCTGGATGCTGTCGCGGATGATCGAACCCATGACGACGAGGTCGCATCCGGCCGACTTGAGCTTGCTCACGGGCGCAACGAAGTCCGTGTCGGTAGGTCCATAGGAGGCTTCTGCCGCCAATTCGAGCTTCAGGGCAGCCGTCTCGTCCTTGACCGCGTCACGGATCTCGTGGCCGAAGTCGGTGTCCTGGTACATCGAGCAAATCTTTTTCCTGCCCTCCTTCTCCGCCAGGTACTTTATCGAGGACCGAACTTGGTCGTAGTAGGTGGAAAACTGCGCAAACTTCAGCTTGTGGAAAGGCTCCGCCATCGAGCGCGCGGCCGTGAACGGAAACAGGTTGGGGACACCTTTGGCCAGCTGCTCGCCCAACACAGCGTTGTTCATCGGCGTGCCAAGCGCGCCCAGCATGGCAAAGATCTTGTCGTTGTTGATGAGCTTGTTGGCGGCCTGCACCGCGCGCGGGACCTGGTATTGATTGTCCTCCACCACGAACTTGATCTTGCGCCCATGAATGCCCTTCTCATTGGCCTCCTCAAAGCGCATGCGTGTGCCTTCGGTGGAGCCGACACCCCACGCACTGACCGGGCCGCTCAAAGCGGTGTGACTGCCGAGCACAATCTCGCTCTCAGTCACGCCATCCTCGGCGCCGGCCGGAACGGCGAGGGCCGCGCCGATGAGCGCAGCGAACGCCAGCCTGGACAGTTTCCTCATCTTGCCTACCTCCTGCTTGGGCTTTTAGCTCAGTGAAAAGTCTAATCGTGCGGCACAGGATTCATGCCGGCAAGGCGTACATATCTTGAATGAGGGAGCCGTACTTTTTCTCGACCAGGCTGCGTTTGAGCTTCATGGTAGGGGTCAGCTCCTCGTCCTCAGCGGTTAGCAGCTGATCGATCAGGCGAAATTTTTTGATGGTCTCAACGCGCGCGAACTTCTTGTTAGCAACTTCAACCTCATGAGCGATCAACTCCTGCACCTGCGACGCTCGGCACAGGCTCGCGTAATTCGTGAACGGCACATTCTTCTCCTGGGCGAACTTCACCACGTTGTCGTGATCAATCATGATGAGACAAGTGAGATAGTGGCGCTTGTCACCGATCACGACCGCGTCCGAGATGTAAGGGGAGAACTTGAGCTCGTTTTCGATCTCGCTGGGCGTGATGTTTTTACCGCCCGCGGTTATGATGATGTCCTTCATGCGATCGGTGATGCGCACGAAGCCTTGACTGTCGATGGCGCCGACGTCGCCGGTGTGCAGCCAGCCGTCCTGCAAGGCTTCAGCCGTTTGCTCGGGCTTGTTGAGATAGCCTTTGAAGACATGGGGCCCACGCAGCAGAATCTCGCCCCGCGCGGAAAGCTTGATCTCTGTTCCCGGTTCCACCTGACCAATGCTGCCAATCTTGAGCATGCCGGGGTTGTTCGAGGTGGCGAGCCCGGCATTCTCGGTCTGGCCGTAGACCTCGTACATACGCACGCCCATGGCCCAGTACCAAGCAATGAGATCAGGCGAAATCGGCGCCGCGCCGGTGATCGCCCAGCGGATCCGGTTGAGCCCAAGCGCGATGCGGATGTTGCGCAGCACCAGCCAATCTGCGATTGCGCGAGCTCCTCTCAGGGCATACGACACCGGTTTGTTGGCGACCTCGCAGGCGCTCGCTCGACGGCCGAGGGCAATCGCAGCCCTGTAGGCCAGCCTGCCCAGCCGGGTGCCCTCCTTGAGCTGGATGGTCACGGCGGAATAGAGCTTCTCCCATACGCGCGGTACCGCCACGAGGATGTGTGGCGCCACTTCGCGCAGGTTCTGTGGCACTGTGTCGGGCGCTTCCGCGAAATTGACGATGTGCATGGTGGCAAGTTGTCCGTAACAACCGCCAAGGCGCTCGGCGACATGGCACAACGGCAGGAAGCTCAGCGCCTCGTCGGTGTCCGCCACGGGCAACCCTACGCGCGCGAACGCGCCAATCTGGAACATGATGTTGCGATGGGTGAGCATCGCGCCCTTGGAGGGTCCGGTGGTGCCCGAGGTGTAGACGATGATGGCAACGTCTCCCGGCTTGGACAGGCCGATGCGCCCTTCCCATGCACCGGCATGCTGGCGCGCGTGTGTCTCACCCAGCGCGACGAGCTCGGCCAGCGACAGCACCTGCGGGTCGCAAAAGCCGCGCAAACCCTCTAGCTCGAAAACGATGATCTTCCTCAACCCCGGGGTCCGCTCGCGCACCGCCAGGATCTTGTCCAGCTGCTCCTCATCCTCGACAAACAGGTACTTGGCGTCGCAATCGTTGATCAGGTACTCAACCTGGGCGGGCGAATCGGTGGGGTAAATTCCGGTCGAGACTCCCGCCGCGCACAGCACACCAAAATCGCAGAACAGCCACTCCTTGTTGTTGTCGGAGAGAATTGCGACGTGCTCGCCCGGCTGCAGGCCCAGCGCGATGAGCCCACAACCGACGGCTTTGGCCGCTTCACCATAGTCACCCCAGGTGTAGGCCTTCCAAATGCCGCGGTCCTTTTCGCGCAGCGCCATCTTGTCGGGTCGGCTCGTAGCGCGGTGCCAAAACAGCGCCGGCACCGTGGCTTGGCCGGCGAGGTCGATGGCTTGAGGTTCGAGTGCGTTCATGTTGACATTCCCCGCCTAGCGCCAGCGCTTTGTGCGTTTCCAGCGCTTCTTGCCGCGCACCGACGTCTCCTTCACCCCCAGATAAAACTCGCGCACGTCCTCGTTGCCCCTGAGCTTCTCGCAAGCACCTTCGAGCACGATGCGTCCCACCTCCAGCACATAGCCGTAGTGCGCCGCCCTCAGCGCCATGTTGGCGTTCTGTTCGACCAGCAGCATCGTCACCTTCTGCTCCTGGTTGAGGCGGCGAATGATGGCGAAGATCTCCTTGACCAAGATCGGCGACAGACCAAGCGATGGCTCGTCGAGCAGCATGAGTTTCGGGCGCGCCATCAGCGCCCGTCCGATTGCGAGCATCTGCTGCTGTCCGCCGGAGAGGAACCCCGCTTGCGAGAATTGGCGTTCGCGCAGGACCGGAAAATATCCGTAGACGACGTCAAGGTCGCGTTCCACCCCGGCACGATCGTGGCGAGCATAGGCGCCCATCATCAAATTGCCCTTGACGGTCATGAACGGAAAGATCTCTCGACCCTCCGGCACATGGGCAATGCCCTGTCGCGCCACCCAGTCAGGTTCGCGCCCCGTGATGTTGCGGCCGGCGAATGCGATGGATCCCTTCTGCGGCTGCATGGCCCCGCATACCGACTTAAGCACAGTGGTCTTGCCCGCTCCGTTGGCACCCAGAATTGTGACGATCTGGCCCTCGCTCACGTCGAAGCTCACCCCGCGGATGGCCGTAATCGGACCGTAGTAGCTCTCTAAATTGCGCACGCTCAGCAATGGCCCCCTCATGGCGCCTCGCTCCCGAGATAGGCCTCGATCACGCCACTGTTTGACTGCACCTCCTGGGGCGTGCCGAGCGCCAGGGTCCGACCGTTGTTGAGCGCAAGCACACGATCGCAAACGGCCGACACGAGTGACATATCATGCTCAATCATGATCACCGTGACGCCGAGATCATTCTTGATGTCGTCGATCCAGAACGCGACGTCCTCCGTCTCTTCTCGATTGAGGCCGGACGCGGGCTCATCCAGCAGCAGCAGCCTGGGGCCAGCACAGAGCGCGCGCGCCAGCTCCACCACCTTGCGCACGCCGTAGGGCAGCCCGGAGATGCGCTGCTCGCGGTAGTTGGCAAGATCGAGAAAGTCGATGACCTCTTCCACCGCCTCGCGATGGCGCAGCTCCTCGCGGCGCACACGGCGGGTGAACAGCATCTCGGCGAAGACATTTGGCC
>JAMXLN010000285.1 GCA_024281145.1 Hyphomicrobiaceae bacterium | reverse complement strand
GCTGGGCGCATCTGACACAAGATCGCAATGACCTCGAGCGCTCCTTCGCGACCCTGGGGCTTGGATCGCGGTTGCGCCTCCTCGAGCCAGGGAAGCCGACCACTATCGAGTTGCCGCAATAGCCGCTAAGTATGCCTCTTCCAGAGCCCAAGGCAGAACCAGGGGCGGGAGGCTTCGCATGCGGGATCTCAACGGCAAGATCGCCTGGGTGACGGGGGCGGGCAGCGGCATCGGCGAAGCCGGGGCGGTGGCACTGGCGCGGGAAGGCGCCAGCGTCGTCCTCACCGGGCGGCGCAAGGGGGCGCTCGAGGCGGTCGCCGAGCGCATCAACGCCTCCGGCGGGGGCGAGGCGCATGTCGCGGCAGCCGATCTCACCAAGCCAGCGGCGGTGGCGAAGGTGGCCGAGGCGATCCGCCGGGAGCACGGCCGGCTCGACATCCTCGTCAACAACGCTGGCAGCAACATCCCGAACCGCAGCTGGGCCCAACTCAACGCCGAGGGCATCGACGCGCTGATCGCCGGCAACCTGACCAGCGCGTTTTATGTCGTGCAAGCTGCCCTGCCCATCATGCGCGCGCAGAAGGACGGGGTGCTCATTCACACCGCGTCCTGGGCCGGTCGCCACATCGGGCCAGTATCGGGGCCGGGCTATGTCGCGGCCAAGCACGGGATGGTGGCCATGAGCCACACCATCAACCTCGAGGAATGCCAGAACGGCATCCGCTCATCAGTGCTGTGCCCGGGCGAAGTGGCGACACCGATCCTGCTCAACCGCCCGATCCCGGAGACGCCCGAGACCATGGCACGCATGCTGCAACCGCAGGATATGGGCGCGCTCATTGCCTTCATCGCCCGCCAGCCGGCGCACGTGTGCATCAACGAGGTGCTGATCAGCCCCACCCACAACCGCGGCTACATCGGCGCCATGCAAGCCATGGCGGCCCGGGCCGGCAAGGGCTGAGTGCCGGACGCAACGTGGCGTGAGACGAGCGCAGCGGCAACGTCAAAGCCAAATTCCCCGCAAGACCCCCGGGGCGAAAATCTTCCCAGCAATCCTCTCCGGGGGCCCATTTTGTTGGGCCAATTTCCGCAACGGAAAAACCTGCCGCGGGCCATGCCGGGGGGTGATCACACCTTGATCTTCTCATCCTCGACGATGCGGCGCACGGCGGGTCGCGCCAGCATTCGCTCCGTGTGGGCCGTGTAGTTTTTGAGGTCTGCCATCGGCAGCTCGCGGCGCACGCCCCACGTGTAGAAGAGGAAGGTGTAAGGATCGAGCACGGAGTAGGCGTCCGACACCCACTGGCGTCCGGCCAGGCGCTCATCGATCTGCCTGAGGTAGAGATGGAATGTCTTGCGACCCTGCTCCTGGATGTTGGGAAAGTAGGAGGCATCGGAAGCATATCGCTCCGGCCTTGAGATGTGGGCGTGCGCCGGGTGAACGCTGGATGCAAAGAAGCCTATGAGCGAGAGCGCGCGCGCGTCGCCGAGCGCATCCTTCGGCCACAGCCCGAAGCGCTTGCCAAGGTAGGACAGGATGGCCGTGTTCTCGGTCAGCGGCTCGCCGCTGTCGAGAGCCAAGGCCGGCACGCGCCCCTGTGGATTGATCCTCAGATAGGCTTCCGAACGCTGCTCCGCCTTGGAGAAATCAACGCGTCGGGCCTCGTATCTTTCGCCGCTCTCCTCAAGCACGATGTGTGCCGCCAGCGAACACGCTCCAGGCGCGAAGTAGAGTGTCAACATGCATCGCTCCTTTCCGCGTATGGCGCGACCTTACCCAAGGCGCGCGCTTTGTCCATGAACGCACACCGAGGCCGGCAAATCGCGTGTTGCAAATTTGTGGGTTGCGGAGGGTTCGCGAAAGGCCCGAAAGACAGCCCATGACCGCAAGCGCACCAACAACCGCATCACGCGCCGAGCCTGTGCCCGTCCCACCCCGCTTCGTCACGGGCTCAATCGCGCGCCACATACTCGTGATGACCGGCACCAGCGCCGTCGGCCTCATGTCGATATTCTTCAGCGATTTCACCAACATCTTTTTCTTGGGGCTGGTCGGTGACCTGCAGCTGCTCGCCGCGGTGGGCTATGCCAGCAGCATTATGTTTTTCCTGATCTCGGGCAGCGTTGGCATGGCGATGGCAGTGACCGCCCTGGTGGCGCCAGCGCTCGGGGCCCGCGAGCTCCCCCGTGCGCGACGCCTCGCAACCCACGCGATCGTCTTCGCCGGCTGTGCATCGGTAGTGACGGTCGCGGCAACCTGGCTCATGCTGCCGCTGCTGTTGGGTTGGCTCGGCAGCGGTGGTCGCACGCTTGCGCTCGCGCACGACTTCCTGCGCATTGTCTTGCCCTCGCTCCCGCCCTTGGCGCTCGGCATGTGCGCCTCCGCAGTGCTGCGCTCGGCCGGGGACCCCATGCGCGCCATGTACATTACCCTCACGGGGGCGGTGGTAGCGACGGCCCTCGATGCCATCCTCATCCTTTGGCTGGGCCTGGGCATTTACGGCGCCGCGCTTGCCGCCGTCGCCTCCAACATTTGCATCCTCGGCGTCGGCTGGTGGGGCCTCGCGCGGGTGCACGGTCTCCTGGCCAGGCCCGATTGGCGCGCCTTCACCTACGATGCGCGTCTCATCGCGCGGTTTGCGGTCCCTGCCGTGCTCGCCAACCTCGCCACCCCCGCGGGCGGCGCTTACGTGACCGCAGCAATGGCACAGCTGAGCGACGACGCGGTCGCTGGTTGGGCCGTGCTCGGGCGCATCATCCCGGTCGCCTTTGGCACGATTTTCTCACTGTCAGGCTCCATCGGCGCGATCATCGGTCAGAACCTCGGGGCGCGGGCGTTTGACCGCGTGCGGGCCACACTCAACGGTGGGCTGATGTTTGCCGCAGCGTTCTCCCTCATCGCCTGGCTCGTCCTCGCGCTCAGCGCCCCGCTGCTGATTTACCTCTTCAATGCACGCGGTGATGCGGGCGGGCTCATCGTCTTCTTCTGCCGCTGGTTGGCCCCACTGTTCGCATTCTTCGGCACCTTGTTTGTGTGCAACGCTGCCTGCAACACGCTCGGCCGCCCGCATTACGCCACGGCGCTGAGCTGGGGCCGCGCGACGCTGGGCACGGTGCCGTTCGTGACGCTGGGCGCCCACTGGGGTGCCGAGGGCGCGCTGGCCGGCCATATGGCCGGCGGTATTGCCTTTGGCCTCGGTGCGGTCCTGGTCGTGCGCAGCCTCATTCGACGCCTGGAGCGTGAGTTGGGCGGCGTCACGTGGTTGAGAGAGGCACCCGCCGGCGGCAATTGAATCACCCACGAAACGCTTCGTAGAGCTTATAGCGCAAGCGCGGTTGCCGAAACGAGGTGGCGGGATCAACGAGCACGCCGCCAGAGATGGCCTGCCGACCGATCAGCATGCGGTAGGACATGGCATCGCGATTGGTCAGTGTCACCTCGATCTCCCATTCGCGGTCGCCGATGCGGATGGGCGTGGAGATGACGTAGCGCTTTTCCCGGTCGCCGTTGGAGCTCGTGATCGTGCGCTCGTCCACCACCAGGGCAGTGCACACGATCTCGATGTCCGCCCGCCGCGCGATGGGATGCACGCCAAAGCGCACGCGCCGATTGCGGCGCACCGCATAGGGCTCGACGAAATGGGCGTGCAGGGCCGAGGTGCGCGCGCCCGTATCGACCTTGGCCTTGATGGCTGGGAGGCCGAGCAGAGGCAGCGCAACCCACTCCTGCCAGCCCAGGATGAAGGGCGGGGCCACGGGCGGCATGCTGGGTCCGGTGAAGGCTGCGAACTCGACTATAGCACGGGACGAAGCCCCCCGCCTCTGGCTTGGGAGCGCGGGCCGTTGTGATGGTAGCAGCGCCCCCCGCGCGGGCGCCTGCGGGATTTACCCACGCGGCGGGCGCTTCCAAGCTCGCACCCCCTTGGTTCCCCGGGGAGAGGTCCTGTCGTGGCGAGGTGATGCCCGGCGTCCCGACGTAACTTTTTCGCCACACACTTTTTGGGGCCTGACGCAGCCGGCGAGCCGACGCGTCTGGGGGAAGCAAGAAACTTGAAAGACACTTCGGTAAGCCACGCTCGGTTCCCCATGCCCTTAGTCGCCTCGCTGCGCGCATCGCGGGCGGGCGCACCAATCGTGAGCGCAGCCGTGTTGTATCGTGACAATCCACGGACCTTGACTTTCCACGGACCCCATGTGCTTTTCCGCGCTTTGACCAAGATGTGTTGCAGAGGCGGCGAAAATCATGGCCGACAGCACGCACGAGACCGCGATGGCGGCCGCAGGCTCGCCCTTGAGCGGCCAGGTGCACCGCTATCGATCGCACACGTGCGGGGCGCTCCGCCGCGCAGATGTAGGCGCTGGCGCGCGTCTCTCTGGCTGGGTGCACCGCGTGCGCGATCACGGGGGGCTGCTGTTCATCGATTTGCGCGACCATTATGGGGTGACGCAGGTGGTCGCCGACCCCGACAGCCCCGCCTTTCGGACCGCCGAGGGCGTGCGCTCCGAGTGGGTCATCAGGGTCGATGGCCGCGTCCGCGAGCGGCCCGAGGGCACCGTCAATCCGGAACTTGCCACCGGGGAAGTGGAGCTCTTTGCGAGGGACATCGAGGTGCTGTCGGCGGCCAAAGAGCTGCCGGTGCCGGTCTTCGGCGAGCCGGAATATCCAGAGGATTTGCGCCTGACGTATCGCTTTCTGGACCTGCGGCGCGAGACGCTGCACGCCAACATCATGCGGCGGCTCTCCATCATCGCCTCGATCCGGCGGCGCATGAGCGAGGCAGGGTTTTTCGAGTTTGCCACGCCGATCCTGACGGCCTCAAGCCCGGAGGGAGCGCGCGACTTCCTCGTCCCCTCGCGCATCCACGCCGGCAAGTTCTACGCCCTGCCGCAGGCACCGCAGCAGTACAAGCAGCTCATCATGATTTCGGGGTTTGACCGTTACTTCCAGATCGCGCCCTGCTTTCGCGACGAGGACCCGCGCGCCGACCGGCTGCCAGGGGAGTTCTATCAGCTTGACGTCGAGATGAGCTTCGTTGAGCAAAGCGACGTCTTCGCGGCCATGGAGCCTGTCCTCACCGGGGTGTTCGAGGAATTCGCCGGCGGCAAGGCGGTGACGCAGGGCTGGCCGCGCATTCCCTACGAGGAGGCGATCCGAAAATACGGCACGGATAAGCCGGACCTGCGCAACCCCATCGTCATCGAGGAGGTGACAGAGCACTTCCGCGGCTCGGGGTTCAAAGTGTTTGCAAGCTTGATCAACAAAGATCCGCAGGCGCAGGTGTGGGCGATCCCCGCGCGAGGCGGCGGATCTCGAGCCTTCTGCGATCGCATGAACGCCTGGGCCATCGCCGAGGGCCAACCGGGCTTGGGGTACATCTTCTGGCGCAAGGCAGAGGCCAACAAGTCGGAGGCCAAGCAACCGCCCACGCCAAGAGACCCAACCAAGTCGGGCAAGGCGCCGCTCGAGTTGACGGCGGTCGAGATCCTCGAGGCTGCCGGCCCCATTGCCAAGAACATTGGCCCTGAGCGCACGGAAAAATTGCGCGCCCAGCTCGCGCTGGGCGACGGCGATGCCGTGTTCTTTGCGGCCGGCAACCCGAAGAAATTCTACAAGTTCGCGGGCGAGGCGCGCAGCAAGATCGCGACGGAGCTGAAACTGATTGACGAGAACCGGTTTGCCCTCGCCTGGATCGTCGACTTCCCCATGTATGAGTGGAACGAGGAGGAGAAGCGGATCGACTTCTCCCACAATCCCTTCTCGATGCCGCAGGGGGAGCTTGGCGCGCTGGAAGCGGCCAAAACCACAGAGGAGCTGCTGGCGATCAAGGCCTATCAGTACGACATCGTCTGCAACGGCTTTGAACTCGCCTCGGGCGGTATTCGCAACCACAAGCCCGCGACCATGCTCAAGGCTTTTGCCATCGCCGGGCTGGGGCCTGAGGTGGTGGAGCAGAATTTCGGCGGCATGTACCGAGCCTTCCAGTACGGCGCACCCCCCCATGGCGGCATGGCGGCAGGCATCGACCGCATGGTGATGCTGCTGGTCGGTGCAAAGAATTTGCGCGAAGTGGCGCTCTTTCCCATGAACCAGCAGGCCAACGACTTGCTGATGGGGGCGCCGAGCGAGGTCTCACCCAAGCAATTGCGCGAGTTGCACATCAGGGTCGTGCCGACGGAACGCTGACCGTGCCTTGGCTCAAGCGCGCGTTTGACCGGATGATCGGCTCGATCGTGCGGCGGGTCACCTCGCACTGGCACGAGTGGCCATGGCGCGACCCCGGCGCCGCCTTGCGCAACGAGCTGCAGCGACGCGCCACCATTGCGGCCGCCGATTTTGTCACCACGCGCATGCCCGAAGCGCTCTACTGCAGCGACAAGTTCGATCTTCTCACTTATGCCGTCGAACAGGCGCCCCCGGGGCTGGCGCTTGAGTTCGGCGTGTTCAAGGGCACGACCATCAATCATTTGGCGCGGTCTGCGCCCGGGCGCCATTTCTTCGGCTTCGACAGCTTCGAGGGCTTGCCCGAACACTGGAGAGGCGCGCGCTATTCTCCCGTCAATTTCGATCGGCGGGGCAAGAAACCCAGGGTACGGGCCAACGTGTCGCTGATCAAAGGCTGGTTTGATGCGACGCTGCCGGCATTTTTGGACCGCGAGATGGGGAGGATTGGGTTCATTCACGTCGATTGCGACATCTATACCTCGACCAAGATCGCGCTTGAGCTCACCGTGCCGCGCCTCATGCCTGGCGCCATCATCGTGTTCGATGAATTCTTCAACTACAAAGGCTACGAGCTCAACGAGTATAAGGCGTTCTTCGAGATCGCGGAGCGCTTCGACCTGGCCTACCGGTTCATTGGGTATGCAGGCCAGCAGGTCGCCGTCGTGGTCGACACCGTGCGGGCTTTGCCGCGCGCCTGAGGCGCGGCGTCCCGCAGATACAGAACGCTCACCTCATCATGTGCGGCGACGGCGAGCGGCCGCGCCGCGATCGGCGCGCCTGTGCTCCTTGAGCGCGCGGTCGACCATGGCCGGCGCCGAGCCCAAGTAATTCCCGGGGGCGGTCAGCTCTCTCAGGCGCGGGGGTTTTAAGTGCTTCGTCACCTCCGGCAGCCGCTCCAGCTCGGCCAGCAGCGTTGCGCCGTTTTCCAGGGCCGAGCGGCACGCACCGTAAACGAGGTCGTGTGCCTGCTGGCGACCAGTGTGCTTGGCGAGCGCCATCATCACCGCCTCCGCGACAATGAGCCCTCCGGTGATCGCGAGGTTGCGCTGCATGCGCTCGGGCTCGACGATGAGGCCCTCCAACAGAAAGCGCGCGTGCCGCAGCGCCCCTGAGGCGGCGATGAAGGCTTCCGGAATGGCCACCCATTCGAGGTGCCAGGGGCCGGTGGCGCGCTCGTGGTCGGCCGCCATCGCATCGAGCATCAGGCCGGCGTGCTGGCGCACGACCTTGGCGGCGGCCAGGATCAACTCGCACGAAATCGGGTTGCGCTTCTGCGGCATGGTGGAGGAGGATCCGCGTCCCGCCACAAACGGCTCCAATGCCTCGCCGACTTCCGTTTGCATGAGCAGCATCACGTCGGTGGCGACCTTGGCCAGCGTGCCGGTGAGGAGACCCAGCAGGGACACGGTTTCCGCCAAGTTGTCGCGCGCCACGTGCCAGGGCGTCGGTGGGCGGCCGAGATCCAGCTCCGCCATCAAGGCGTCGTGCACGGCGAGACCCTTGTCGCCGAGGGAGGCGAGGGTCCCCGCTGCCCCGGCGAACTGGCCGACGAGCACGCGGGGCTTGAGCTCCTTGAGGCGCTGGCGATGTCGCTCAACCATGCCGAGCCACACCGCCGCCTTGTAGCCGAAGGTTACCGGCAGGGCGTGCTGCAGGTGGGTGCGGCCCGCCATCACCGTGTCGCGGTGCTTGGCGGCGAGGGCAGCAAGGGCGGTCGCGATCGCCGCGAGGTCGGCGTCGACGAGCGCCAGCGCGTCGCGCACCTGCAGCACGGTGGCGGTATCCATGATGTCTTGGGTGGTCGCACCCCAGTGGATATAGCGCCCCGCTTCCCCGCACTGCTTGGCAAGCTCATGCACGATGCCGACGATCGGGTAGCCGACGAGGTCAGTTTCGGCCTTGAGTTTTGCCATGTCGATCGCATCGGCGCGCGCCAGCTTTTTGATCGCCCGGGCAGCATCCTTGGGAATGACGCCGACGCTTGCCTCTGCCGCCGCCAACGCCACCTCGACCTCGACATAGCGACCGATCATGGCCGCATCGCTGAAGATGACGCGCATGGCCGGTGCGCCGAAGGTATCGCGGAAGATGGCGGAATCGAACACGGTGGAGGGCATGACGCTGCGCCTGGGCTTGAGAGCTTGATGGCCCCTCTCATACCGGGGCTGGCGCCGTCTATCCAGCCGGAGGCGCCGATCTCATGCCGCCACCGTAAACTTCTGCGCGGTCTCAAGGTCCACCGAGACGAGCTGACTGACACCCTTCTCGCCCATGGTGACGCCGAATAGGCGGTTCATGCGTGCCATAGTCATGGGGTGGTGAGTGATGACCAGGAAGCGCGTCGATGTCTCGGCCGCCATCTTTTCCATTAGCGTGCAGAAGCGATCCACGTTGGCATCATCGAGCGGCGCGTCGACCTCGTCGAGCACACAGATGGGCGATGGGTTGGTCAAAAACACCGCGAATATCAGCGCCTGGGCGGTGAGCGATTGCTCGCCACCGGACAGCAACGACAGTGTGGCGGGCTTCTTGCCGGGCGGTTTAGCGACGATCTCAAGCCCGCCCTCCAGCGGATCCTCGGCCTCGATCATCTCCAGGCGCGCCTCGCCGCCGCCGAACAGCGCCGTAAACAGGCGCTGGAAGTGCTCGTTGACGGTGTCGAAGGCGCTCTGCAGCCGGGTGCGGGCCTCGTGGTTGATCTGGCCGATGCCGGAGCGCAGCTTGGCGATGGCGGCCTCGACGTCGCTCTTCTCCTTATCGAGCCCCTCGAACTGCTGGGTGAGGGTGGTTAGGTCCTCGTCGGCCTGCAGGTTAACGCCCCCAAGCCGCTCGCGATCGGCCTTGAGGCGCGCCAATTGGCCGTCCGCCTGCTCGAGCGTGGGCAGCTCTGCCTCCGGCTGCAGTCCAGCCGTTGCGAGACAGCCGTCGGGTGCGCAACCGAGCTGCTCGCGAATGCGTCGTCCTTCCTCGGCGCGACGCTCGCGTGCACTCTCGAGCCGCGCCTCGATGCGCGCACGCCCCTCACGTTCATCGGCCACGCTAGCCTGCGCCGCTCTGAGCTCCTGCGCCGCCTGCCGATGGGCGGTATCGGCGGCCGCCAGATGATCGGCCGCATCACGGCGCTCCTGTTCCGCCCTGGCGACCTCGCCCATGAGCTTGTGACGCTGAGCTTCGATGAGGGCAGGGATCTCGGCCAGCTTGGCCATCTCGGCCTCGGTGCCAGCGATGCGCTCCTTGAGGGTGGCGATCTGCTGCTCGGCGCCGGCGGCGCGCGTGCGCCAGCGCTCTTGCTCAAGGCCGATCCCGGCCTGCCGTTCCGTGCGCGCCCGGTGCTCGCGCTCGAGCGTGATGAGCTCCGTGCGACCCTCGCTCACGCGAGAGCGCAGGGCCGCCGTCTCCTTCTGGGCGGCCGCCAGCTCGGCCTCGAGCCCATCGCTGGAGCCCAGCGATTCCAGCGCAGCCGAGGTGTCGGAGAGCTGCACGTGCGCCTCGGCCAGTGCCTCCTCGGCGCGGCCGCGAGCATCCACGACGGCGGCGATCCTGGCCTCTGTTTCCCGCGCTTGCCGCTCCATGGCGGTAAGTCCATCGCGGGTCTGCGCGAGCTTGCCCTGTGCCTCCCGCCAGAGTTGGCGCAGCCGGCGCTCCTCATTTTGTGCCGCGCTCAAGCGTTCAGCCGCCGTCTCGGCCGCGTCGTGCAGGGCCTCAGCCGTACGGCGCGCCTCGCCCTCTTCGCGCGCCAGCGCGCCCAAGCGGCTGCGCTCGGCCAGCCGCGAGACGGCGGCTGTGGAAACCTGCGCGGTGGCCACCCAGCCATCCCAGCGCCAAAGGTGGCCGTCGCACGAGACGAGCCGCTGGCCGGGCTTGAGCGAGCGCTGCAGCCGCGGCCCCTCGGTGACATCGACGACGCCAATCTGGCAAAGCCGGCGCGTCAGCTCGGGCGGACCTGCGACGTGGGCGATGAGCGGCTCCACTCCGGCGGGGAGGGGAGCGTCGGGCCCGTCGCCCGGATTGAGCCGCCAGTGCACGGTCGCGTGCACGGGGGCTTCGGGCGCCAACGGTGCGTCGAGGTCGTCGCCGAGCGCCGCGGCCAGCGCCATCTCATAGCCCGCCTCGACCTTGATGGCATCAAGAACGGGCGGCAGATCGACATCGGCGGCCGGCGTCAGCAGCTTGGCCAGGGTTTCGACTTCGGTTTTGAGTTGGCCAGCGGCCAGGCCAGCGGCAACCGCCGCATCGCGCTTGGTCCTGGCCTCAACGGAAGCGGCCTGCACCGCTTCCTCGGCTACGAGGGTACGCGCCTCGATGTTGGCGATCTCGGCCATCAGGTGCTGGCCGAGCTCGGTGGCGGCCTTGAGCTTGGAGGCATCGGGGGCGCGGCCGACGATCTCGCGCGTTTGCGCCTCCAGGGCGAGGAGCTGGCGCTCGAGCTTGGCGACCTGGTCGCGGCGCTCGCGGCTCTGCGTCTCCAGGCTCTGACGGCGTGCGCGCGCGTCTGCTGCCGCGGTGGTGAGCGCACTGAGGCGCGTTTCGGCGTCCGCGAGCTCCGCCTCGGCCTGATCGTGCGCGGCGAGCGCCTTTTGCTCAAAGTCGGCCGCCAGACGCGCCGTGGTGGCGAGGGAGGCGAGCTCCCCTTCCAGGTGTTCCAGCGTCTCCTTGGCCTCGGCGATCAGCGTTTCCTCGCGCGCCATGTCGCGACCGAGTTGTCCGACGCGGGCCTCAAGCTCTCGGTTGCGGTCGGCCGTGCGGGTCGCCTCACGTTCCAGGTTGTCCTGCTCGATCTTGAAGCGGGCGAGCACGGCGCCCTTGGCCGCCTCCTGATCGCGCAGCGGCTGCAGCTGGGCGCCCGCCTCAGCCTCCGCACGCAGCGCCTTGGCCTCCGCCGCGGTGGCACGACCGACCCTTTCGAGCGCCTCATTGAGGGCGGCTTCCTCGCCCTCAACCTGGGTCTGCGCCTCCGCCCACTTGAGATGCAGGACAATGGCATCGAGCTTGCGGATCTCGCCGGAGATCTCTTTGTAGCGGCGCGCCTGGCGGGCCTGGCGCTTCAGGCTTTCGATTTGTGCAGTGAGCTGGCCCAGGATGTCGTCGATGCGGGCAAGGTTGCCTTCGGCGGCTTTGAGGCGCAGCTCGGCCTCGTGGCGGCGGCTGTGGAGGCCGGCGATACCGGCGGCGTCCTCGAGAATGCGGCGCCGCTGCTCGGGCTTGGCGTTGACGAGCTCCCCGATCTGACCCTGGCGCACCAGCGCCGGCGAACGGGCGCCCGTGGCGGCGTCCTCGAACAGGATGCGCACATCGCGCGCGCGCACGTCGCGACCGTTGATGCGGAAGGCCGAGCCCGCCTCGCGCTCGATGCGCCGCGTTACCTCCACAGTGTCGTACGCGTTGAACTCGGCGGGCGCCTGGCGGTCCGCGTTGTCGATGAAGATCGTCACCTCGGCCGTGTTGCGCGCTGGACGCGTGGCGGTGCCGGAGAAGATCACGTCGTCCATGGCGGCTGCGCGCATGCTTTTGTGCGAGGTCTCGCCCATCACCCAGCGCAGCGCTTCGAGCAGATTTGACTTGCCGCAGCCGTTGGGGCCCACCACGCCAGTCAGCCCCTTTTCGATCACGAGTTCGGTCGGCTCCACGAAGGATTTGAAGCCCAGCAGCCGCAGCCGGTTGATGTGCATGGCGATCTCGTGTTCCTCAACCACGGTGGTCGTCATACCGGGGTGTGGTGGGCCGATCCAGTGCTCCAGAGGCTCCGGGGGAGCTTGGTGCAAGCTGGATCCCGGCCGCAGGCCCGGGGATGACCAATGTGCCGGCCGCTCGTAACCGATCGAACCGACGACCTCTGGGACGCAGAACGGACTGGATTAACGAGACTTGGCAGCGCCATCCGATGCGGCGACGCGGCCGGCCAGGATCGGGTCCACCATCTCACGGATGTCTTTGATCCCGATCACCGATTTCACCAGCTTGCCGTCGACGAAAAAGTTGGGTGTGCCGATGATGCCGAGCGTGCGTCCGCGCTCCTTGATCCCGTTGAGCGCGTCGATCATGCCGCGATTCTCGCGGCAGCTGTCAAACTGCGTGCGCGTCATCCCCACCTGCTGAGCCACTTTGAAGATCGGATCGGGTCGCACCTCCTGGCTGACCCAGGTCGCCTGCTGGCGCATGAGCTTGTCGTAGAGCGCAAAGTACTTATCGGGTGGCGCACACCGCAGCGCGATTGTGGCAAGGCCCGACTGCTTGCCGATTGGAAACTCGGCGCGCAGCACGTAGCGGATCTTGCCGGTGTCGATGTACTCACGCTTAAGGACCGGTAAGGTCTCGATCTGGAACTGGCGGCAGTAGGGGCACGTCATCGAGGCGTACTGCACGATGGTGACGGGCGCATCCTTGCGCCCGAGCGACATCTCAGGCAGCGGCCCCGCCTGCATGATCTCGGCCACGGAGGGGTTGGCGATGACCTCGCGCCGACCAACCGAAGTGGTGCTAGGGGTCTGATCGAAGGGGTTGTAGGCGGCTACATCAGGTGTTGCGCGCGATCCTTCGAGCACCGCCATCCCCTCCCCGCTCGAGATGCTGCCGAGCGTCGGCCCCTCGCCGGTGCACCCGGCAAGCGCGGCAGCGACGATCCATGCCGATAGCGTGTGGCGGCCCGGCAATGCACCCCTCGTTGTCAGCTCTTGAGGATCGGCTCGAAGGCCTTCTCGAAATCGGCGAGGCCTACCCCGTTGAGCTTCTTGCCGTTGACGAAGAACGTTGGCGTCGCGTTGACGCCAAACGTCTCAGAGGCGCGCGAGCGGGTGGCGGCGATGGCGTCGAGCAGCTTCTGATCTGTAAGACATTTCTCGAAGCTTTCCTGGGTGAAGCCTGCCTGCTTGGCAAACTTCAAGAGCTCGGGGCGTGGGTCGCCCTTGACGAAGGCCCACTCGTCCTGCTTGGCGAACAATGCCGAAATAAGCGGGAAGGTTTTGCCCTCGCCGGCGCAACGCGCCAGCATGGACGCGGCCGCCGCCAAGTTGTCGAGGGGAAACTCGCGCATGATGAAGCGCACCTTGCCCGTGTCGATGTACTTCTCCTTAAGCGTCGGGAAGACCGTGGTGTGAAAATGGGCGCAGTGGCCGCACGTCATGGAGGCATATTCGACGACGGTAATGGGCGCATCGGCGCTGCCGAGCGTAAGGTCGGGCAACGGGCCGGGCTTCATCAGCTCGTCCACAGGCACCTCGGTGGGAGCCGGCTGTTTTCGCTGCGCCAGCGCCGCGGGCGCGAGATCCGAGCCTGCAATGAGGGCGAGGGCGGCAACGCCCATGCCGATTTTCAGGCCAATTTTCAGGACCTCGCGTCGGTTGCCACTCTCGCCCCCTGAGCTGTGCGGTAAATTGGTCACGGATTCAGTCCTTGCGCTTGGCGTGTCGCGCCTGCCGGTGCGGCACGGCTCAATTAACATAGGTTCTGGTGCGAATAAGGCAATTCGGCGTGAGCGCCCTTTTTGCCGCGGCGCTGTGCAGCTTGCGCAAACTTGGGGTCCCCATCGGCGCCGACGATGGGTGTCTCAGCGGCTCGCCTTGATCTCGGCGCCGAGCCTTGCCAGGGCGTCGCGCAAGCCCGGATCGGCGACCTGCGCCACCTCTGCCGTCAGCGGGTGCGGCGCGGGGCGGGTGGGCAGGGTGGCGCGCGGGGTTGAGCGCTCGGCACCGACGGGTGCCTGCACGATGCGCAGCTCCCCCACCGCCGCATAGCCGAAATAGGCGTTGATCCGCTCGATGATCTGGCGGGCCTGGTACTGCACGTCGAGGCTCAGTCCGCCATCGACCCGCAAAACCAGCGTCGCGCCCCGGCGACCTTGGCCCGATGCGTTCCCTTCCCCATCGGCCGGCGCGACGCCGCGCGGCCACTTGAGGCGCTCGGGCGCCGTCGCGGCGGCAAGCTCGCGACCGACGATCCTCACCCAATCCGTGACCAAAGTCGCGGTCGAGAATCCGTATTTTTCGAAGGCTTTGCGGGTGAGTGCCGGCAAGAAGCTGCCGACCGCCTTGACGCCATGGAGGGGGCTTGTGCGTCGCTTGCTGAAGCCGATCGCATCGCGCGGGCGAGGAAGGGGGTGGGGAGGCGAGGGACGGGAGGGCGAGGCCATGTGGATTGCTCGCGGGATTGGCGGCTCGGCTGCTATCCGCCGACCCGCACTTGCGCCTACCATGGGCTAGATGATTCGCACCGCACTGCAACGAGCCCTGCCGAAGGCACCATGACGGGTGTGGCGAGAAAGCAACTGCAATTCCGTCTCGCTGGCCAGGACCCGGCGAGCGCGGTGCTTGATTGGTACGACCGCGAGCGGCGCGACCTGCCGTGGCGCGCGCCGGCCGGACAGAGGCCCGACCCTTACGCTGTTTGGCTCTCCGAGATCATGTTGCAGCAGACCACCGTCGCTGCGGTGATCCCTTACTATGTGCGCTTCCTCGCCCGCTGGCCCACCGTCATGGCGTTGGCGGCGGCCAAGCTCGACGAGGTGCTCTCCGAGTGGGCCGGGCTTGGTTACTACACGCGCGCCCGCAACCTCTACGCTTGCGCGCGCCTCCTCGCCGATCGCCACGCCGGGCGATTTCCGGCGACCGAGGAGGAGCTGCGCACGCTCCCGGGGATTGGCCCTTACACCGCGGCTGCGATTGCGGCCATTGCCTTCGGGGCACCGACGATGCCGGTGGATGGCAACATCGAACGGGTGGTCGCCCGCCTGTTCGCGGTCAAGAAACCCTTGCCAGGGGCCAAAGCGGA
Organism: Hyphomicrobiaceae bacterium; assembly: GCA_024281145.1. Taxonomy (GTDB): domain Bacteria; phylum Pseudomonadota; class Alphaproteobacteria; order Rhizobiales; family Hyphomicrobiaceae; genus AWTP1-13. The sequence continues at coordinate 16,142 of JAMXLN010000285.1, read as the reverse complement.
GATCCAGCGCCTCGCGGCCACGCTGACGCCCGCCAGGCGCACCGGCGATTTTGCGCAGGCCTTGATGGATCTCGGCGCCGGCCTGTGCACGCCCAAGCGGCCCTCATGCCTGATGTGCCCGCTGCAGCGTGACTGCATGGCCTATGCACAGGGCGTCGAGAGCGCGTTGCCAACGCGTGCCGCACGACCTGACCGGCCGGTGCGCGTCGGATTGGCGTTCGTCGCCCTGCGCGAGGACGCCCACGTGCTGTTGCGACGACGCCCAGAGGCAGGACTGCTCGGCGGCATGTTTGAGGTGCCCTCCACCACGTGGGCCGAAACCCTGCCACCCCTCAAGGAGGCGTTGCGCACCGCGCCGGTGCGCACCGATTGGTGGGCGGTGCCGGGGATCGTCACCCACACCTTCACCCATTTCCGGCTGGAGACGCTGGTCTATCGCGCGATCGTGCCCGCGGATGCCTCGCTGACCTTCTGGGCTGACCCGCAGCGCTGCCGTTGGGTGGCGCGCCGCGAGCTTGACCGCGCGGCCCTGCCCAGCGTCATGCGCAAGATCATCGCCCACGGGCTCAAGGAATCCTAAGCCCAGCGGGCCTACCCATAAGTTTTGCTCCCTCGCGTTCTAAATCCTTCGCGCTCTAATTTTTGGCGTTTCTGGCTTCTGGTGTTGAGGCCGCCTGGACTTCTGGCCACTGGACTTTCTGGCCCCTGGACTTTCTGGCCCCTGGACTTTCTGGCCTCTTTTGGGTGGCGTCGCCTCAGATGGCGTCTAGGCGTAGCGTGCCCGTGCCAGCTGGGCTCCCTGGGCGAGCGCGGCGAGCTTGGCGAAGGCGATGTCGTGACGCATGGGGGCCATGCCGCAATTGGTCGAGAGCTGGATGCGTGCCTTGGGCACGTATTTCATGGCTTCGGCAACGACGGCCACCACGTCCTCGGGCGCCTCCACCGCGTCCGTTGCCACGTCGATGGCACCGACGAGGATGTCCTTGCCCTCGAGCAGGCCGATGAGGCTCATCGGCACCTTGGAATTTCGGCATTCCACTGACACCTGCTCAATCCGGCTGCTGGCGAGCGCTGGAAATATCTTCTCATATTGGCGCCATTCGCTGCCCAGCGTCGCCTTCCACTCGATATTCGCCCGAATGCCGTAGCCGTAGCAGATGTGGACGGCCGTGGTGCACGCGAGGCCCGCTGCGGCGCGCTCCAGTGCAGCCACCCCCCACTCCGTCACCTCGTCCATGAAGACGTTGAAGGCCGGCTCGTCGAACTGGATCACGTCCACGCCGTCGGCGGCGAGCGCACGTGCCTCCTCGTTGAGGAGGTCGGCGAATGCGAACGCCATCTTCGCCTTGTCGCCGTAGTGCCGGTCGGCGATGGTGTCGGCGATCGTCATCGGGCCTGGCAGGGTGAATTTCAGCTTGCGCCTGGTGTGAGCACGAGCGAGCCGCGCCTCCATCGCGTGCACACGGCCCTTTAGGCGCACCGGCCCTATCACCTGCGGCACCATGGCCTTATAGCGGTCGGCGCGGATGCCCATCTCGACTTTGTGAGCAAAGTCGATGCCCTCGACGCGCTCCAAAAAGCCGTGCACGAAATGCTGGCGCGCCTGCTCGCCATCGCCGACGATGTCGATACCGGCGTCCTCTTGGTCCTTGATGGCCAATCGCGTGGCATCGCCCTTGGCTTGCTCGAGCAGAGCTCCCTCGAGCCGCCAGGGCGCCCACAGCGTGTTGGGCTCGGCCAGCCAGACTGGCTTGGGCAGGCTGCCAGCGATGGTCGTTTCGAACATGGGCGTTCCTCCGCGACTGGACTGGTGGCGCTTTTGCCGGCAATGTTGACGCCGATCATAGCCGACGAGCGGCCCCGCGAAAGCTCTGTGCTTGCCGTGGGCACCCTCCCACGCGGCATTGCCAAGAATTGCCGGGGATTTTTCTTGCGAGGTGCACACGCCCCATGTTCTCAGCCGCAGCCGCCGCACAATTCCTGGACGAGGCGCATCGCACCCGCGCGCGCTACGCCAATTTACCCGAGCCGATCGCCCCGCAGAGCGTGGCCGAGGCCTATGCGGCGCAGGAGGCGCTCGTCGGCCTGTGGGAGCCGCGGCTTGGACCCATTGCAGGCCGCAAGATCGCCGTCACCACCAAGGTCATGCAGGAACTCATGGGCATCGATCGACCCTGCATGGGCGCGGTCTTTGCCTCGCGCCTGCATGGCTCGCCGGCTAGGATCGCCAAGGCCGACTTCGTAAACATGCGGATCGAATGCGAGCTGGCGGTACGCCTCGGCCGCGACCTGCCCAAGGGAGTTTCGCCGCACACGCGCCAGAGTGTGCGCTCCGCCGTGTCGGAGATCATGGCCGCCTTCGAGCTGATCGAGGATCGCAATGCCGACTACAAGGAGTGTGCAGCGCTATCGCTGATCGCCGACAATGCCTGGAACGGCGGCATTGTGCTCGGCGCTGCGCGGTCGCCACCTGCCGACTGGGATCTTGACGGCATCCGAGGCGACCTCAGCCGCAACGGCAAGCCGGAGCGCAGCGGCAAGACAGATGATCCTATGGGCGCACTGGCCTTTCTCGCCAATCTCGCGGCCGACCGCGGCCGACCGCTTGGTGCGGGCATGGTGGTCATCACGGGGAGCATTGTCCCAACGGTTGACATCGCGGTAGGCGAGCGGCTCGAGTTCGCGCTCGAGGGTGTGGGCGATGTGGCGATGGCGGCGATCTAGGGACGCGAGCACTGATGAAGTTCGGCATCTTCTACGAGCTGCAGCTGCCGAAGCCGTGGGAAGAGGGCGCTGAGCGCCAATTGGTTGAGGACGCGCTTGCCCAGGTCGAGCTCGCCGATCGCCTCGGGCTCGACTATGCCTGGGCAGTGGAGCACCACTTCCTCGAGGAATATTCCCACTGCTCGGCCTCGGACGTGTTCCTTGCCGCTGCGGCCGCGCGGACCAAGCGCATTCGCCTCGGCCATGGCATCCGCCAGGTCATCCCCAGCTACAACCATCCCGCGCGCACGGCCGAGGCCATCGGCATGCTCGACCTCATCTCCAACGGGCGTGCGGAACTGGGCATCGGCGAGGGCGCCACGCGGCTCGAGCTCGGCGGCTTCAACATTCCCGCCAAGGAGAAGCGCGCGATGGCGCTGGAGGCCGCCGGCGAAATCGCCAACATGATGGTGATGACACCCTATCCTGGCTTCGAAGGCGGCTCCTTCAAGATGCCGTGCCGCAACATCATCCCCAAGCCGGTACAGAAGCCCCATCCACCCATGTGGATGGCCTGCACCAACCGCGATACCATCAAGATGGCGGCAAGCCTTGGCCTTGGTGCGCTCGCCTTCTCCTTTCTCGATGAGGCCGAGGCGCGCACCTGGAGCCAGATCTATTACGACATCATCAAGAGCGACGCCTGCGTGCCGCTGGGCTACAGCGTCAATGCCAATATCGCCATGGTGTCGGCATTTTCTCTGCACGCCGACGCCGACGAGGCGGCGCGGCGCGGGCAGGAGGGCTTCGAGTTTTTCCGCTTCGCCATCTCGGGCCTGGTCGTGAACGACACGGTCCCCGGCCGCTCGCGGCTGTGGGAGGAATTCCAGAACGAGCGCAACAGCGGCGGCATCGAGGCGATCTATGCCAGTACCGAGAACCTCGCCAGCGCCTTCCAACGCTCACCTGGTATCGGCACACCTGCCGACTTCCGTGCGCACGTGCGCACATTTGCGGCAGCGGGGGTCGATCAGATCATCTTGCTGCAGCAGGCGGGCCGCAATCGGCACGAGCACATCTGCGCTTCCCTCGAGCTGCTCGCGGCCGAGGTGTTGCCCGAATGCAAGGAGGAGGCTCGCTTGCGCGAAGCACGCAAGGCTGAGGAGTTAGCGCCCTATATCGCGCGTGCGCAGGCACGCAAGAGGGTGAGAGCCCCATTGGCGGAGGCCGACATTCCCGTGGTGCGCGCCTCCGTTGCCAAGCCGGTCGTCAATCGGTCCGCCGGCTAGATCCGAGCTGAAGCATAGGTCTTCTCGCACCAGAATAGGTACATGTTCTCGAAGAGCCGCGGCCATTCCTCTTCGAAGCGAGCCCAGTTCTCGAGGCTTCCGGGCCAAGTCTCGAAGGCAAACCGCTGCCAGAACATGGCCTGGCTCTCCTTGGGGAGTTGGAAGCCGCGAAACACCAACCGCTCAGCCTCGAGGAAGCGTGCGATTTCAGCGAGCGCAAGCCTGTGTTCGCAGACGTGGAGAAGCATGTCGCGAAATGATCTGGCGTCCCAGAAGTCGACGTATTTGCGCGCATCGCGAGCTTGTTCATCTTGCCGCACGAGCAGGCTCTGCCGGAAGGCGCGCAGGGCTTGATCATCGCAGCCTGGCCCCGGATAGGCCCGATCGTTTCGCAGCGCCGTCAAGTTGCGGCGTGCAATGTCGCTGTAGAGGCCGATCCGCATGAGCCCATGGGGCGCCAGGCATCCCAATAGCGCCCGCCAGCCTGCAAACGGCTCCGCCATGTGATGGAGTACGCCCACCGCCTCGATCAGCTTGAACCGTCCGGCGAATTGAGCCTCGGTGCTGGCAAATGTCTCCAGGTCCGCCTGCGCGAACTCGACGTTTTTGACGCCAAAGCTTTCCGCCATGCGCGCGGCATAGCCGAGGCTCGCGGCCGAGAGGTCGACGGCGAGGATGCGCGCGTTCGGCCCATAGTGGAGCGCCGCCTGCACGACTTGCTGACCGGTACCACAGCCGGCGATCAACACCTCGAAGGGACGCTCAAGAAAGGCTGCACGCTCTGCGCCCAGAAAACGAGCCAGCGTCGCACGATGGTCCCGGCTGATGATCACGCTCGACCAACGCGGATAAGGGCTCTCTTCGTAGAACTGCGCCACCCTGCGCGAGATCGCGCCGTCGATGCTGCCAAGGAGGGGCATGCTGGCGCCACGCGCGCGCTCGTCGCGCTCCATAACCAGACGGCGCACGACGACCTCGCGCAGGGTGCGCGGCTCAAGGCCGCTTAAGGCCTCCGGCGCGGCCTCGTCTCCGAGCACCCTTCGCAACGGCGCGTAAAGGCAGTGTCGCAGGACGCAATGCCCGGCCACGCGGTCGTCCTTTGCCAGGCCGTCGAGGGGGACCTTTTCGTGCGCGAGCCGCTGCCACTCCTCCTCGCTTACCGCCCAAATGAATTGGTTGATCCAGCACTGCTGCAGCATGGCTACGGCGAAGCCGACGAGCGCGTGATCCCCAAACCGCGTGGGCGCCACCTCCAACAGGAGGACGCGGCGGATGGCAGTAAGGAGGCTCTCAAGCTGGGGGCTCGACAAGGTGCTGGTTCGCAGCACCTCGAGAAAGAGCTCATCCTTCAAAATGGGACTGGTTCGCTCGAGGCACAGGCGGCGCGCGGCCTCTAGCCAGCCCTGCGTCCCGCCGGTGGCGAAGGCGCTCTTCAAGGACCGGCCTGTGACGAGGACGCTGATCGCGACATTGGCGATTGCCTTCTGGTCCACGCGAACGTGGTTGAGGCCGTGTCGCAAGCCCACCGCGTTGAGCTCAGCGTGCTCGCTGGTGCCGAAATCGGGGCGCCTGGAGAGGGCGGCGAGGCGGCGCGCCGCCTCCTCGCGCGTGGGGTCGAGGCGCAGGGCCTGCGTCAACTCTCGAGCGGCCGCCGCAAGCTCACCCAGACCTTCGAGCACGACGGCAAGATGGAACCGATGACGCGCATTCGAGCACTCGTCTCTTACAGCGCGCGAGAAACACTGCTTGGCCAAGTTAAGATCGCCGGCATCAACCGCCGCCGAGCCGCGCTCGGACCATGAACCCGGCATGGTTCACCTCAATCAGCATGGCACAACTTCGACGCCTAATCGTGATGCCCGAGGCCAAGGCTCAGTCGGGGTCGTTCGCAGTTAACCCGTGGCGTCAGCGCGCACAATCATCCCGGAACGGATGAATGTTCGGGGAAGACCGCCTGTACGTTGACGGCGCCAGCCAGTCAGCGATCCGCCTGCGCAGGCCTGCCTCAGCCAGTGCTAGGCTAGACGTGCGCCACGGATGGCCGGTTCGCGTAAGGCTCGCCGGACGGAGTAGGGGGCTCGAACTCGTCACGAAAGCCTCTGACGTTGGGACGCGGGAGCCCGCTCAGGCAGCTCTTAGACGCGCGCGACCAAAGGGCTGACGCGAACACCTCCGGGACGTGTCCCGGCAAAAATCCTCTGGGCATTGAATAGCTCCCCTCGTTGTCGGCAATGTGCTCGTGGGCACCTGCTGCGACTGAGGTCGCAGATGGCCCAAGGCATGCACATCGGGGCGAGTTCGTTTTTTTGGCGGTCGCCTGCGTGAGGCGCCACCTGGACGGATGCTGATTAGCCCCGATCCCGCGAGCGTGGCACGAGACCACATTCCTGTCAAAGACAGTTTGTTGGCGGCACATTTCCACCGCTGACCTACCCGTTGAATGGTGGCCGCCCGACTACACCGCGATTGGCACGAGGTCGTGAAATCCGCTGAGCTTGGACCCCCAATGCCGCTCCCTCAACACGGGCGAGGCACTCGCCGTCAACGCTCGACTCTACCGAACTGCCGCCAGTGCTCCACCCTTGGCGATAGCCAGGGTGGAGGTGAAGGTGACTGGGTCAGTCGCGACGAGGACGGCTTCTACTCCCTCATCGGCGCGGTGAGGCGATCGCGACCGAACGCGAGACCCAAAGTGGTGCGCCGACAGCATCGCCGGTTACCAGCGACCGCGGTCGATATCGTTCCTGCCCCGTCGGATAGGCCGAAGACCGCCATGGGAAAGATCCTGCACCGCGTCCTGCGCGACCACCTATTGGGGCAGGCGTAAACTGGCCACTGGGGTGGCCAGTTCGTTTGGCTTCTGGTGAGCAATAGCGCGTAGGCTCAAGGTCCTGTCGTTGTCACGGTCGGGGAGACCGCTGCGCCGTTAGTGCCCGGCGACGGCATCGCTGGTGTCTCGGCCGATGCAGCAGGCTCGCTGAGCGTCGCCGGGGCACCCGTTGTGAGCTTCTCGCCCGGCGCTTCCTCGGCCACCTGTGACGGGGGCGCCTCAGCGCAAGGAGACGGTGCGGCGGACATCTCGGGCGTCTCGTCTGCAGCTGCGGCGGCCTGCGGCGCGTGGACGTCCGGGCTAGCGAGGTCAGGCGCAACAGCTGCGGTGGGAGCCGCGTGCGGGGTTGGCATCTGCGGGATGGGGGTGTCAGGCGCTGCCGCCTCGGACGGGGCCTTGCCTTCCTCCACCGTGGTGACGTCCAGAGCGCCCCCCGTCGAGGGCGGGCTGTCCGCCTGCGCCGGCGTGCCTAAGCCTATTTCCGGGGAGGCAGCTGCAGAGAGCACGGGCTCGAGCGCTGGAAGCGCCGTGGTCGGTCCGGCCGCCGCGGCCTGCGTGGGCGCCGCCACGGCCTCGAGAGGGGGGCTTGGCGCAGCGGGCACTTGGGGCTCGGTTGCGACTTGCGGGGCTGGAGTGGCGGTGAGCTCCGCCGCCGCGGGCGCCGCAAGAATGGTCCCGCATGCAGCCACAGGGTCGGCCGTCGCGGCCTTGGATGGCGAGAGAAGGGTGCCGCTCGCTACGAAGTCCATCAGGTCCATGGCCACTCGGATTGCCGTATCGGACGTACACCCCATGTCGATGGCCATGCGCAGGCAGGCGATTCGCTGGTCTTGGAGGTCCATGTGCGTTCCTTATTTGCTATGTGCTGCAGATCCAAAAGGCATGTAGAAGAACTTAAGTATTAGCCCGCAAATCAACTTGGAGATGGGACGCGTCAACTATTCAACCGAAATATTTCCAAGATTAGGTGCGATCTGATGTAAGGCCGAGTTTTGTGCGACGAAACGGCGGCCTATGCGTGGCGGTTCATGCGCCGTGGCAGGAGCGCCGACACGCTCTCATTCATCGACCTCGCCGTGTCCGGGCGCGAGGGCAACGTTGATCGCACCTCGCTTGATCGATTGAAGGCAGGAGCCGATCAAACGGGGTGATGGCGAGGAGCCTCGTGCGGCGAGGCGAGTGCGCCATCGCCAGGTTGCCTCGTGTGGCGACCTTCAGCGCAACCCGCCGCCGTTCAAGCCAACATCGCCAATCCATTGTTGAGCACCACCACGTCGCGCTCCACGACGCGCGCGCGGAACGAAACGCGATTGCTCTGAGGCCAGATCTCCGTGCGGATGGTCTCGCCCGGATAAACGGGCGCGGAGAAGCGCACCTGCAGGCTCTTGAGCCGCGCTGGGTCGCCGCCGCAGCAGGCCCTCACCACGGCGCGACCGGCCACACCGTAGGTGCACAGCCCGTGCAGGATAGGCGTCTTGAACCCGCCGGCTTTGGCCACTTGCGGGTCGGCGTGCAGGGGATTCCAGTCGCCCGAGAGGCGGTAAATGAGGGCCGAGTTGAGGTGGGTCTTGATGTCGACGCGTGTCACAGGTGGGCTTTCGGGGAGCGGGTGCGGTTGAGGCTGGGGCCCAGGCTTGCCGCCGAAGCCGCCGTCGCCGCGCAACATGGCGGCCGACGTCAGCGTGGCGATGAGTGCACCGGTCGCTTTGTCGGTGATCGTGCGCTCGGCGTAGAGCACCGCGCCCTTGTCCTTGCCTTTGTCGAGGAGGTCGACGATGCGGCCTTGGCCCACGACCGTACCCGAGGAAGGCAGCGGCTGGTGTAAGATCAGGTACTGCTCGCCATGCAGGACCTTGGTATAGTCGACGGTGGAGTCCTTGCTGCCGAGCCAATTGCCGGGAGACGCCAGCACCACGGCCATGGTGGGCAGAGCCACAAGCCCCTTTTCATAAACGAATTTGAGATCCTCTGCGTCCGATGCCTCCGCCCCGCAGCCAAGTCCCAACGCGTAGAGGATGGTGTCTCTTTCGGTGTAGGTGTGCTCGACGGTGCGAAACTTCCAATTGCGGACTTTGTCGGGATCCATGGGCCTTAGCGCTCGCAAGTGAGGGTCAAGCTTTGTTAGCGGCCCGTTAGGGCGCGCGCAATGCGCATTTGCGCCGTGGGCGCGAAGCCATGGTGGCTTGATGGGCGCGCGTTTGGACCTGTGGGCAAACGATTTGAAGGTCCCGCTGCTATGGGCGCATGAAGGATCGGGCATCGGAATTGACAAGCTTGGCCACCGCCTCTAGGTGATGGGCCCCGAACTCGTCCGCGAGCCTGCCCAGGTGGCGGAATTGGTAGACGCACTAGTTTCAGGTACTAGCGCCTTCACCGGCGTGGAGGTTCGAGTCCTCTCCTGGGCACCAAAGACCTCTTGACCCCTGTGAGATCAAGAAGTTAAGGGTTGCCGGGGGTTTCTGCCTCTCCTGCAGGTACACAGGAGAGGTACACAGTCAGTGATCATCCTAATGGCTCGTTCTTGGTGCCACCCTTACACGGGTGTGTAGTATCTGCGTTCCCGATTGCCGGCCGACTTGGCGAAGTCGCTGGGTGGTCAGAAGGTTACCTTCGAGGTCGCCGGCGCTGAGAGCACCGTCAAGCTCGCCCCGATCTTCAAGGTGTCGCTGCGCACCAAGGACGGCGGAGAGGCGCGGCTGCGGCGTCAGTTCAGGCCCAACTGCAAGAACGCTGGGCCGCTGCGAGGAATGGCGCTGTCTCCTTGACGTACAAGGAGATCATGGTACTCGCAGGCCTCTGGTACCGCGACCTGGTCACGACCAACCAGGATGAGCCCGGTGATGTGGAAGGGTGGGAGATCTATCAAGACGACCTGGGTGAGGGGCTTGCCTACTTCGATCCCGAGGGTGATGGCCTCAAGCGCGAGCCCTATGATCCCAAACAGGGTACCCGCATCCTGTCCAGGCACTTCAACATCGACAACTTCCTGGCCGCTCAGGGGTTGAACCTCGACCACCAATCGCGGACGAGGCTGATCGAGCACGTCGCTCAGCGCCTCCTGCTCCGTGCAGCCTGTGACCACGCCGAGTTCCTTGGCTCGGCTCCCGATCTTCCAGGCCACCCACTGCTGCAGGGGTACAGAGGTTTTTCTAGACGGTTTACAACGGAAGATCGCCTTAAGAGCGGCGAGCTTACCGTCGGCTCGAAGGCACCATCACCTACCTTGTCGTCGCTTCGCCAGTGGTCGCACTGACCGCGGCGCTCATCCCACCTCTCGCCGAGGCAACTTGGAGAGCTGGTGGAAGACTGAAAGCGGTCCTGTGGTGGATCGCGTTGGTTCCGGCTGCGGCTGTCGTGTTCTTCTCCGCTGCAGAGCGGGTCCACGTAGCCAAGGCCGGCGCTCAAGCCGAGCGTAGTGCTCTTCGCAGTGCTGCAGCCCGAGCCCAGGTAACGCTTACCAGGGCCGAGACCGAATTGGCGATGGCGCGAGCCGACGCCAATAAGGCCAGAGGCCAAAAGAAGTGTGGGTTCGATTGCCGGACCAAACTCGCGGCAGAGACGGTGGCGCAAGCTGACGTGCAGGCTGCGAGATGGGAGCTCCTCCTCACGGAGAAGACGGTCACGACGGACAGTCCTCTTGAGGCGCCAACGTGGCTTCTCCCAGCGGCGCTCGATTTGGTCGCCTTTGTGGCGATCTGGACTGGCCTCTCAGGGCACCTTTCAGGGCAGGCTCGCGAGCCTGTTCAGGTCAAGCGTCGTACGGCTGCGAAGCGCAAGCCAAAGCGAGCAGATGCGAGGGCGCGAGCCGAAGCTCTGTCCCTGCGCACAGCGAACGACAACGCCAACGTCATTCCCTTCCACGCAGCCTAGAGGCAAGGGGGGCTGGCCTTCGGGCTGGCCCCTCTCGCTTTTTATTGGGCTCAAAAAAGGTCGGTGCTGGTTCAGGCGTCAAAGCTGGACTGGGGCGCTAACGCTCCGTCGCAGGCGAGACATCTGCGCGACTTACGAGGGCTCGCCCCGACAGGGGCGGGCTCTCCGCGTTTGAAAGAGAACGATTTCTTACTGAGGAGACCAAAAGGACCCGTTGGAGTTGCCGCGTTTAGTAGCTCGGAGCCGCGATCGTAGGCTTCCCGGCACACGGCGCGTCCAAGCGGCGTGTTGACGCTATCGCTCGGCAGTGAATGCGAGGGGGCTGCACCGCAAGGTGTGGCCCCTTTTTGCATTTATGCGGGGCAACGCACAACAGAGCCTTCGCGTCGCCGCATTGTTGGTCTGCGTCATCGCCTACAACTCTTTCCAAACATGCGATTGGGGGCGGACATGCGCAGAGCGCTGAGATGGGCAGCTTTGGGAGTGTTCGCGGTGGTGCTGGCGGTGCTGCACCACTCGCCGGACGTGAACGAGGCGCTAGGCGGCACGTGGTGGTGGTGGTTCACGGTCGCAGCCGTGACCGTTTTCGCTCTCTGGCGCGATGTTCGGTCGTGGAAGAAGCCACCGGAGAACCGACCATCGGAGCCGCGGCGCTTGTAAAATGAGGGGAGGCGAAGAATGCGATGGTGGAGCAAGGCACTTATCTATTCGGTTATCTTTTCGCTGATCTGGGCGGGTATCGTTGTAGCGGTCGGATACTACCATACGGACGTGTATCTCGCCGGTCAGATCACGCCAGCCCAGGATCGTGCCATCAGTGAGAAATACGGAGACTTGCTGGGTACTGGATTGCCCCTAGTGTGGGCGATCTGTTTTCTAGTGCTCTGGATCCGATCACGCCGGACATCCGTAAAATCCGCCTGACACTATCTAACCTTGAGGGGCTGGCGCATGCGATGCGCTGGCCCCTTTTTCATTATGTGGGTGCGGCCGAAAGCGCCAGATGTAGGCGATGCTGCCGGCCAAGATGAGGGTACACACAACAGTAGTAATCACCTGAGGGAGCAAGACGGCCCAGGCGTCCGCGTCGAACGGCCATTCGAAGCCTTCTCTTTTGGCCATTAAAAACACGAACATAGGGCCTCCAATGACCTGGGCCAACAGCATAAATCCGTTGCCTATAATCAGCGCAATTCGGCTAGCTCTAATGATCCGCGATGCGCTGGCCCGTATTTCATTTTTCGCGTGCGGCGGAATGAGCCCCATGTAGGCGATGTTGCCGGCCAAAGTGAAGCTGCCCGTAACAGTGGGAATGGCCGCAGCGAGCACACTCGTGACGAAGATTAGGTTGTGCGCGGTTGGGTATGTGGAAAATAAATACAGTTTCGAATACTTTTCAACGATAAAGTCCGGCAGCCAAACTCCGTTGCCTATAAGCAGCACAATTCGGATGACTTTCTTCATGACCTCCCCCTGAACTCAGCAGACACCCAAGGGGCTGGCGCTCCGACGCGTTGCCCCCCTTTCTTGTGTGGGCGCCTCCCGCGACACGCATTAGGCCGCCCGAGCTTTCTAACCCCTGCAACAATCAAGGGAGAGGAATGAGACTATTTTGCTGCCGGCCTACTGAGAGCCTAGCCTTCAACGCTGACCCTGAGTTCAGGAGGGGGTTATTTCTCCGCGAGGCACGATTAACATCCACGCTGTTCGTGCCATATCGCTGGGGCTGCAGCCTCGTGTACCCCTGGCGTCACAGAGATGACGTTTCTCGTCTCGTTGTGTCCATGTCATCGTCGCGCCACGCTGATGGCGAAGCTCGACTGAGATGTTGCACCAACGTTGGGGGCCGCAATGTTGCTTGCGATGTTCAGAACGTTCTTAGTTTTCTTGCTCGGTGGGCTATTGATCGCTACCGCGGTTATCACCGTCTTCCTGATTGGTCACACCATCTGGTTGGATTGCCTTCACGACAACCCCGCTCTTACATGCGGAGACGCGCTGCTGTTCGTCGTGGTGTCGCCTGTTTACGGCATCGGGATCGCGATGGGGCTCTTCTTCCTGCCCCTTATTGTGGGAACTGCATTGGCCGTCCTTGGTCGGGCCATTCTCGGTTATGTGCCGCTGTGGTATGCGATGGCAATCCTGCCCGTCTGCGTGTTGGCCTATAGTACACAAACAACGTCGTGGTTTCCCCCCAACGCCGAACTGCGCCCGCTTTGGGAGCGACTTCTGATTTTCTCAGGCATTCAGTTCCCCGCACTACTCGTTTGTTGGTGGTGGGACCGACGCACAACTTGGTAAGACCTGAGCCGGGGAGAGCTAACGCGCACGGAGTTCGTGGCGCGGTCCAGGACGCCACTATTTCGGCGGACCCTTGCCCACGAAGGTCCATTCCCACTTAGCGGTGCGGGCTAGGAACTCTACCTTCCAAAGCGTCACACGCCCTTAACGGGACCCTAGTGGCTCGCCTTAGTGACATAGAGATGGGAGTGGTCCAATCCGCGGCGTGCACCTTCGCGGCGGCATCCACTACTTGCCTTTCCGAAATTGGACGTCCGTGAGGCGCCTCTTGGCAAAGGTACACATCTGCCGCAGCAGGAGACAAAAAACCCGCTGAAATACGGGACTTGCGAGGTGGTTAGCGCAAGTCCTCTCCTGGGCACCAAAGACCTCTTGACCCCCGTGAGAAACCCGCCAGAGAAGCGTCACCTCTCCTTGTGATCATCCTCTGATTGCGTCTGGATAATGTGCTGCGGTCGCCTGAAGTAGCTTCCGAGTTTCCCTCGACCGCCAACTCCCCCCGTGGCCATTCGCAGGAACGAGGTTTTTGGCCGCCCAATCCTCTCTGCCAAAGCCTGCAGCAGCACGATCTTCCTGGGACCTACTGGCCGTTACGGGATCAACTGCTGTCTGACCGCCTCTGCGGTCGCCTGAGGTCGGTTGCGAACGCCGAGTTTAGTCTGCACTTTCTTGAGGTGGCTGCGGACTGTCTCCTCACCAAGACCAAGAGCCTTTGCGATCTCGTCAGTTCGCCTACCCATAGACATCAGTCGTAGGACGGCAAGTTCTCGAGGGGTTATCCGTGCTCGCTTGCCCATCCACCTGGGGTCGTGGTCGATCAGTTGTTCCAGCCGTAGTGCCGCAAAGCTGGCAGCCGCGAACAGCATGATGCGCATCGGCTGTGTCAGAATGGTAGAAAGGACCTTTGGAGACCAATAGGCGATGAGCCAGCGACGCCCAACGGAACAGGTCAGCGCGTCGCGTATGCCATACTTGAAAGACAGCTCATAGGGCCATCGGTCGATGCCGACGGGGTCGAGCATCTTCATTGTCTCACTCAACGTGCAAGCCATGAGACTGAGTTTGGCCATCATCACCCCTGGGTCGTGCTCGCGCTGTGCCATGGCGGCGTACTCCTCCCACCAACCCTTCGGGACCGATGAGTGAAGGAAGGCATCTCTCCCTAGTTGCGTGGAGCGCCAGTCGGACGTTTGGATTGGAAACCGCGCTGCTCCCAGGGCCGAAATCGGCGGGAGACACTTCTTCGCCAACACATTCAGTGCTTCGAGGACTTCGTCGGGTGTCCGCCCTTCGGCGACTAGGTCGGTGAACTCCGTCAGATGAGGAGTGAGCGGGAATTTTGGAGGGATAGCCACTACTACCGAAGCCATGGTTTGCCCCCTGGTGGTGTTACTGGGCTAGGCTTCGTCAAGCCTGCAGCCTTTCGCACCTTCGCGGCATCGGCACAAACACGGATCGCGCAAGATGACGACCCACATGGCCCACCACTCGTGTGACGGCCGATGGGACACCGAGCCGTGTGCCATAAGGATCGAATTTCAATTTTTGGAACACCTGTGTCATGCTGTCCAAGAAGTCGAAACAACGACGAGGTGGCAGGGTGCTTGTCGGCTATGCAAGGACCACCGCTGTCGATCAGGACGCCGGCTACGAAGCACAACAAAGAGACCTGAAGGCCGCCGGCTGTACGAAGGTCTTCGCCGAGCAGGTTGGCAGCGTCGCCGAGAGAGCGCAGCTCAACGGGGCGATCGACTACCTCCGCGAAGGCGATGTGCTCATCGCCACCAAGCTGGATCGGCTGGCTCGCTCCATGCGGCACCTCCTTCAGATTGTGGACGAGGTCAAAGCGAAGGGGGCCAGCCTCCGCATCCTTGGAATGAGCTTGGACACCGACACGGCCACCGGCACAATGATGTTGCAAGTTCTCGGCGCGGTCGCCGAGCATGAGCGATCCTTGATGCTGGAAAGACAACGTGAAGGCATCGCCAAGGCGAAGGCCGAAGGGAAGTATAAGGGCCGCGCTAGGACGGCGATGGCGAAGGCCGGTGAAGTTGAAGCGCTGCTTGCTAAAGGCGTGAACCCTACCGAAGTGGCCAGGAAGCTCGGCATCGGCCGTAGTAGCGTGTACCGAGCGATGAAGGAGCGGAAGATTAAGCGCCAACCGGCCGTATACCGGCCCGCATAATTCTATGCCCGACGTGCTTGACCATCACGCCTCCCGCGGCGGGGGCACGACATCGGCTCATAGAAACCTTAACGGCGGCCGCGGTCCGAACCGAAGATGACGCGCTCGGCGGCCTAACGAATGCCGCGCCCGCGCACAGATAAAAAGGGGCCACCGCTCGCCCGCCCCGGCCAAAGCGAGCAGATGCTAAGGCGCGAGCCGAAGGTCCGTACCGGCGGAGAGCGAACACCAATGTCTCTCCTTTCGATGCAGCCTAGGCGAGACGCTTGGGCACCGAGAGGGGCTGGAGAGCAATCGCTGTTTCATAGAGGCGACCACAGCCTTCACCACTTCGCGCAATGTGGTTTCTGGCCCAGAGGCTTCAGACTGTGGCCGTTTAATCGCGAACTCTTCAGGTGGGTCAAGTTCCGAGGCAAATTCCTCAGCATAGACCTCGATAAGCAGAAGCATTAGCCGGGAGGGGTCACCGCAGGGTGGCCCTTTTCCTGTTTATGGGGGCTATGGTTCGGCGAATGCACCTTCGGGAGCTTACGAACCATCATCGGCGGAGCCACAACTCGCCCAGGTTCAGGCAAACGGACATATCCGCCCTTTGCTAGCGCATAGTCCGAGGCGCCGAGAAGGTGCATTGCAACAGCAATGGTCATGAGGCTGCGCATGGAAGCCTGCACCATATGACAGTATCATGACAGCGACCTTACCGGGACTTCGCAAAAGTGATTAAAGCGGCTGACGAGCAATCGCTGGCCCCTTTCCCATTTATGCGGGCCGAGAGGTCCGCGTCCCTACCAAACTGCCGCCAGTGCTCCAGCCTGAGCGTAGCGCTAGGCTGGGGGCGACGGCGGCGTGCGCGAAGCGCGAAACCCAGTATGTGTTCCCGGTGTGTTCGGGTGACGCGATAACGCGCCGACCACGGAGGAATAGCCTGCCAAGTTTCGGCGAGAGACACGCCGTTCCGTTGACT
>JAMXLN010000284.1 GCA_024281145.1 Hyphomicrobiaceae bacterium | reverse complement strand
AACGGACGGTCCGAGGCGAGCCGCCGCTCAACGCAATCGATCTGCAGTCCTAAGGGAAGCCATGCAAGGCACCTCGCGACATTGGTCGTCGCATCTTCCGTTCTACTTCGGCTGGTTGATTGTCGCTATCGCCTTCGTGACGATGGCGATCGGCGTGACGGCGAGGACGGCGTTCTCGCTGTTGTTGCCACCACTGATCGATGAGTTCGGCTGGGACCGAGGACTTGCCGCCGGCGCGTTCTCATTCGGCTTTCTGGTCTCGGCGTTTCTGAGCCCGATCGCGGGGCGTGTGATGGATGCTCGCGGCCCGCGCATCGTGATACTGACGGGCGCGCTCCTGCTGGCGTCGGGTCTATTGCTTGCGCCCATCACGGAACGGCTGTGGCATCTTTACGCGACGCTCGGCGTGTTGGTTGGCGGTGGCGCCAATTTGATGACCTATACGACACACTCGCAGTTCTTGCCGAACTGGTTTCTCCGCCGGCGTGGGCTTGCCATCAGCATTGCCTTCTCCGGGGTTGGTGTCGGAGCCATCACGTTGCTGCCATGGCTGCAATCCATCATCGAGACCAAGGGTTGGCGGGCGTCGTGCTGGACCATGGGACTGCTGACGATTTTCGTGGTCGCCCCGCTCAATCTGCTGGTGCGTAAGAAGCCCGAAGACGTGGGGTTGCTGCCTGACGGTGCGTCTCCGATGCGGGCGATGGCGGGGGCACGCGGTGCCAGCGTCGTGGACGCGGCCTGGGCATCCATCGAATGGACGCTCGCACGCGCCATCTTTACCAGCCGCTTCTGGTGGATCGTCCTCGGTTACTTCTGCGCGCTCGTTGCCTGGTATGCCGTGCAGGTGCATCAGACGAAGTATCTGATCGAGATCGGATTCAAGCCCCTGACGGCGGCGTGGGCCCTGGGCTTTGTGAGTGCGGTCGCGATCCCCGGCCAAATCGTTCTTGGAGCATTGTCGGATCGCGTTGGTCGCGAGTGGGTCTGGGCAGCGGGATGCGCAGGCTTTGCCATTTGCTACGCGGCATTGATCGAACTTGAACAGTTTCCGTCCAACGCCCTTCTCTACCTGATGGTTGTTGCCCAAGGCTTTCTTGGCTATGCGCTTACATCGGTCATGGGCCCCATTGTGGCGGAAATCTTCGATGGTCCGCACTACGGCTCCATCTTCGGAACAATCACGGTCGCCTTGATCGGTGGTGGCGCGGCGGGTCCATGGATGGCCGGAGTGATCCACGACCTCACCGGCAGCTATAGGCTAGCCTTCGTTGTGGCCATTGCGTGCTGCATCGTATCGGCGGTAGCGATCTGGAGGGCAGCCCCGCGCAAGGTGCGTCCGGTGCCCGGCCGGAGGAAATGACTGGGATCGCCGCCACGAATTCCTCTGGCGTCGATTGCGAGCCCTGTTTGCGCCGGGGAACGCCCCGGGGGGTGTGAGGTAAGCTATGTCGGAAAGCGCGCGGCGTACGTTTCAAGTGGCAACCGTGCTGCATTCGTGATGTAGCTGACGGTCCTGTAGAAGCCCGCCAGCATGATAACTTCGAGAATCGCCTCTGCCGAGAAATGTTGTCGGAGGTTGGCCCATGTTTCATCGTCGATATCACAATGCTGGTGGAGCTGATCGCAAGCGGTAAGAAGAGCGCGCTCGTCGTCACTCCATACCGGGTCGTCTTTGCCTTGTTTCACCGTCGATGCGATTTGGCTTTGATCGAGACCGGCGCGTCGGGCAAAGAACGCAATATGAACACCCCACTCATACTCGGACCCGCACAACGCGGTGATCCTGTCGATCACGATCTCGCGCTGTCGAAGCGTGAGGTGCCCGGGATCCAGCAATCCGCCAGCGACGAACTTACCAAAGAGCCGCTTGTCTCGGGCAAGGGTGGTGAATAGCACCAGAGGCGGGACGCCTTTGGGCATCAGACGTTCCAACCGCTCTGCAATCTCCGCGGGAAATGGCGGCCGAGCCGGTGAGATGCGTTCGATCACAGTCAACCTCCCGTGCTATGCATTCTGTAGCCAGTTCCCCTATGCTATGGAAAATGTAGCATGTCAAGCCCTACTCCAGGCCGGCCCGTTCGCGGTTCGCGATCAGGGCGGCCAATCATGGCCCTGCTTGATCTGCTTGGACGCCGGATGGCTCTTAGAATCCTGTGGGAGCTCTCCCTCGCGGAAGAACCGCTGACCTTTCGAGCTTTACAGGCCGCGGCGCAAACAAATCCAAGTGTGCTCAACAAGCGTTTGAAGGAACTACGCGATGGACGCTTGGTTGCGCATAGCGGCCAGGGCTATGCGCTCAGTGCAACAGGCAACGCACTCTTGGCGCTGTTTCTGCCGTTGCACGCCTGGGCGGACGAATGGGCATCAGGATTGAAGAGCGAACGCACCAAATCAGCGCGATCGGCCAGGCGGTCATAAGTTGTGGCACTTTAGACCCCCGGCAGCATTGGCCGGTGGCAAGGAATGCGCATGGCGCACAGGGAGGTCGGCGAGCAACGTCAGGGCATCGGTGCACAAGATAAAGCGGCAACGGAATGCCCGCGGGTCGGCGGATCGCTAGAGAGTGCTCCCGATGTTAGGCACAAGGGTTAGGCGAAGCGCCCTTCAATAGGCCCGAACCGCCACCTCTGTGCCCTTGCGCTCGGCCGACAGGTAGGCACTGTAGACCGTTGAGATGCAATCGGCGGCGAGACGGCTGTCGCTCTCGGGGCGTTCGCCGGCAGCGACTGCGCGGTAGAAGGCCTCAATTTCCTGGGGGAAGCCAGTTATGAAGTCCTCGTCCGGCGCCGTGGGTGCCCAGCCTTGCTTGGTGCCGATCTTCTCAACCACGTAAATGTCGCGGAACTGCTCTTCGGCGGGATTATAGGTCTGCATCGCCGTATTGGGGTTGATGTTGCAGACGGTGCGATGGTTGTTGGCCATCACTTCAAGGCAGTTGTGAATGCCACCCATGACGATCTCTGAGGCAAAGATGTCGGCGATGGTCCCGTCCTCGAACACCACATGCGTGGCCGAGAAATCTTCGACGTCGTGGTAGTCGGTGCGCAAAAAGCCGCGATCCATGAAACCATCGAGCCGGGTCACGCTGTGCATGCGCGCACTGACGGCTGCAGGGCGGATCGGCTTGCCGTTGCGGGCCCTCCCTTCCACGCGCTTGAGATAGAGAGCGGCGGTCAAGGGGTGAACGGCCTTGCCGATGAGTGCGCCACCGCCGTTCAAACGCCAATAACCGTAGGCCTTGCTGTGTGATCCGGAGTGCGATTCCTCGCCATGCAGCCACAGCACCTGCGCTGCGGTCTTCTCGATGATCTCTCGCTCCTTTTGGATTGCCGGCGCATAGACCCAGTTTTCGGCGTAAAGGATCATCGCCCCCGAGCTGGCTTCGGCCTCGAGCATCCGATCGACGCTGGCCAAGGCACCATCGAGCGCCCGCTGCATCGACACGCCCGTGGCAACAAAGTCGGGGCCATCGCCAAACCAGCCCGTCAGCGGCTTCTCAATGATGGCGTGCACACCACGTTTCAGGGCACAGACCGCGATCGGCTCATGGGCAGCCGGGCTTGCACAAACGTGGACTACCTCGACCTCGTCCAGCAGTGCATTGAGCGAGGGAAATGTTCTGAGCCCGCGCGCCTCGGCGAACCGCCGGGCATGGGCCTCGGTGGGAGAAAATACGCCGACGAGATCGACGTCCGTGCCATAGACGCGCTCTAGCCCCTCGTAATGCAAGTTGGCTGCGAAGCCAGAGCCCACGATGCCGGCGCGCACCTTGACCTTGCTCGTCATTGGGCATGTCTCCTCAATGATGTTGAAGCGGCGGGGCCGCGCTTGGCGGCGTGGAGCCAGCGTCGCTCATTCGGACCGCAAACTTGTAGCCGGTTTTGCCGGGAAACCCGTGGTCCGCAACTCGGCAAGTTGAACCCACCCTGTTCTCCTATTGTTCGCGTGATGGTGGGGTGATGACGACGGTTATGCAGGCGGCGTTGGCGGCCGTAAAGCAGGCGCGCCCAGACGACAGGCATTCATAGTCCATTCTGTGGACATGCCGGCCTTCGTCACACTGGACCCATTGACGATCGCCACGATGGGCGTCTCAACCATTTGCCTGACGCTCGTAGTGTGGGCAGCAGCGTGGAGGGAGAAGAAAATTCGAGTTTGCGAGCGCGTTTGCATCTCTGCGCTGCAAAGGTTGCTCGAAGCCGCAAAGCTCTCTCCCTTGAAGCGAATATCTCGCGTGGCGGCGATTTGCGCTATCAATCGTGCTCAGGCGACGCCAAGGCAGCGCGAGCAAGACGAGGAGGCATGCAATGCCACAGGACGGCACGGCCGGCAGTACCCGGCAATTCAAGGTGGTAGGTACGCGGCCGCCGCGTCCAGATGGTATCGACAAGGTGACGGGGAAGGCTCGGTTTGGCGCCGACATGTACGTCCCGGGCATGCTGTGGGGGCTCGTGCTTAGGAGCCCGCACGCGCACGCGCGTATCAAGAAGATCGACGCAGGGAGGGCGCTCGCCCTTGATGGCGTCAAGGCAGTGTTGACGTCTGCCGACCTGCCTGACCACTCGAACGGTGACGCTGGCTTACGCGACGCTCTGGAGAACGTCATGGCGCGCCGCAAGGCGCTCTATGACGGCCACCCCGTCGCCGCGGTTGCGGCGACCACGCAGGCGATCGCCCGCCAGGCGCTGAAGCTGATCACGGTCGACTACGAAGTGTTGCCCCACGTGACCGACGTCGAGGCGGCGATGGCCCCCGACGCGCCGATCCTGCACGATCACATCTTCACCGAGGGCGTTGAGCCCAAGCCAAAGGCGCCATCGAATGTCGCCTACCGGCATCAGTTCGGCCATGGCGATGTCGAAAAAGGGTTCAAGGCCGCCGACGTCGTGATCGAGCGCACATTCCGAACCGAGGCCACGCACCAGGGTTATATCGAGCCGCATGCCTGCCTTGGCGATCTGAGGGCGGACGGCTCTGCCGATATCTGGTGCTGTACGCAAGGCCACTACATGGTGCGAACCATGTGTGCCTCCTTGCTCGGCCTGGACATCTCGCGTCTGCGCGTAACGGCCTCGGAGATCGGCGGCGGCTTCGGCGGGAAGACGGTCGTATTCCTCGAACCGCTCGCGCTTGCGCTCTCGCGCAAGGCGGGACGTCCCGTCAAGATGGTGATGAGCCGCGAGGACGTGTTTCGCGCAACGGGACCGACGGCGTCGAGCGCGATGCGCGTGAAGATCGGCATCTCCAAGGACGGACGTCTCACCGCGGGTGATGCGGAGCTGAAGTTCCAGGGTGGCGCGTTCCCCGGCTCGCTCGTCGACATGGGCGCCATGGCGGCATTTGCGTGTTACGCCCTCGAAAACGTGCGCGTCGTCGGCTACGACGTCGTATGCAATCGGCCGAAGCTCGCCCCCTACCGCGCGCCGAGCGCACCAATTGCCGCCTACGCCGTCGAAAGCTTGATCGACGAGGCCGCCCAGCGCATCGGCATGGACCCGCTCGAGTTGCGGTTGAAGAATGCCGCCAGAGAGGGAACCAAGTCTTCCTACGGGCCGACCTACAATCGCATCGGCCTCATGGACACCATTGAAGCAGCCAGACGACATCCGCACTACAAGGCGACGCTTTTGCAAAACCAGGGGCGCGGTGTGGCCTCAGGCTTTTGGTTCAACTTTGGTGGCAATACCTCGACCTCACTCAGCATCAACGCCGACGGCACGGTCGCCGTGGCCTATGGCAACCCGGATATCGGCGGCTCGCGCGCTTCCATGTGCATGATGGTCGCCGAAGAGCTGGGCGTGCCTTACGAGAGCGTGCGCACCATCATCGCCGACACCGCGTCCCTCGGCCACAACGACGTGACCGACGGCAGTCGGGTCACCTTCTCCGCCGGTATTGGCGTGATCAACTCGGCGCGCAACGCCATCAAGGTGCTCTGTGCACGCGCCGCCGCGATTTGGGGGATCGCTCCAGACGCGGTAACCTGGGAGAACGGCGCGGCGCGACCAGCCGGGCCCAATGCAGGCAAGTTCAAACCCCTTTCGCTCAAAGAGATTGCGACGCAATTTTCGAGTACCGGCGGGCCGATCGCGGGGCATTTCGAATATAACGCCGACGGGGCTGGTGTGAGCTTTGGCACGCACATCTGCGACGTTGAGGTTGATCCAGACACGGGCGCGGTAAAGGTTTTGCGCTATACCGTGGTGCAGGACGCCGGCAAAGCGGTCCATCCAAGCTACGTCGAAGGCCAGATGCAGGGTGGCGCCGTTCAGGGGATCGGATGGGCGCTCAACGAGGAGTACTGGTACGGCGAGGACGGACGACTGCAGAACCCAAGCTTTCTTGATTACCGTGTTCCCGTGGCATCCGACGTGCCGATGATTGATGCGGTCATCGTCGAGGTGCCCAATCCCGGCCATCCCTATGGCGTGCGCGGCGTGGGTGAGACACCGATCGTGCCGCCCTTGGCGGCGGTCGCCAATGCCATCGCTGCAGCGGCCGGCGTGCGATTGACGCATGTACCGATGTCGCCGCCGCGCGTACTTCAGGCGATCGTCGCGAGCACAAAGGGCAAGAACCACAGCGCTGCGGCGGAATAGAAGGGCGCCAAGGTCAGGCAGGCATGATTGAGCAGGCGAGGCGTGCGGCATGCTGCGGGTAAGGCTCGGCGGCCCGCTCATGTCGCAGGCCGGTGGTGTGACCGAGTTCGAGGTGGAAGCAGCAACCATCCGCGAGCTGCTCGCACGGCTGGGCGAGCTCTATCCTGAGTTGCGGGGGGTTCTCGACCGTGGTGTCGCGGTTGCCGTCAACGGCACGATCTACCGTGGTGCCTTTCTTGCGCCGCTCCCGGAGGGCAGCGAGGTTTATCTCCTCCCGGCGTTGGTCGGGGGCTAGCAAGCTTGGTTGCGTTGCGCGCTTTGCGCGGGCTGGCCTTCGCGCAAAAATTCCATCGCTCCCACCAAGCTCAAGGAAACGCCGACTGCGGCGGTTGCACTGGGCCTCCGGCTATCCCGGCGAGACGATGCGGCGAGGCACGGCACAGTGGCGCGGCATGCCTCAGCGTCGGTGACCTTCACCTCTACGCGGCCACGGGGCGACACGCGGGGAGCGACGCTTGGACGTTGCGAGGGATGAAGCCCCCGGCCATGGCTTTAGCGAGGCGGCGGAGCGTCAGCCAGGATCACGCACAACCCAAATCGTTAGCAGTTGCAAGGGGATGCCCGAGCTCGGGCCTCGTTACCGTGGTGCGCGCCGAGGAATGCCACATTCGCCATGACTAATGTCAGGGATTGTCGCGGGATTGTCATAGAGCATCCCATGAGCCTCCGTCGCATTCTCCTCGCGCTCTGCGCAACGCCTATCCTCAGTGTGTCTGGCGTTGCCGGCAACATCACCGGCGACCATGAACAGCCGAGCGTGTGCTACGGCGACGCAGCACACGGCCGGCTGGAACGGGGTAGGCGGCTTCCCTACTCCGGAGAGAACTATCGCGCGTACAGCATGCTCGGCTTTGGACTGGGCCGCACGTACGTGCACAGCGTCGTGCGGGATGTCATGCTCGATGCGTACGCAGAGTTGGCCCAGTCGCACCCCGAGTTGCGGTTTATCTACGGCGAAAGCGGTTGGGCGACGGGCGGCCGTTTTCCCCCGCACAAGGGGCACGCCAACGGAACCGCGGCGGATTTTTTTGTGCCCGTGCGAACGCAGGACGGGAAAGTTTCGCTCCTGCCGATCTCGTCATTCAATCTGATGGGTTACGCCATCCAATTCGATCGCAACGGACGATCGGGGGCAAACACGATCGATTTCGAAGCGATGGCGCTGCATTTGTTGGCACTCGAACGGGCAGCCCACGCGCACGGCATCGGCATTCGACGCGTCATCTTCGACGTCAACCTGCAGCCAAGGCTTGCCGCCACAAAGTCCGGCCGTCAGGTACTGAGCCACCTTGCCTTCAACAAGCAGCAGGCCTGGGTTCGTCACGACGAACACTACCACGTGGATTTCCGCCTACCTTGCCGTTGAGGGCACGCCCGCAAGTTGCGCGTGCGGTCCACACGCCTCAGGGCACTCCCCATCTACCTCCCGGATCGGCGTTTCCACTTGCTTAGCCGGCGCTGGGCGCAAAGACGTGGCCGCGCTTCAATGGTTGCTCACACGAACAGCGGATTTTGAGGTCCGATTTCCGACCCTTTCACGCTACTTCACTGTTTCTCGCTCGACGGGGAACAAGCGCGACATGTCCTCCTCGACATCCATCAGGTGGAACACGTTGAAACGGTAGGCTTCGCCAACGACCAGTTCGGGCGGCGTAAATGGGAATGCCAGATTGCCTGCCGTCGAGAGGCGCCCCTCGTAGCCGTGATGCAGCAGGTATTGCTTGGTCGTCCGGACCACCTCCTCGGCCCGCTCGGGCGTGGGCGCGATGCATTCGCCCATGACGAATGCTTCGCGCGGCATCTGTGCGGGCGGCTCTGTCCAGGCACGCACACCATCGACACCGAAGAGGCGGAAACTCAGACGGTAATCCTCCGCCTTATCCTCGCACACGAGATCGCGCACGACGTGCGCGACGGCGGCAAAAATCTCTTGATGGCGGGCAATGAAGTGCGGATCGGCCACACCGGCCATCAGCAGAGCGCGATAGCCGATCATGGACGCGCCCTCCAACTTGAGGCTTATCCGATCGGCCGGCTCGAAGATCGCACCCTCCACCCGCGTGCGTCGCTCATCGATCGCGCGGTAGGTCACTTGGGCAAGGTCCACACGCCCGGACGGCTCGCGGATTTCGTAGGGATCGGCCTGCTCGTAGAGGCTGTGGGCCGCGACACTCGCCGGTGTGGCCGCGCGGCTTGGCGCCATACTCTCGAGCTCGAAGCCCTCCTCGTCGAGAATGCCGAGGATGCTATCGCGTCCGCCTGGTACACAGCACAGCGATGCGCACTCGATGATCTTGGCCATATGCGTGGCGATCCCAGCGGGGAAACCAAGCAGCCCTGGGATTGAGGCGAATATACCGGTGTCGCAGGCGCGACCGAGCACCACGACATCGACGTCGGCTTCAAGCGCGCGTGTGAACGCCTCGACCCCGAGCTGTCCGACGATATGGGTGGCGGCGTCGACCTCGGCCTCGGTCAATGGCGGCATGGTGTCCATGGGCCGGACTCGCCCTGCGGCAATGGCCCGCTTTACCTCGGGCC
>JAMXLN010000283.1 GCA_024281145.1 Hyphomicrobiaceae bacterium | reverse complement strand
TACTACTCGCCCGGCTACCTCGAACCCTCGGATTATCCAAACCTCATCAAAGAGGGCCAGAGGATACCCACCATATCCGTGCCAGCCGTGCTGGCCGTGTACGACTGGCCGAAGGGATCGGACCGCTATAGTCGCCTGGTCCGGATGGTCAACTACTTGTTCGATCGTCTGCCGCGTCTGCAAAACGAGCCGGGTTATCACGAAAAATGGAAGGACGTGAACCTTGCCGCCTCGGTCCCCGGTTGGACGAGATTTGCGCCACTGCAAGAGAAGCTCGACAAGGTTGTCACAACCGAGCCACAACGCGGCGTCGTCGAAACGCGGCGCTGAGCCGCGCCCCTGGGCGCAACCGGCGGGCTTCCGCCGCTCTGCGCAAACGCGCAATGAGTTTCATGGTGGCGCGCGCGCTCCACGCATCTTGAATTGCGGCAACGCCTACTTCGTCCATGTCAACGAAATCTGGCGTATGCGGCAGGGAATGGCGCGCGTCGCTGCAGCAGTCTTGCTGGGGTCCCCACCACAGTCCTGAGGGCGCGCGAGCTTATCCACATGGCACCACGCGGGCTCGCCAACGCAGGAGCCAGACTCAAGGAAGGCCAACTCTTCGCGTCACGCCGGACCTTGAGCCGCAGGCAAGCTGTGGTTGAACGCCATAAAGAATTTGACCACGTCGTGCTTGCCCCGAGAAGCGCCTCAAATGTACTTTCACTTCGGCGCGCAACGCCTTGATGGAACACCCAATCTCCCGTCACCTTCCAAGAGGCGGCACAGGCCCGATAGGACGGTTCTGTGACAACCGCGCACGTCAATCGGGCAAAGCGGCAGATTGCCGAACAAATTGCGAGCCACGTCGACGCAAACGTTTATAACGACCCCGCGGTTCTCGCATCCCTGCTCATCCGGGGTCGAGCGTTTTGCGGGGGAGATGTGAGGCGTAAGCGCACCGGGGCGGCCGCGTAAATTTCTACCAAAGTTTTTTCCACAGCCCTCGACCTTGGGAATGGCGCGAAGCGCACGGCATGGTGCACAAATCTGCGCGGTCGCTAGACCCGCGGCAGCCCTGCCCTGCGCGTCGGATGCGCGAAAACTGGTGTCGAGGGTGGCGCTGGACCCAGTGTCGGCGCACGCGATCCTCGTGGCATCGGCATCTCCGCCAATATTCGTGCCAGTTCCCGTGCCAGTATCCGCGCCTATCTCCGCGCCAAGCATGGGTATCGGGTGTTGCCGGAAACTGGCGGCGCTTTCACCGCGCGATCCCTTCTGTCCAAGCCACGATTGGTCGATCCGGAAACGAAGCTTCGGGTCAAGGTCATGACCTGTGGCGACTGGTCATCAGCGATCCAAAAGCGATGGTAGTTGACGCCGCGCGTCCCTATCGACCGATCGCGGTCTCTCCACTTCCCGATCGCGAGGAGGTGGCGCGGATTCTCTCAAAGTACGATCTGGCCGTGCCGGGGAGGTCACGTACTCGGCATCGCTACCGTGGACGACGTCATCGATGCCATCATCGCAAGGCACTGAAGACGTGCAGCGGTCTGCGCACTTTTTCTGTCGGAGATGCTGACGACAAGCGCGATGCAGTACTACCAAGCGGAGCTCGAAAGGGCGATCGTGCTCACTCTATTCATTCCACTCATCATGAGCTGCGGTGGCAAATCTGGTTCGCAGGTTCATTCGCGCCCTGACACTGCGTGAGATCCGTTGCTGGGCCGCCGCAGTACGTTGCTCGAAGCGCCGGCACTCCGCCGGATGATGAACGGCGCGAGTGCCGCCGGGGCGAGCGATACTCGCACCGCTCGCAGTGGGGCCTCGGCCTTGGCGTGAGAGGACGAATGGGCAGCGCTCGCTTTACTATAAACCACGTGGGCCTGCGCAGCCTTCCTTTCTGGTCAAAAATACGCCTATACTCACGAAACACGCGAGGAGGTGCGGGCCTCTTGCAGTGTCCACGGTGTAGCACCGAGGTACTTGAAGGCAGTAAGTTCTGCAGGAAGTGTGGCACTGCGCTGCGGCGTGCCTGTCTAAACTGTGGACATGCCATACTCTCGGAGGACAGTTTCTGTTCTGAGTGCGGCGCAAGCGTCGCGACTGGAAGCATCACTCCAGCGCCATCTTCGACGCTTCGGACGGCGTCAACCAGCGCGACCAGCTATGCCGCCGAACGTCGCCAACTCACCATCATGTTCTGTGACATGGTGGGGTCGAGCGCGCTCTCCACACGGAGCCGGTAAATTTTCCAAATCAACGGTGGCCGGAAACACCGCGCCAGCAGATTGAACAGGGAGAATGTCATGGCTGCGGAGTTCGATTTTATCGTCGTGGGCGGCGGGTCCGCCGGAGCTGTCATCGCCTCGCGTCTCTCCGAAGACCCCGCGTGCCAGGTGGCGCTAATTGAGGCGGGCGACCGGCCACCCGAAATCTCCTCCCTGCCGATAGCCCCGGCAGCGATGCAACTAAACCCAACAACGGACTGGATGTACACCGCTGACCCTGGCAAAGCCGGACTTGGCCTCAACGGTGGGCGGATGCCGGTGCCGCGCGGCAAGATGCTCGGCGGCTCGTCCGGTATCAACTACATGGTGTATGTGCGTGGTCACCCCGGCGACTTCGATGCCTGGGCGGAAGGGGGCGCCGCCGGCTGGAGTTATGCCGACGTGCTGCCGTATTTCCGCAAAAGCGAGGGTTTGGCACCCAGCGACGAGATTGTCGTCGATACGCCGGCGCACAACAGCACGGGACCGCTTGGCGTCTCTGTCCGCGCTCCGGTGCTGCCGGCTGCCCAGCAATTTGTGGAGGCGGCGGTCGCCGCTGGCATCCCGCGCGGCGACTATAACGGCCGCGACCGCGGCGGTGCCGCGGGCTTCGTGTCGCTAACCCAGACGACGACACGCGGCGGCAAGCGATCAAGCACCTATGTTGCGTTTCTTGCAGGAGAGCCGGAGAGCAGGTCAAACCTGACGATCATCACCGGCGCGCAGGTGAGGCGAATTCTCTTCAAAGGCCAGACGGGACAAATCACAGCTACAGGCGTCGAATACCGTACCGCTGCCGGCGAGACCGTGGTGGCGCACGCCGCCAAGGAGGTAATCTTGAGCGCCGGCGCTATCGGCTCGCCGCATCTGCTGTTGCTGTCCGGGATCGGGCCGCGGCAGGAAGTGGAAGCCCTCGGGGTTTCCTGTCTTGTCGACTCACCCCATGTCGGCAAGCATTTAAGGGACCATCTGATGTGTCCTCTGGTTTATCCCGCCCCAGGTATTGGCGTGCCTGCGACCGAAATCGGGCTATCCATGGGTCCCGATGCGCTGCGTGCTCCTGCCGGGCCGCTCCCCGCCGATCACGCCCAAGATGCAAAGCTTTCACCCGAACTCCAAACATTAAAGCAGGAAGCAGAACGGCGGCTCGCCGAGTGGCAGGCAACCGGACGCGGCCTGGCCGCGTCATCGCTTGTCGATGCCGTCGTCTTCTGTTCGACTGGCCTCGGCGATCTGCACAGTCACGACACGGAGATCATGTGCTTTGTGACCGGGGCCAATGACGACTTCATGCGCTTGATCCTGAACGTCGACACCGCGCGATTTTTTGACGACGTGTCGAAACGCCTGGCGCCCGACGCGGAAAATTTGGTCCTACTCGCAAATCCGGTATTGCCGCATAGCCAAGGCGAGATCACCCTCGCCAGCGCCGATCCCAGCGTTCATCCGACCATACGCATGAACTACTTTGACGATCCGCACGACATGAAGGTCATGGTGGCTGCAATCCGCCGTTCCCTCGACATTGCGGCTCACTGGCCGGGAAACCGCAAACTCGGTCAGCTGATGGTGCCGCCGTTCCTGGCAGAAAAGCATGACTACGAACCGGGTGCAAAACCCAGCGACGCGTTGCTTGAAGATTTCGCCCTGCATTTCTCGCTGACCGTCTACCACCCAACATCGACCTGCCGTATCGGCGATGTCGTCGATCCACGGCTGCGGGTCCGCGGGGTGGCACAATTGCGGGTGGCGGATGCCAGCGTGATGCCAAACGTGATCAGCGGCAATACCAATGCACCCTCGATCATGATCGGCGAGAAGGCAGCCGAAATGATCGCCGCCGAGCACGGCGTTAAGCTCGCTGAGTTTGTAGGCGAGCGCAGTGCAAGCCATCACTGAGTGATGAGCCGAATTCGGCGCCTCCATTGCTGCATGAGAACGGTCGGAATCGGTGCTGTCTCGCCATCGCGTTTGGCGCTCGGACGTTCCGCGACGGCGACGCCTGAGTGCACGAGCATCCACAGCAATTCTTACGACCTACGGGTATTGGGCAATTGCGGTCGTGGTCGGTCTCGAAAGCACGGGCATCCCCCTGCGGGGTGAGGCTATTCTCGTCCTTGCTTCAATCTATGCCGCCGCTGCCGGCGCGGTCGTGTGGGCCGGCACGCGCATTTTTTGGATCGCTCAAGCCGCGTTGAGCTGCCGCGACGCCTTCCACGCGCTTGGCTCGCAGCAACGCGCGATCGCCAATGGATCCACCGGCGTTGCGCACCCAAAGGAACGAGGCAAAGGGCCCGGTTCTCTGCAACCGGGCCCAACAGAAAATTGAGGTGAGACGCTCACCGCTCCCACCACCAGAACTCCGGATGGGCACGGCGCCACTCCACGTGCCGCTCGCGGTTCTCGCCAATCAGGATGCCGAAACGCACGCAAGCCTTGCGGTCACCGCGCTCACACAGCTGATGGAAGCCGACCATCTCAGCTTCTCGGGCCGACTGTGCTTTAACAACCGCGCTTGAGCCGGCGGCAACGACCCCAAGCAACGCAGCGGCGGCGATGCTCCACTTAAGTTTTGAACGCATGACGAACTCCTTTTCCACCTGTCCCCGCAGGGCTGCAAGGCAAGCGCAGCGATTTGGGCGTGAGTTCGACAGCGCCGTGACGCGAAAGGACACTCATAGTCCCGTGTCAGGCTCCGGTCAGGAACTGCCAGGAAAGTCCGGCGGCTACTCGGCCGCCAGGGCCGGGGCAACGTCGGACAAGAGGGCCAGACGCTGCCGCACGAAGTCGATGTGGCCGCGCAAATTGTAGACCTGATCGGCGAAATAGATCGGAATGCGAATTCTCCTGACCGCCGCGTCGATGCGTTCAAGATCGGCGCGACGGGCGCGGATGTGGAGGGCGGCGTCGGGCTGCTCAAGCGTCCGCTCCAGCGCCGTCAATTGCCGGTACCAGTAGATCAAACGCTGGCGAATGCTCCAGACATAGAATGCTGGAACGGCCCTAATCAGCGGCAGAGCGATGGCAAACAGTGGTATCAACAGCAAAATGGTCTGCGCGCCGTGTGTGTTGGCAAAAGCCGTGAGCGAGAACGGCAAACCGAGGCGCTTGTTGAGGGGAGCAACGACCCGCAACAGCGTGGGCAGCTCCCCGCTCTTGTGCACGCTGAGCGCTTCGTTCGAAAACCTGAATTCTGGATCGTGCGCCCAGGGAAATTCCCCCGATTTGTAGAACAGCACGGGATCGCCAGAGTTGTCGAAGCCCGATTTTGGGTTGTGGACCAGTGCGTGGGTGAGAAGACTGACGAGGGCAGGATGCAGATCGGAGCGCACCACGACGGCGGCGGACGTTGCCAGCAGCGTGATATTTGCGGACGGCAACAGAGGGTCGAACTCGACGGCCCCCTCCCGCAGCACGAGTTTGGAGAGCGCCGGGAAACGATTGATATAAGCGTCCACCTCGGCCGCGAAATCCATCAGCCGAATGTCTGACACGCGCAAGAGCTGTTGGATGCGCTGGGAGTCGGGTGAGGTGATAAGAATGGCCGCGTCCGCGGCCCCGGCATGAATTTGCGCCGCGTCGGGCGCCAGGATCTCTTCGATGAGCGTGGCATTGGCGGGCCCGATGCCATTGGCTGCCAACAACTGCGTCGCAATCCGGCGCGTTCCCCCATCGCGCAGGCCGATCAAGATGCGCCGGTGTTGGAGATCTCGCAGGCTTTGAATGGGAAGATCGCCGCGCGTGAAGACCCAAATCGGTTCATAGAGCACGCGCCCGATGGACAACCATTTGCCAAGCTGTTGCTGCCGCCACTGTTTGGCCTTGTCACTGGCGAGACGTCCCTGCAAGCTGCCGACCAGGCCACCCTTGACGAACCCTGCGTTCACTCCGGTCTTGTCATCCACGAGAGCCTGAAGCGTGGCAAAGCCCTCAGTGGTGTCGCGAAGCTCCAGGCCGACGCCATAGGCTTCGAGATCGGCGCGGTAGGTGGTGGCGAGATCATGGTAGGTGGCGTTTCCGGTGGCCATCACGATCTTGCCTTCGAGCGGATTGGCTCGCAGCAGCAGGAACAGAAGGCTCGCGACGACGAGGCCCACGCCGAGCGCGGAAAGAACAATCGCCCTGCCAAGTCTCCAGCGCATATTCGCTCCCACAATCGGTAAAGATGGCGGGCGTCCCCACCACACCCCAAGGTGCTCAGCTCTCGTCAGACTGGCAGCTTCGTCGGTGCGCGCTGGCCTGGTTTGGTGAGTTCGACCCTCCCCGCGCGCGGCTAACAGCCCAACAATGGGCACGAAACTGTGGACGGACGAGGTCATGCGCCAAAAAGGTTGACCCCATGTCAGGCGCGGGAACGGGGCCTGTCGTTTGGCCCCGCCTTAACTCTTGTCCTTCGCCTTTTCAGCGGCCCTGAGGCTGCGCAGGCCCGCTCGCGCGGCGATGCAGTCGCTCGATAGCTCGGCCCTATGATCGCGCAGGCATTGGCGCAAAGCCCCATTGGCGCGCTCGATGCCAGCACAGAACTTCTGCACGTCACCGGCGCACGCAGCGCGCATCTTGGCGCGAGCTTCGTGCAGTGACGGTGAGGACGGGCTCGGGGCTGTTGTGGGCGGCGTGGTAGCGTTTTGCGCCTGCGCAGCAGGAGAAAGGAGGCTGAGCAGAAGTAGAGCGCCTGTTGTTGAAGGTGCTGAAGGTCGCATGTGGGACTCTCCATTCCAGTGACGAGGTTCTGCCCGACCCAGCCCGAAAAACTATTGCGCCGCTGAAACGGGCTAAGTCCTCCGTTTCCGTCGTTTGGAACATCCTTCAATGGCAGCCCCGCGCAATGCCAATTGCCTTGCAGAACGGACAGCATTTCGCAAATACGCCACCATTATAGGGCAGCCGATGATGCCGTCGGGGTCGGGATGCCGGCGGCGACTGTCAAGCGTTCGTCAATGAACCGCGGCAACCCCTGGCGACGTTGGCATTCGCGAGTGAGCGTTGGGGAGTGTCGACGATCTGGCAATCCTCGCGCCAATCTGTGCAGATTGGTGGACCAATGGGTGGCTGCAAGCAAGCAAAGCAGGGCAGATTGTGGTCGTCCTCCGGCTTGCGAAATCCACCGCGCCGTCAGAAGCGTGACACGATCATTCTCCGCTAGCCAAGCATGCCAGTCGTGGAGCCTTCGTCTTAGAAGGGAGGCGTGGGCAGTCGACGCCAGCACGCGCGCTCGCGAGGTTTGCCGGCGCTCACTGCCTAAGCACCAAGCTCGCCGACTTGACGTGCAGCTGAGGACGGTCACCGTTGGGGAACACAACCGGGACACAGGCTAGCGACGGCTGTTGATGTGGCCTTTGTGCTCTGCCACCTCTCGCTACCGAAAGAGAAGGGGCGCGCGTATCTGGAGACGAAGCAAGGCCCCGGACGCCCGCAAAAACAGGCGCCGTCGATGGATTGGGGCGCTCAAGACCCCCGTTCCGGAGCTCTTTTCGCCCCTTGTAGCGAGGCCTCGATGCCGCAGCACCCCGTCAATAGGCAAATCCGCCACAAAGCCGCCAAGGTCGAACACAATTTGGCGATAAACTAACGATTCTGCAGTGACGGGGCGAAACGCATGTACGCCAATTGGCGCACTCCGATTTGCGGAATTCTCGGCGCCTTTCTTGCCATCTGCGCCACGGCATCGCGCGCCGAAGAGATGCTCGTCATGCCGTTCCGGTGCTCGATGATTGCCGGCCGGCCCGTTCTTACGCCCTCCCCGGACGAAGGGTATCGGATTCTGGGCCAGCGCGAACAGCGCACCTTCTCGGCGTGTTCACCCGTCCATCCGGACACGTGCAAACAATGGACGGTCCATCGCTTTGACCTTGAATGCAACGGCGCGCGCGTGCCGTGGGCCTCGGTAGCGGTGGCAGCTGATGGACCGCGTAATCCGCGCGCTTGGATCGAGAACGGTCAGGTGCGCGTGCGGATGGGTCCGTGGTGGAACATGCCACCGGGCGATCCCTGCGGGCGAGTGGGTCTTTATGAGGACCGCTGGCAGGCGCGGCAGTTCGCGCGCTATTGCGCGGAGCGCAGGGTCGGCATACCGCCCGCGGTCGTCGAAATGCCGGCCGGCTTTGCCCCGATGCTGGGTACGGGGGGCTTTTTCGTCGCAAGTGGCGCCCCCCACAGCGGAGGTCCCCCACAGGTGGCGTCGGGCCTGCCACCGGCTCCTGCGGTGCCATCGCATCCGCCGCCGCCGCGCGAGGCGACAAAGGAGGTAGCCAAGCGGCAGGCCGCACCGCCCGAGCAAACCTCGAAGGTGCCGCCCCCGGCGCTGGCGGCCGCGCCTGCGGCCCCGGCACCGGCCCTGGCAGTGACCCCGGCCCCGGCAGTGACCCCGGCCCCGGCAGGAACGGCTGAACATCCAACCATCATCAACCGCCCCGTGCCGCCCCAGGAGATCGCACCGCCACCGCCTGAGGAGCCGCCGTCCAAGGCCGAAGAAGGCGCCGCAAAGTTCGGGGCACCGGCTCTCAAACAGGCTGCCGAGCAGCTACCGCCGGCGCCCGCACGGGAAGGCCCCGGCACCACTCAATCGATCGAGGTCAGCCTCATCAGCATGGCGGGTACACCCGTTGCGATGCTGGCAGGGTTGGCAATGGTCGCCGCGTTCACGGCAGGCGCGTTCGCCTGGCTGCGCAAGCATGAGCGCGCCCATCGGGCCGGTGCGGCATCGCGAGAGTTCGCATCCGTGTCCCTGGCGTCTGCGCAGAACGCCCTCACGATCAGCGCCAACGGTGAACCCAATGCCGGGCCGCCTGCAGCGCCGGCTGAATCCGGATCGACGTTCCTTCGCAGCCCGAGTTGGATCCCCCGCAACCGCGCCGACGCACTGAGCGTTCTGGGCATGGGCGTGACACCCGACGCAACCCAGATCGTCATCAAGAGGATCGTCGACGGACTGCGCTTGAACTGGCATCCCGACCACGCAAAAGATGAGCCCGACCGGCAAATGCGCGAACTGCGCCTGAAACAGATCAACGCCGCCTGGGACATCTTGAATGGCGCGCGGGTCGAGGCATAAGTTCCGTACGGCATACAAGGGATAACCGAGCGCTGACATCCAGGGGTGTGGACGCCGGCGCAGCGCGGGCAACGCAGCCCGTTGCCGGCGATGGCAAGGATCGTCACCGAGCCCGCGCCGTCCCCAAATAGGCGGCAATGACAGCCGGATCCTGCAACACCACTTCCGGTGCTCCGGACGCAAGCGTCTTGCCGTAATTGAGCACGTGAATCCGGTCGGCGAGGTCCGCCACCATCTGCATGTCGTGCTCGATCCAAATCATGGGGAGCTTGAGATCGTGTTTGATGCGGAGAATGAACCGCGCCAAGTCGTCCCGCTCGTCGCGGGTAAGGCCGGCCGAGGGCTCGTCGAGCAGCAGGAGCGACGGTTCCAGTGCCAGCGCGCGGGCGAGCCCAACGATCTTCTGAATGCCAAACGGCAGCGTGCCAGCACGTACATGCCGCACCCGCTCCAGCTCCACAAATTCGATGATACGCTCCACCGCCTCCCGATGCGTGACCTCCTCTTGGCGCACGACGGGCAAAAACAGCATGCGCTGGAGTGGATTGGTGGTCAGCCGTGGATGCCGCCCCACCATGATGTTGTCGAGAACGCTCAGGTGCGGGAACAATTCAACGTGTTGGAACGTGCGACCAAGTCCAAGTCTTGCTACCGCGCAGGGGTCGAGCCGTGAAATATCCTGCCCGCGGAAAAGGATGCGGCCTTCACCCCGGTAGATACGGTTGATGCAATTGAAGGCGCTGGTTTTGCCGGCGCCATTAGGCCCGATCAGCGCGAAGAGCTCGGCCGGGCCAACCTTGAACGAGAGGCGCTCCAACACGGTGAGACCGCCAAAACGCAGGCTCAGATCATCCACTTCGAGTTCAGCCATACCACCTCCGGCTGCGGCGGTACTGCTTCACCTCCCGATAGCTGCGGCGCGTGCCACCGCTGGTGCGGCCCAGGTAGAATTCCTGGATATCGGCATGGCTCTTCAACCTGGCCGCGTCGCCGTCGAGCACGGTGCGACCGTTCTCCAGGATGTAGGCGTAGTCGACAATCTCCAGCGCCACCGCCGCGCTCTGCTCGACCAGCACCACGGTGATACCGAGCTCGCGCTTGATCTCCAGGAGCCGCACCCTGAGGTCGTCCACCACCACGGGAGACAGGCCCAGCGACAGCTCATCTATGAGCAAGAGCTCAGGTTTGCACACGAGCGCGGAGGCGATCGCCAGCATCTGTCGCTCCCCGCCGGACAACAATCCAGCCAGGCGAACACGCAGCTCCCCAAGCTTCGGGAAGAACGCGACGACCTTATCCTCCCACCGGCGCCGCTCGGCGGCACTCGCACGCGCGCCCACCGGCACCATCAAGTTTTCAGCCACCGTGAGATTGGGAAACGCCTTCTCGCGCTCCGGCACCAGGGCAATCCCGGCGCGCGCAATGCGGTGCGGCTCGCCGTTGTCGATGCGCGTCCCCTTGAATGAGATGCTGCCGTCGGTGACGCGGGCATCATCGATGCCATGAAAACCCGAGATGGCCCGCAGCAGCGTGGTTTTGCCCGCGCCGTTGGTGCCGAGAATGCCGACGATTTGCCCCTGTGGCACGACCAGCGAGACGCCCTGCACGGCCGTGATGGCGCGCTGGTAGACCACCTCCAACTTCT
>JAMXLN010000282.1 GCA_024281145.1 Hyphomicrobiaceae bacterium | reverse complement strand
GGCGGTTGGCTCCCTGAACGGATTGCCATAAAGAGCGGATCGGCATCGCGAGAGCGGATTGGGCATTGAGGGCGGATTGGGCAAAGTCATAGCGCGCGCGCGGCGGCTGCCGACCTTGGGGGGCGTTCTGGCCTGTGCCATCGCCTTTCCGTGGTTGGCCGTCGCGCAGAGCGCTCTTACTCCCGACGAAGCCCGCAAACGGCTCGAGAGCGAGCGTGGCAGGCTCGAGGTCAAGGAACGGCGCACCAAGGACCTTCAGGCCGACGTCGACAAGATCAATGTCGAGCGCGAGCGCATCAACGCGCGGCTCGTGGAAACGGCCAAGCTCGTGCAGCAGAGCGAGGGCCAACTGAACCTCATCGAATCCCGCCTGGGCGAGCTCGACGTCCAAGAAGCGCATCTGCGCGAGACACTGGAGGCGCGCCGTGGCTCTATCTCGACGCTGCTCGGGGCCATGCTGCGCATGGGCCGAAATCCGCCGCCGGTGATGGTGGCGAGCCGCAAGGACGTGCTCTCCTCCTTTCGCAGCGGGACGCTGCTCGCGCCTGTCCTCAGCGAGCTCGGCGGCGAGGCCAAAGCCCTCACCGAGCAACTTGCCGATCTGGCGCGGGTGACGCGCAGCATCCGCACGGAAGGCGAACGATTGCGCACCGAAACGACGCGCCTCAACGACGCGCGCATGCGGCTCGCCGGCTTGCAAGAATCAAAGCGCCAATCGCTGGCCGAGCGCCAGGAGGAGCTGGCGCAGGTGCGCAAGGCGGCAACCGACATTTCCAGGAGCGTGTCGGACTTGAGCGAGCTCATTTCCAAGCTCGACAAGGAGGTGGCCGACAAGACCGGTCTTGGCTCCTACGACCAGGAGGTTGCGGCAGCTGGACCGCAGCCGGGCACCGCTCAGCAGAGCGATGGCAAGGCTGCGCCCCCGGCCCCGGCCGGCGAAGCGCGCGACCCCTCCGTCGTGCTCGCGCCCGGCGGCGACCGCGTGGCGATGCTGACGCCCGGTCGGATCAAGCCGGCCATACCTTTCCCCGAGGCCAAGGGCCTGCTGCCGCTGCCGGCCCAGGGCCGACGCGTGCTCACCTTCGGGGAGAAGACCCAATACGGCAGTCAGTCGCGCGGGCTCGTCCTGGAAACCCGCCACGGCGGCCAAGTCGTATCACCCAGCGATGGCTGGATCGTTTATGCGGGCGAGTTCCGCAGCTACGGCCAGCTCTTGATCATTAATGCTGGCGGGGGTTATCATATTCTACTTGCAGGCTTATCTCAAATCGACGTGCAGCTCGGCCAATTCGTGCTCGCCGGTGAGCCGGTGGGCGTGATGAGTGCAGCCGCGAAGTCTCCGCAGGCCAAGGCTCAGGACAATGCCCCGATCCTGTACATCGAATTTCGCAAGGACAAGCAGCCGATAGATCCCGATCCCTGGTGGTCGGATGCCTCTCGAAAGGTGCAAGGATGACGCGCAAATCGGATTTCGCATTCTGGACATTCGTGATGCTGGCCTGCCTGGCCGGAGCCACGACGGTTCTGAATGTCAGCCGGACCTACTCTGCCACCTCGACCAACTCGGAGATCTATAAGCAGCTCGACCTGTTTGGGGACGTGCTGGAACGCGTGCGCGCCGATTATGTCGACAAGCCCGATGATGCCATGCTGATTGACTCAGCGATCAACGGCATGCTCGCCGCTCTCGATCCGCACTCGGCCTACCTCAATCCCAAAAATTATCGCGACATGCAGGTCCAAACGCGCGGCGAGTTCGGCGGCCTCGGCATCGAAG
This sequence comes from Hyphomicrobiaceae bacterium, assembly GCA_024281145.1. Lineage (GTDB taxonomy): Bacteria > Pseudomonadota > Alphaproteobacteria > Rhizobiales > Hyphomicrobiaceae > AWTP1-13. Next base: position 6,173 of record JAMXLN010000282.1, on the reverse strand, counting down.
TGACGATGGAACAGGGCTCGGGGGTGGTGAAGGTGGTCTCCCCCATCGACGACACACCCGCCGCCAAGGCCGGGCTGCAGACCAACGACCTCATCACGCATCTGGACGGCGAGCAGATCGTCGGACTGACCCTGGAGCAAGCGGTCGACAAGATGCGCGGGCCGGTCAACACGCCGATCACCCTGACCATCGTGCGCAAGGGCAGAGATGAGCCCTTCGACGTGAAGATCGTGCGCGACGTGATCCGCATCAACGCCATCAAGGCGCGGGCCGAGGGCGACATCATTTACGTGAAGGTGTCGACCTTCAACGAGCAGACCCATGCCAACCTCGTGAAGGCGGTCGACGGTTTGAAGAAGTCCATCAAGAACCTTAAGGGCTACGTCATCGATCTGCGCGGCAACCCCGGTGGACTGCTCGATCAGGCGATCGCCGTCTCCGACGACTTCCTCGACAAGGGGGCGATCGTGCTCACCAAGGGCCGCGGCCTTGAGGAGACGCAGCGGGCCAACGCTCGCCCCGGTGACATCGCCGACGGCAAGCCGATTGTCGTGCTCATCAACGGCGGGTCGGCCTCGGCATCTGAGATCGTCGCCGGCGCACTGCAAGACCACAAACGCGCAACGATCATCGGCACGCGCTCCTTTGGCAAGGGATCGGTACAGACCATCATCCCGCTCGGCGGCGGAGCACAAAACGGTGCCATTCGCCTGACCACCGCGCGCTACTACACGCCGTCGGGACGATCCATTCAGGCCAAGGGTATCGAGCCCGACGTGGTTGTCGATCAGGAGCTGCCGCCGGAGTTGCAGTCCAAGGCCAGCAGCCGGATGCCAAGTGAGGCTTCCCTGCGCGGTCACCTCAAGGGCGAGATGAAGGATGGCAAGGAAGGTTCCGGCTCCTCCAACTACGTGCCGAAGGAACCGGAAAAGGATGCGCAGTTGCAGTATGGCCTGAAGATGCTGCGCGGCGAGCCGCTGCCGCCTGCGCAACGGGCCGAGGCGCCGAAGACGGACGGTGCCCCCGCGCCGAGCCCGCAGTCGACGCCGCCACAGGTGAGGCCGCAATAAGGACCAGGGCGTCCGCATGCGCCACCAGGCAAGGGGTGATCGGGGGTGGGTGCCAGTCGGCGCCCACCCCGGTTTTTTTGCTGCCCATCGGGGCGTGGTGCCAGCCGGAGAGCCCCCGGCACCGCGGCAAGTCTGTGAAAGGGCGGGGCTGTGAAAGGGCGGGGCTGTGAACGGGCAGGGGGGCGATGAGCGAGGACGCTGAACTCATCGCAGCCTACCGCCCCTGCGTCGGCATCATGGTGCTGAACCCGGAGGGGTTGGTATGGCTCGGTCGACGCCTCGACGCGCCGGCCGAACCCGAGGGTCCCGGTACCTGGTGGCAAATGCCGCAGGGCGGCATCGACGCCAACGAGGACCCACGTGAGGCCGCCCTGCGCGAGCTTGAGGAGGAGACGGGTATCCGCTCGGTTGAAGTCGTGGCCGAGAGTCCCGCTTGGTACACCTACGATCTGCCGGCCGAACTGCGGCCCAAGGCCTGGGGTGGACGCTATCGGGGGCAACGGCAGAAGTGGTTTGCCATGCGCTTCACCGGTCCCGACCATGAGATCGCCTTGCAGCGTCCCGGGCATCCTCAGGAGTTCGACGCCTGGCGCTGGGCTCGCCTCGACGAACTCGAAGGCCTCATCGTGCCCTTCAAGCGCGGTGTCTATCAACAGGTCGTGCGCAACTTCGCCGCCTTCGCCCGACCGCACAACAACGCTTAACCTTGCGCCCCGCAATCTCGCGCGTCGCGAGCGGTTTGGCGTGACAATTCCCGCAAATCACTCAAGGATTGCGCTTTGGCGCAATCGCTGCACGGGATCGCCGATCGCAATGCTGGCAGAGAAGTCCCTCGACCTTCCCTATCGTCCCTGTGTCGGGATCATGCTGATCAACCAATCTCATCGCGTGTGGGTGGGACGACGGCGGCCCAAGTGGGCCGCGGGGCCAGCGGCCCACTTCTGGCAAATGCCGCAGGGCGGCATCTTGCCCGGTGAGGGCCAGCGCGCGGCGGCGCTGCGGGAATTGGAGGAGGAGACAGGCGTCACGAGCGTCGAGGTGTTGGCGGAAGCGCCGGGCTGGCTCAGCTACGACCTGCCCGATGACCTCATGGGCATCGCCCTCAAGGGCCGCTATCGCGGCCAGCGGCAGAAGTGGTTTGCCATGCGCTTCACGGGGCGTGAGGAGGAAATCGATGTGGCCCCGCGCGGCCGACGCAAGGCCGAGTTCGAAGCCTGGCGCTGGGTGGCGGCCGGGCAGTTGGCGGGTCTCATCGTTCCTTTCAAGCGCCAAGTCTACGCCGAGGTCGTGCGCGAGTTCGCGCCGTGGCTTGGCTAATCTCGCCCCGCTCGCCACAGGTGGACCCAAGCTCGCATCGCCCGCGCCCGTGATCGTGCGCGCGCCGTAAACCCGGCTCGCCAGTTTTGCGGGACCGCGGCTCGTTGACCCGGGTGCGGTTAGCCCCTTTGCAGCGCTCGCAGTTGGTCAAGGGCGGAGGTGGCCGCGAGGCGGGCCGTGTCGTCGCCGGCGGCAGCAAGTTCGGCCTCCGCCGCCGCCAGCTCAGCCGCGATGGTGCCCGCATCCATCGCCTCCACATCGAGCGCGCGTTCAGCGAGAACGGTGAGATGTTGCGGGTCCACCTCGGCGAACCCGCCCTTGACGAAAATGCGCGTCCGGCTGGCATCGGGGAGCGTGACGACCACGACGCCGGGACGCAGCGCCGAGATGACCGGGGCATGGCCCGGCAGGACGGCGAAGTCGCCCTCCAAGCCCGGCACGACCACCTGGATCGCGTCCTGGGACAGCGCCATGCGCTCTGGCGTCACCAGCTCGAACTTGAACGTGCCTGCCATGCTGCCCGCTCCCGCACGCCGATCAGGCTTTGCCCTTGGCGTCCACCTCTTCCGGCGTTTGCAGCTTGGAGCCGCAGAACGGGCAGAAGAACACGGGATGGTCAACCATGTTGGGGTCCTCTTCCTTCTCGGGGTCGACCATGCCGATCGACATGTAGAGGATGCCGTCGTCGTCCTCAGCGATCAGCGGCTCGAAATCATCGCTCTCGAGCACATCCTTGAGGACCTCACAGCAGTTTCCAAACTTTCCTGCGCCATCCGCCGACATGTCCCTCTGTCTCCCTTCGGTTAGGCCGCCTCGGCCAGCTTCTCGGCCTTGGCGACCGCTTGGTCAATGGTGCCGACCATATAGAAGGCTTGCTCCGGCAGGTGATCATAGTCGCCAGCGCACAACCCCTTGAAGCTCTTGATGGTGTCGGCGAGGTCAACGAACACGCCGTCAAGGCCCGTGAACACCGCAGCGACGTGCATGGGCTGTGACAGGAAGCGCTCGATCTTGCGTGCACGCGCCACCGTCAGCTTGTCTTCCTCGGAAAGCTCGTCCATGCCCAGAATGGCGATGATGTCTTGCAGTGACTTATAGCGCTGCAGGATGGCCTGCACCTGACGCGCTACTTGATAGTGCTCCTCGCCGACGATGCGGGGGTCGAGCATGCGCGAGGTGGAATCGAGTGGATCGACGGCGGGATAGATGCCCTTCTCCGAGATCGGCCGCGACAGCACGGTGGTGGCGTCGAGGTGGGCGAAGGAGGTGGCCGGCGCCGGGTCGGTCAGGTCGTCAGCCGGCACGTAGATGGCCTGCACCGACGTAATGGATCCCTTTTGCGTCGTCGTGATGCGCTCCTGCAGCGCGCCCATATCAGTTGCCAGCGTTGGCTGATAGCCGACGGCGGATGGAATGCGGCCCAAGAGGGCCGACACTTCCGAGCCCGCCTGCGTGAAACGGAAGATGTTGTCCACGAAGAACAGCACGTCCTGGCCCTGGTCGCGGAAGTATTCGGCAACCGTGAGGCCCGAGAGGCCGACCCGAGCGCGCGCGCCCGGCGGCTCGTTCATTTGCCCGTAGACCAGGGCGCATTTGGAGCCCGCGGCGGAGCCGTTGTTCTTCTTGGGATCCTTGTTGACGCCGGATTCGATCATCTCGTGATAGAGATCGTTGCCCTCGCGCGTGCGCTCTCCGACCCCGGCGAACACCGAATAGCCACCGTGCGCCTTGGCCACGTTGTTGATGAGCTCCATGATCAGCACGGTCTTGCCGACGCCGGCTCCGCCGAACAAACCGACTTTGCCGCCCTTGGCGTAGGGGGCAAGCAGGTCCACCACTTTGATGCCGGTGACGAGAATCTGGGCTTCCGTCGACTGCTCGGTATAGGCGGGAGTCGGCTGGTGAATGGCGCGCTTGACCGCCGTCTTGATGGCGCCTGCTTCGTCCACCGGCTCGCCGATCACGTTCATGATCCGACCGAGCGTCTCATCGCCGACAGGCACGGCGATCGGCTGGCCAGTGTCGGTCACGTCCTGGCCGCGCACCAGGCCTTCGGACGCGTCCATCGCCACCGTGCGCACGGTGTTTTCACCGAGATGCTGGGCCACCTCAAGGATCAGGGGGTGGCCTTGATTGGTGGTCTCGAGCGCGTTCAAGATCTCCGGCAGGTGGCCGTCGAACTGCACGTCCACCACGGCGCCCATAACCTGACGGATCTTGCCGATTTTGTTGGTTGCCATCGCTTTCCTAGGTCCTCGTCATCAGGTTTCGGGTCGTGCTCACGCTTGACCCTGGATCGTTTGCAAATCGCCACCAGCGTGCCGCTCACAGCGCCTCCGCGCCAGAAATGATCTCGATCAGCTCTTTGGTGATGTTGGCCTGGCGCTGGCGATTGTAGCGGATGGTGAGCTTGTTGATCATGTCCCCGGCATTGCGCGTTGCGTTGTCCATGGCCGACATGCGCGCACCCTGCTCGCTTGCTGCATTTTCGAGAAGCCCGCGAAAGATCTGCGTTGCGATGTTGCGTTCAATCAACGGCTGCAAGAGCTCTTCCTCGCCAGGCTCGTATTCATAGGTTGCCTGTGGCTTGGCGGGCGCCACCGCATCGGGCGATTGCACGGGGATCAACTGCAGGCCTGTCGGCTTCTGCGCAATCACCGACTTGAACTCGGAGAAATAAAGCGTGCAGACGTCGAACTCGCCAGCCTGGAACAGCGCAAGGATCCGGTTGGCAATGGCCTGGCCGTTAGCAAGGCCCAGCTGCCTGACGCCCTTGAGGTCGATTCGCTCAAGGATGTTGCGACCCCACTCGCGACGCAGGGCATCCGCACCCTTGCGGCCGACGACCAGAAATTTGACCGACTTGCCTGACCCGACCAGGCGCCCGGCATCCTGGCGCGCGAGGCGGGCGATATTGGAATTGAAGCCGCCGCAGAGGCCGCGTTCGGCCGTCATCACCACGAGAAGATGGACCTCGTCCTTGCCGGTGCCGACCAGCAATGCTGGGGCACCCGATCGATTGGCTACGCTCGCTCCGACGTTGGCGAGCACCCCAGCCATGCGTTGTGCGTAAGGTCGCGCAGCCAGGGCAGCCTCCTGCGCGCGGCGCAGCTTGGCGGCGGCCACCATCTGCATGGCCTTGGTGATCTTGCGCGTCGCCTTCACCGAGGCGATGCGGTTGCGCATGTCTTTGAGAGAGGCCATTGGTGCCTTTAAAGCTGCGGCAGGGCGGCGCCAGCGCCGCCACCCCTGACTCGACTAGCTGAACTGCTTGGCGACCTTCTCGACCACGCCCTTCAGCTTGGCCGCCGTGGCATCCGACAAATCCTTGCTGTCGCGGATCTCATCTAGGATGCCGGCATTCTGGCTGCGCAGATCGAGCAGCAGGGCTTCCTCGAAGGGCTTGATCTTCTCAAGCGGCATGGGATCACAATAGCCGTTGACGCCCGCGTAGATGACGCAGACCTGCTCCTCCATCTTGAGCGGGGAGAATTGTGCCTGCTTCAGGAGCTCGGTCAGGCGGGCACCACGGTTGAGAAGACGTTGCGTGGTGGCGTCAAGGTCCGAGCCGAACTGTGCAAAGGCCGCCATCTCGCGGTATTGGGCCAACTCACCCTTGATGCGCCCGGCCACTTTCTTCATGGCCTTGGTCTGGGCCGAGGAGCCGACACGGGACACAGAGAGCCCGACGTTCACGGCCGGGCGGATGCCCTGGTAGAACAGGTCGGTCTCAAGGAAGATCTGCCCATCGGTGATCGAGATGACGTTGGTTGGGATGTAGGCCGA
>JAMXLN010000281.1 GCA_024281145.1 Hyphomicrobiaceae bacterium | reverse complement strand
AGTTCGTCCGATTTGCGATCGAAACCCGCGATCGTCTCGTCACGCACGAGCGGCTCGGCCTCGGCAAGGAACCGCTCGTCACTCCACCCGCGTTTGGTTTTGAGCTGGCGCAGCTTGGCCTGGAACGGCGGCGTATTCTGTTGAGCCAGAGCTCGCAGGGCGTCCCCCGCCTCGTCGACCACGCTTTCAAAGTCCGCTTTGCTGCATTTGGGCTGCGCTACCACCGTGTGTCCCGCGGGCGAGGCGATCAGCAGAGCCGCAAGCACCACCAAGCCCGCCCGCATATTGCTCTCCCCGTCCGACGTCGAGGTTACCCATCGCCTGGATGGAAGGCGGGCGCAAGTGGGGAGGCGGGCGCCAAGTTTCGGCGGACCTGGGCCGCAGGGCTCGAGTCGGCCGTCTGCGAAGCTCACTTGCCCAAAATGCGGGCCCAAAATGCGGGCCCAAAATGCGGGCGCAGAATGCGGGCCTAGAATGCGGGCCCGAACTTGTTCGACTTGGGGAAGCCTCGGGGTGCCAGGCGGCCTGCCTGCGCGCGCTCGCCGACCCAATCTCTGAGCTCCGTCAACGGCACATTGAAGGTGCGTCCTGCCGCATCCAGCCAGGAAAGCCCGTCGGCTTTTTTGAAGACGCGCGCATCCGAGAGGCCGCCGTCCTTGAAGCGCTGCAGGCGAACACCCTTGCCGCGGCTCATCTCCGGCACCTCGTCCACAGAGAACAGCAACATCTTGCGGTTCTCCCCGACGGTGGCGACCGTGTCGCCTTCCGCTGGCACGCAGGAGCAGGCTTCCGCTGGCTCATCAACGTTCAGGACCTGCTTGCCTTTGCGGGTCATGGCCACCACGTCGTCCTCGGCAACGATGAAGCCGTGCCCGGACGTGGCGGCAACCAGCAGTCTGCGACCCGGCTCGTGCACAAAGATCTCGACAAAGGCATGATTTTCTTCAAGGTCCACCATCAGCCGCACGGGTTCACCATGCCCGCGCCCGCCGGGAAGTTGGTCGGCGGCGAGGGTGAACACCTTGCCATTGGAGGCCAGCAGCAAGAGCTTGTCCGTAGTCTGTGCGCGCACCGCGCGCTTCAGGGCGTCGCCCTGCTTGAATTCGAGCTTGGAGGTGTCGTCAATGTGCCCCTTCAAGGCACGGATCCAACCTTTCTCGGATAGGATCACCGTGATGGGTTCCTTCTCGATCATGGCTTGATCGAGATCGATGGCGATGGCCGGTGCCTCGGCAAAGGAACTTCGTCGGCGGCCAAGCTCAGTTTTCTTGGAATAAGCCTCGCGCGTCGCCTTCACTTCTTCGGCGATGCGGTCCCACTGCTGCTCTTCAGACTTCAGGAGAGACTTGATCTCGCGCCGCTCCTTGGTGAGTTTGTCGTGTTCGGCCTTGATCTCGATCTCTTCCAGCCGCGACAGCGACTTGAGGCGCAGATTTAGGATCGCCTCGGCTTGCACATCGGTGAGCTTGAACCGCTTGATCAGCTTGGCCTTGGGATCCTCATCGAAGCGGACGATACGGATCACCTCGTCGATGTTGAGGTAAGCGATGAGATAGCCATCGAGCACCTCGATGCGGTGCTCGATCTTTTTGAGGCGGCACTGGGAGCGACGTACGAGGACTACCTGGCGGTGCTCGAGCCAGCGCTTCAGCACGTCGCGCAGCGAGAGCACACCGGGGACCTGGCCGGCGGAGAGCACGTTCATGTTGAGCGAGAAACGCACCTCGAGCTCGGTTAGCTTGAAGAGGCTTTCCATCAGCACCACGGCGTCGACGGCTCGGCTCTTGGGCTCGAGCACCAAGCGCACGGTCTCGGCTGACTCATCGCGCGCGTCACCCAAGAGCGGCAGCTTTTTCTCGTCGATCAGCTCGGCGATCCGCTCGATGAGTTTGGCCTTCTGTACCTGGTAGGGGATCTCGCTGACCACGATTTGGTAGGTACCCCGCCCTGTGTCTTCCTTCTCCCACTTAGCCCTGAGGCGGAAGCCGCCGCGCCCTGTCTTGTAAGCTTCCAAGATGGACGCGCGCGGCTCGACGATTACACCGCCGGTGGGGAAGTCCGGCCCCGGAATCATCTCGACCAACTTGTCGATGTGCGCTTGCGGGTGCTTGATCAGATGCAGGAGCGCGTTGCACAACTCCTCGACATTGTGGGGCGCGATACTGGTCGCCATCCCAACGGCGATGCCGGCGGTGCCGTTGGCGAGCAGGTTGGGGAAGTTGGCCGGAAGGACGACCGGTTCGTGGTTGGTGCCATCGTAGGTGGGTCGGAAATCGACGGTCTCCTCGTCGATGCCCTCGAGCAGCAGACCGGCCACAGGTGTGAGACGGCTTTCCGTGTACCGCATAGCCGCGGCATTGTCGCCGTCCACATTGCCGAAGTTGCCTTGCCCGTCGACAAGCGGGTAGCGAACGGCAAAATCTTGGGCGAGCCGAACGAGCGCGTCATAGATCGCTTGATCACCATGCGGGTGGAAATTGCCCATGACCTCGCCGACGATCTTCGCGCACTTCTTGTAGCCGCCGGTGGGGTCGAGCTTCAGCTCGCGCATGGCGTAGAGGATGCGCCGGTGCACGGGCTTGAGGCCGTCGCGCACATCGGGCAGGGCCCGGTGCATGATGGTGGAGAGGGCGTAGGCGAGGTAACGCTCCTCCAGTGCATCTTTGAGCTTGATGGGCTCGATAGGGGGAGGTGAGGGGGGCGCGAGAATCGTCGTCTTGGGCATGTCTGTTGGTTACCCGCGCCGACGCCCGATCTCAAGTGTCCGGGCGTCGCGCTTGCACCGGTTCGGCAAAGCGGGGGCGGCTTGTTGCCTATCTACACGGACCGCGCTGGCGCTCTTGCCAGCTTGTCCCCCCAAGCACACGAGGCCCTTGCCGTGGGCCGTTGCCGTGGGCCGTTGCCGTGACTGGGGCCTTGCCCAGGGCCGTCCCGGGGCCTTCTTTCGCGGGAGAGCAGGGCGATGCCATGGGCGCAGCATCGGACGCTCAGGCAGAAAGCAGGGGCCGATCGAGGGCATACCGCTGCCAGGTTACGCTCTATGCTGCAGCCCCATGGCCAGCCTACCCGACCTGCCGCAAACCGAGATCGCCATCGTCGAGATGACGAACGCCTTCCGCCGCGAGAGCAAGCTTGCCGATGTCAAGCCCAATGCTGCCCTGACGGCGGCCGCGCACGCGTTCGCTGCGTATTTGGCCCGTACGGGCAAATTCGCCCACGAGGCGGACGGCCGTCGACCGGGCGAGCGGGTCCTCACCGCGGGCTATCACTACTGCCAGGTGGCTGAGAACCTTGCCATGAATCTCGACAGCCGCGGTTTCGAAACGCGAGCGCTTGCACGGGCGGTCGTGGAGGGGTGGAAGGGTTCACCCCCGCACCGCGCCAACCTGCTCAATCCCTCTGCCACTGAGTTGGGCGTTGGTCTGGCCCGCGCCCCTGGGCCAGATCCAAAGTTCATCGCCGTCCAGCTCTTCGGCCGCCCTCAATCCCTGAAAGTCGAGTTCCGCATCGAGAATGAGGCGGGCAAAACTGTGCGCTACGTGTTGGGAGAGGAGGTCCACACGCTGCCCCCGCGGACGATTGTCACGCATGCCAGCTGCCATGCCGACCGGCTGACCTTCGAGAACGCCGGCTCGGCGATGCAGCACTTTGAACCGCGCAACGGGGATCGCTTCGTGGCACGTTCGCGCCCCGGTGGCGTCATCGCCATCGAGCCCGAGAGGCGCTAGTCGGATCGGCCTCGCTGGCTGCCGGCCCAAGATGTCAATCGGCTGACACGCGAAACGTGCGGCGTGCGCCGGAAGGGCAGCAGTGCGGGGTATCGACTACCTTGTGCTCTTGCGCTCCTGCTGAGCGATCGCCTTATAGTCATAGGTTGGATAAAACTCGGTGCGATAGCCGCCCCACGCGGTCTCTTCGATGGCGCGATTGACCTCGCGCAGTCGCTCGGCCGGCACCCGCAGGGTGACCACTTGGCCAAGGCCCATCACAATGTACCAAGACACCACCTCGATGCCCTCGGGCGGAAATTTCTCGAAGTAGCCGTTCTGTTTCAGGCCTTCGTTGATTTCACTCAAGGTCTTCGATTGATCGTGCCGTAGGACGACGGTGAGCAGGAAGCTGCCGTTTGTTGTCTCGGATGTGGGGGCGTTGGCGGGTGGCGATTGTGCCAACGCGCCAGGGGCGCTCAAAAGCGCCGTCATCATGGCCGCTGCGAGGCTGACCGGCCAACGGGAGTAGATCGCACGCATTGTTCGGGCGGCTGGCCTAGGGGGTGGGGGCGGGCCGAGGGTGGCTCGTAAGTTGCCGCAGGTCTTGGTTGAGCTTGCACAGAAGGTCCTCTGCGGCCTGGGTCGCAGCGCCCTGCACGATCAGACGTTCGAGCTTTGCGCGTTGCTCCTCGACCCGTCTGCGGGCTTCCGACACCCGTTCCTCGATGCGCTCGGTGCGGACGGACTGCGGCATAACTTCCTCCAGCTCCCGCCGTTCAACGGCAAGCCCGCTACTTTGTTCCGAGCCGGGCACCCCCCAATGCGCTCTGAGCTAAAGCGCAAGCCTGAGCGCTGCCAACGCCTCAGGTCAAGGTATCGGATGCCCCGCTGGAACGGG
>JAMXLN010000280.1 GCA_024281145.1 Hyphomicrobiaceae bacterium | reverse complement strand
AACTCGCCGAGAACCTTCTCATTGGCACGAGCGCTGAGCTTGTCGACCGGCTGTCGGTCTATGCTGAGCTTGGCATCGATGAGGTCCTGGCACCGTGCGGCTACGGCCAAAGCGCCGGTGAGACGCTTGAGATGATGCATCGATTTGCCGATGAGGTGATGCCGCATTTCCGGGCGCCCACCAGGGCGTTCGGCTGAAATCCAAGGGCCGAAATCCAGGGCCGAAATCCAACGGCCCAAATCCGACGGCCCAAATCCAAGGGGAGGTGCCCATGCCCGTGATAAGAGTGGAACTCCTCGCCGGTCGCACCCGCGAACAAAAGCGTGCGTTCACTGAGGCAGTGACCGATGCCTTCGTGGCGACGTGCGGTGGTGTCCGGCAGAGCGTTCAAGTCATCTTCCATGACGTCGGAAAGGACGATTGGGGGGTTGCCGGCCGTCTTGTCTCGGAGCCAGCACCAGCCAAACCGGTCGATTGCGTCTATTCGATCGAAGGCAAAGGTCCGCCGGTGTTTCTGGTGCATGGGATCGGCGCACGGCGTCAGGGGTGGGCGGGATTGGTCGAGCACCTCAAGAGCGATTTTCAGTGCATCAGCTACGACTTGCGTGGGCACGGCGATTCGCCGAAATCGGACGCCGCGTTCGGACTCGAAGAACTTGTCGCCGACCTTGAAGCGCTCCGGGCTCGGCTCGGTGTGGAGCGCGCCCACGTGATCGGCCACTCGCTGGGCGGCATGATCGGACCCGCCTACGCGCGCGCCTACCCGCAACGCGTCATCACGTTGGGATTGCTGTCGACTGCTGCGTTCCGCACTGAGGACGATAGCGCCAAGGTGAAGGGCGTGGTGGCGAGCATGGAGCGAAATGGCATAGCCCAAACCCTCGACACTCTGGCCGACCGATGGTTCACGGACAAATTTATGAAGGAGCAGCCGGCGCGGATCGCCGCGCGCAAGCGCCAGGTCGTCGAGACAGATCCTCAGGTATTTCTCAACGTCTTCCGCATCTACGCCGAGACCGAAATGTCGCCGTGGCTGAACGAGATCAAAGTGCCCTGCCTCGTGCTGACGGGCGAACTCGATGGTGGTTGCAATCCCCGCCTGAACCGACAAATAGCCGAGGCTCTGGCAGATGCAGAACTCGTCATTCTGGATGGCCTCAAACATGCTATCCTTATCGAAGCCCCGGAGCGGGTGGCAGCGCCTGTGCTCCGCTACCTCAAGGCGCACAGGTGATCCTCATGGGTCGACGGCGCTCTCGGCCACCACGAGCGGTACGACGGCGGCCGCTCGGGCCGGAAACTATGGAGGCGCCATCCTTGCCCGAGCACCCGCTGTGGTGGGGTCAAAAGATGAGTGGCTAACGAAGGAACCGAACCCATGGAAATCAGGCGCACCGGCTCACAGCCCTCTGGCAAGGGACCTCAAGACTACTTCACTGGAACGGTGCGGTTAGACCCACTCTTCACCGCACCCGATCCGGCGCGCGTTGGGGGGGCGAGCGTGACCTTCGAGCCAGGTGCGCGCACTGCCTGGCATACGCACCCACTGGGTCAGACCCTCATTGTTACGTCGGGCTGCGGATGGGTCCAAAGGGAGGGTGGCCCCATCGAGGAAATTCGCCCTGGTGACGTCGTCTCATTTCCTCCGGGCGAAAAGCACTGGCACGGGGCAACGCCGACGACAGCGATGACGCATATCGCCATACAGGAACGTCTCAACGGCAAGGCTGTCGATTGGATGGAGAAGGTGAGTGACGAAGAGTACCGAAAATAAGACGCGCCAGGGGTAAACAAGGAGGTAAATACGCGTGTGCTGAGCTAAGGGGCTCCCGGTTCCCACAAGGATTGAAGGCGCCGATGCAATTCACGATCCTGGTCATTCCCTATCTCATCGGCCGCGGCGAGCGCGTTCAACTCGCGGGCTCCGACAAGGGCCGTTTTCGCATCCTGATGGATCGCTTGCGCGAGCAGATGCAGTTCGCGGAATCGCTCGGCTACGCCGGGTTTTGCATGACCGAGCAGCATTTGCAGGTGGAAGGCATCGAAGCGACCACCAATCCGCTGATGTGGGACTATTTCGTGGCGCAGCACACCAAGAAGATGCGTGTCGGACAGCTCGGGATGAATCTCACCGTCATCAATCCCGTGAAGCTGGCCGAGGACATTGCGATGCTCGATCACTTCACAAACGGGCGCGTATTCGCGGGCTTTTCCCGGGGTAATACGGCTCGCTGGACGGCGACCTTTGGGCAGCACATCAACGTGACCTCGACCCATTCCGATCGTTCAGAAGCCGACAAGCGCAACCGCGCCGTGTTCTACGAGAATTGGCGGATCCTGAAGGAGTTGTGGACGAAGCCAACGACCAGCGTCCAGGGCGATTTCTGGAAGGTCCCCTATCCGACGGAGTGGCGATTTGCCCCCACCGACGATTTCGGTGCGCATGCGGTGACGGCCGACAAAAAGCTCAAGGAGATCGGCATCGTGCCTCGACCGTTGCAGGATCCTCACCCGCCGGTCTACGCGCCATTCAGCAACAGCATGGAGACGGTGCGCTTTTGGGCGCGCGAAGGTGGCAAGATGGTATCGTTCGTGTCCAATGCGAATGAGCGATTCATGCCCATCGTTCTTGAAGAATATGCCAAGGAGGCCGGGCGGGTGGGCCGAGCGTGCACGGCCAACGACGCGCTAGCCATCGGCGGACACCTGACCCTTGGCCGGACCGAAGCCGAAACCAGGGATATCGAGCAGGGCTTCATGGAGCTCTTCAACTACGCCTACAACGCCCCGCCATACCATGTCCCGGTAGGTCGGCTGTGGAGCGGGAGCAAGCAGGCAGTCCAGGATGACATCGGGCGCATGCGCGCCCAATACAAGGTCGACGAGTACTTCCTGTGGCACCATGTCGGATATTTTCCCCAGGAGGTGGAGATGGCCATGCTGCGCGAATTCGCCGACGCCGTCATGAAGATGTAGCGGGGCCGACCCTGACATGACGACGTTTGGCGCATTGATCCGGCGCAACGGGGCGCACTGGCCCGGCAAGGATGCATTCGTCGAGATCGACAGGAAGGTGACTTGGGGCGAACTCGATCGCAGGACCGACGCATTGGGCCATGCTTATCGGGCCCTTGGCGTCGCGCATGGCGATCGTATTGCCGTGCTCTCCCACGATGCCATTGAGGTACCGGAGACCTTCCTCGCAGCTGCCAAGGTTGGCGCCATTCGGGTGGGCTTAAATCCGCGGCTGGCAGCGGCCGAGATCGCGGCCCTGATTAGGGATTGCGAGCCGCGGCTCTTGATCTACTCAGGCGAGCACCAGCGCCTTGTCAGTCTTGCGACATCCCAACTCGCGGAAATGAGGACCCCTCCGGCACTGATCGGCTTTGGTGCGAGGCATGGGGCATCCGTGGATTACGAAGAGCTGATCGCCAGGCATGGACGTGACGGTGTGCTCGATCAAACGCCACATGAGCACGCCATGATCGCTTATACGTCGGGCTCTACCGGTTTGCCAAAGGGGGCGATCTACCCGCACGACAGGTTCCTGCGCACGATCCTGTACACGGCCATGAATGAAGGGCTCGTCCACGACAGCGTCTGGCTGCAGGCAATGCCGGCCGCCGGCGTACCGATGATGCACATGCTGCGCAACATCTTTGTCGCCGCGACCTGCGTCATAGTCGGCCCATGGCACGCGGAGCGGGCGCTGAGCCTGATCGATCGGCACCGAGCGACGAATTGCGTGTTGGTGCCGACCATGCTTGCCGCGCTGCTGACTGTGCCAGGCTTCGACAAATACGACGTAAGTTCGATGAAGCTCCTCGGTTACGGCGCCTCTCCGCTGCCGCCGGCGACCATCCGCGAGGCGCTCATGAAATTCCGCTGTCCATTTCTGCAGATGTACGGCACGACCGAGTTGTTGGGCATGTCCAATATGCTGTTCCCTTCCGATCACGAGCTCGGACTGACCACGCGCCCCGAGTTGCTGGCATCGATTGGCAGACCCTTGTCGTGGGTAGATACGCGGATCATTGA
>JAMXLN010000279.1 GCA_024281145.1 Hyphomicrobiaceae bacterium | reverse complement strand
AATGCCGATGACGTGCGAGTAGATGCCGCGCACCGGTTCAACGCACATCATCTCCGGCAGGAAGGCCGTGTTCTGAATGATGAGGTCTTCGGGAACACGACCAGCCCTGATGATTTCCTGTCGGTGGTAGACATCGTACATAAACGCGTTGAGCGCGCGCACGCGCTGCTCGATTCCGACGGCGAGCCGGCGCCACTCTGCGGCGCTCAGGATGCGCGGGATGATATCGAAGGGAATGAGCCGCTCAGTGGCCGCATCATCGCCGTAGACCGCAAACGTGATGCCGGTGCGGCGGAAGAGCGCCTCCGCATCCTCGCGCTTGCGCGTGAGGTCTTCGATCTTCTGCGTCTGCAGCCACTGGTGCACGCAGGCGTAGGGCTCGCGCACGCCGCTGCCAGTCCCATTCATTTCGTCGAATGCGGCGGTCAACAACGTCCCCCCTCCGGCGCGTAGCGGGGCACTCCCCAACACGAATGCGCCTCCCACACTAAAGGCGGGATGATCGGCTGACTACGGTAACGCGGGCAATTTTCTGCCTAACACCTGGGCAGATCGCAGGGCATGAAGAGTGCACAGGGGCGGCGAGTGTCGTGCCGACGGGCGGGGTGCCAGATGTGGCCGCATCACTCACGCGGCATCGCCATCACCGGAAGTTGACTGGCACACCCGCTCGATCACTCTAAATAGAGCGGCTGGATTCGATCAACGCCATCGAGCGAAGCGATTGCGGGATCAAAGCGCCGAAAGAAGCCGAACGCTTTCAGGCCTTGGACTGCCGACCGCTTGACGCTCCCGCCGCAGAGATTCGACGGACCCGCCGCAGAGATAAAGACGCAGAGATTTAAAAAGAAAAGCCACAGAACCCAAGACACAGAACGCAAAACGCAGGGCCTCAACACGCCAGCAACCGAAGATGCAAAGCCTCAAGACGGGCAGGCGACAACCGTCGCACGTCCGCAAGCCTGGAACCGACGAGAACCCAAGTACCTCAAGAAGATCTGAAACAAGATCTCATGGAGCGATGATCATGCGACGACGCGCAACCACGCACGCCTTCTAGGGCACGCCCGCTTCCCGCGATGTTGCCATCGGTCGCCGGCGGCGGAGGACGGGCCGCTCAAGGCGCGGCCCTTCAGCATCATTAATCACCGACAGTCTTGGCGGGCGCGACACCGCGCCGCCGGAAGGAGCAATCATGTTCAAGTTCGCCAACGCAAGGGACGCTGCCGCCCTCCTGCGGCCCCACTCGCTATCGGGCAGGCTGGTGGCCGCGGCGCGCTGGCTTGCGGCTGGGCTCGCCAAAGAACTGGCCGTCCGCCGCGCCATGCAGTCCTTGGCCAGTCTCGACGACCGCATGCTGCGCGACATCGGCCTGGAACGAGGCCAGATCGACCACGCGGTGCGACAGGGCCGCCAAGCGACGAAACGGTTGGACGATGCCAGGTCCGACCTCATGCGCTGGGGATAGGGCCAACCCCGAGCCGCCAAGGTGGCCAATAGGCAGCGTCCGGAGCCGACCCGGTGGGTCCTGCGCAGGGGCCCAACTCCGCCGAGGCGCGGATGGCAACAAAGACCCCCGCGATGCGACGGGATCGCCGCGGGGGAACCTTCGATTCGCGCCCAGCCTCGGATCGACCGCGCCCGCTGGAATGAACTTACCGTTGTGTCCCCCACCACAGACCCTCTCAGCTCGCCGAAGCCACGCATGGCGAGATTTGTGCGCGTGGTGCAATGTCTATGGCTTTGGCCAACCGCTGATTGTTGCCTGAGGCTGCGGGTGGAGGCCGTTCTGGCTGTGACGGGAGACAGCGCACCTTAGCGCAGGTAACCCGCGTGGTCAGTCATCTTGCCGGCGGCGCCCACCTCCAGCGCCGCGCGCATCTCGGGCGCGATCGTGCGCTTCTTCCAGGTATGGGCGTCGACGTGGACGTAGACCGTCTCAATGGTAGCCAGCACGTCGGCCGTGCCCGCCCGGCGCAGCTCGCAGCACAGCGTAACAGACGTGTTACCGAGGCGGCTCGCCCAGATGGAAATCTCGATCACGTCGTCGAAGCGTGCCGGCGCCTTCCATTCCACCACCTGCCGCACGGTCTGCAATTCGAATGTGCCATCGAAGGCATCCTGGGGACGCGGCAGGGCGGCGCGCATGAATTCGAAGCAGGCGAGGTCGGCATAGTCTCCATAGCGCGCGTTAAATACCACATGCTGAGGGTCACATTCCTGGTAGCGCACACGCAGGTAATAGCGGAACGGCTTTGTCATGCTGACCCTCGCACTCCCTCAACCACCACAAACCCCGCCTGTCATACTGGGATAGCACGCTCGCAGGCTAGCCGGGGCGAGGCAAAGGCACACCGGGCACTTCGCCGTGCCTTGCGCCCACCACACACCCCCTGGCGAGGCGACGCAGGACCCCCTCTCGCCTCGGACACTCCGTCTGTGGCACTTCTTTTCTGACTTGATGCTCGGCCCCTTCGCCCCTGAGATTGCGCACCACGCAATCCATGGCGCAACTTGCATGTGGCGCTTGCCGGGAGATGCCCGTCTCTGCCATCACGTCGAGCCGCGTCAATGCTCCGCCAGCAGGCGGCCGAAGCCCTCGATCTGGTCTTGGATGCCGTTGGCGCGCAGGGCATGCCAATAGGTGGCCGTGTTCACGGCGATGACGGGCTTGCCGAGCCATAGCTCGGCGGCCGCGGCGAGCCGCACCATCGATAAATTGGTGCCAACCTGCACGATGGCGTCGACGTCGTCGCCGTCGAGCCGTCTCAGCGCCTCGCGACACTGCGCCGGCGTGACCTCAGCGATCGCCGTCCATGACCGGCACTGGAGTGCAATGTCGCGCACCACGCCAAATCCCACGTCAGTGAAGTAGCCGATGACTGCCTGGTTCATGACCGGCCAATAGGGCGACAGCACCGCGATGCGGCTTATGCCACCGTAGCTGTGCAAGGCAGCCGCGATGGAATGGCTGCCGATGCTGACACCAACCCCGGCGCAATCCTGGATCCTGCGCACCAGCGCGTCGGCGCCGTTGGCTCCGCCAAAGAAGCTGACAGACGAGAGAGCCATCAGCAGGTAGTCGGGCCCACAGGTCAGTGCGCTCTTCACCGCGTCCATGACGTTGTCACCGATCACCGCAATGCTCGCCGCAAACGTCTCGTTGTTGGGTGCGGCATTGGGCGTGAAGATACGGCTGTAGTGGTTGGTCACACCGGCCGGTCGCATGGCATTGTAGTCGGGCTCGACAACCGTGTTGGTGGAGGGCCCGATCACCCCGAACTTGCCTCGCCAACCAAGAACATCCGGCATGGGTCGTGGATCGCATGCGTTTGCTGTCTCGGGTAAGGTATCACGCCGCTAGCTCACCTCCCAGGACGATGGGGAAGCTCGATTGCAGCAGGCGAGGAGCGCTGCGCGCACCCGTGAATTGTACCCAACGTCAGATGGCTGGCCACCTAGGAGTCTTAGGCGGCCAGCCCCCGCTTGGCCTCAGGCCCTGGCGAAGACGGCGAGCCAGGGATTGCCCGGGGGATTGCCCCGGGATTTGCCCAGGGGATTGCCGGGGATTACCTGAGCATGGCTTGAAGGAGCCCGCGCCTGCGCAAATGCCGCGTTGTCATCGGGCTCTCAACGGTGTTCGAGTGGCCGCCCTTGGCGGCGTTCGGCGTTTTGCGGACCGGCTCTGCATCCCTAAACTGGCCCGAGCAGGACCGTCCCTTGCGTTGCGGCACCGGAGACATTCGCACGATGGCCGACTTTCGCATGGCCCCGCACGCGCGCACCGAGCGATTTCGCAAGATTGAGGCGCTGCTGGCCCACGACGACGTGCTGATCACGCCCACGCTGACCCCTACGGCGCTGACGGCCGATTTCGACGCTGCCAACGATGCAATGATCGTCAACGGAGTGAAGTGCGGCATCACACGGCTTGGCTGGACCGCCTCTGTGTATCCCTTCAACCTGACCGGGCACCCTGCCCTGACGGTGCCGTCCGGATTTGCCGCCGATGGCCTGCCGACGTCGGCGCAGATCGTCGGTCGGTGGGGTGCCGATATGGACGTGCTGCGGCTCGGGGCGTTGCTGGGAAAGCGCGTCCCTGGTCGGGCGAGCGACCAATGACCCCACACTGACAAGCAGCCCAGACGATGCCCCCACCCAAACTCCTTTCCCTTGCCGAAGCCGTCCGCCGTTACAGCTGGGATGGCATGCAGTACGCGAGCGGCGCCGCCCTGCCGATCGGTTCGGACGCAGTGGTGTTCGGGCGCGAACTGTTGCGCCAGAAGCGCAAGAACCTCCACGCCATCTTCCACTGCAACAGCCAGCAGCTCAATCTGCTCGCCGGTGTCGGCGCGGCAACGAAGGCCGAATGCGGCTTCACAGGGCTTGAGGTGTTCGGCTTCGCCAACGGATTGCGCCGCGCGGTTGAGAGCGGTGAGCTGGTTCTGGAGGACTATTCCAACCTCGCCATGCCACTGCGCCTGTTGGGCGGCGCTCTCAATTGGCCGTTCGTGCCGGCCACGGTGAACATCGGCTCGGACCTCCAGGACCGCAGCGCCTTCGCGCCTGGCGAATTCCCCGCCCGCAGCAAGATCGCAACCATCACCGATCCGTTCAGCGGCCGACAGATCGGGGCTTTCCGCCCACTCAAACCAGACCTCGCCGCCATTCACGTGACGCTCGCCGATCCGCTTGGCAACTCGATCATGCTTGGCACCGAGTGGAGCCGGGTTGAACTGTCGCGCGCCGCCAAACGGGTCGTCATCGTTGCCGATGCCATCGTCGATGCAGCCTGCATTCGACAGTTTCCAAATCTCGTGCGCATCCCAGAAATCGTGGTTGACGCGGTAGTCTACTGGCCGTTTGCAGCCTGGCCGCAAAGCTCGCCCGGCATGTACGACGTGGACGAGGAGCATATGCGCGCCATGAATGGGGCGCTGGCCACGTGCGACGGAACGCGCGACTACGTGCGCACCTTCGTGGAAGGCTATCGCGATGTCGAAAGCTATCTCGACATGATCGGACGCGACCGGCTCGCCCTGCTTGGCAAATCGAGGACCGCCTTCCTGCTCGATCCCTATCGCAAGTGGATCATGCCGGCGGCGGAAATAGCCCGCATGCAGGCGGACGCGGAGACAACATGAGCGCAACTTCCCCCTACACCCGCCAGGAGATGATGGCCATTGCCACGGGGCGCGAGATCCGCGATGGCGAGCTCGCCATCTTCGGCGTAGGGCTGTCGATGCTGGCCGGGTTCTTTGCCCAGGCCCACCACGCACCAAATCTGCGCGCCATGACCGAAGGCGGAGTTTATGGATCGACCCCGGTCGGCGGCCTTCCGTGGGGCATCGAATGCAATCGCATCTCGACCAATGCCACGAGCTTCACCTCGGGGCTGGACGCGCTCGGTTGCCTTGTCGGTTCAGGGCGCTGCGATGTCGGCATCATCGGCGCGGCGCAGGTGGACAAGTACGGCAACGTCAACACCACGGGCATCTGGGACGGCGAGATTGGAGACGCCTATCGGGCGCCCAAGACGCGGCTGACGGGGGCCGGCGGGGCGAACGATATCGCCTGCGGCGCCAAGCGCTTTCTCATCATGGTGGCGCACGAGCGGAAGCGATTCGTCGAGAAGGTGACCTACGTCAGTTCGCCAGGGTATCTCGAGGGCGGCAACGCCCGGGCGCGCTACGGCTTCGCCGGTGGCGGCCCGTCGGCCATTGTCACCACCATGGGCGTCCTGCGGCCGGATGCCGAAACCAAGGAGTTCCAGCTCGATGCCTGGTTCGCCTTCTCCAGCATCGAGGAGATCCTGGCCAATACCGGCTGGTCGCTCAAGGTTTCGCCCCACGCCCACGTGGTCCCCGAGCCAACGGCAGCGGAGCTTGCCCACCTGCGCAAGGTGGACGAGACCGGCGCCCTGCGCCGCCAGTAGCAAAAGAGCTGCCGCTAAACGTGGTCGTAATCGACGATGATGCGGTCGGATTGCGG
Source organism: Hyphomicrobiaceae bacterium (assembly GCA_024281145.1). Classification (GTDB taxonomy): domain Bacteria; phylum Pseudomonadota; class Alphaproteobacteria; order Rhizobiales; family Hyphomicrobiaceae; genus AWTP1-13. Next base: position 1,696 of record JAMXLN010000279.1, on the reverse strand, counting down.
GCGCGCCTGGCAGGTGAGCACATAGCCCGCCTCCTCTTCCCACGCCTCCAACGAGTAGTTCACCTCCATGACCGCGGCACCGGCCACCACCTTGGCGCGGCACGTGCAGCACATTCCGCCCCTGCAGGCGTAGGGCAAGTCCAAACCGGCGCGCAGTGCGGCGTCGAGAATCGCTTCGCCTTCGGCGACGGGCACATCGCGTCGTTTGCCGTCGTAGATGAGGGTGGCGATCCGGCTCGGCGCATCGATTGCCGGCGTGCGCGGCCTCGTTCGGGGCCGGCCGCCGAGCGCCGAGACGAACCGCTCCACGTGAATGCGCTCGGGGCCCAGTCCAAAGCTCTCTAGCACCGGCCTAATCTCTTCGGCCATGCCCTCCGGACCGCAGATGAGGACGTGATCAATCGTCGCCGCCGGCACCAATGAGCGCACGATGCGGCGCATCTTGTCGGCATCGACGCGACCGTTGAGGATAGGGACGTCCTGCTCTTCGCGCGACAAGACGTGGAAGATGGAGAGGCGGTCCATGTAGCGGTCCTTCAACTCGGCCAGCGCTTCGCGGAAGAGCGTGTCCGCGGTCGAGCGATTGCCGTAGACCAGGAAGAAGCGGCTTTTCGCCTCGCGCCCCAAGATGCCTTTCACGATCGACAAGATCGGCGTTATCCCCGACCCCGCGGCGATGCCCAGGTAAGTGCCGGCCGTCTCCGATTGATGGCGCACGCCGAAGCGACCGGTGGGCGTCATCACATCGAGCCGGTCACCCCCTTTTAGGTCCGAGTTGATCCAGGCAGAAAAAGATCCGCCCTCCACCCGCTTCACCGCGATGCGCAACTCACCATCGTCCGGGCCGGAGCAGATCGAATAGGATCGGCGCAGATCCTCGCCCTCGATGGTGGCGCGCAGCGTCAGATATTGGCCCGGCACGAATGCGTAGGCCGAGGCGAGGTCAGGCGGCACCTCGAACGCGACCGATACGGCGTCGGGCGTTTCCCGTCTTACATCCCTGACCTTCAGGGGGTGGAAGCGAGGTGCGGTCGCCATGAACCCGTCGTGCTTTCCCGATCGCCTCAGTGGCACTTGAAGTAGTCGAACGGTTCCTGGCATGCGGCACAGCGCCAGAGCGCCTTGCACGCGGTCGACCCGAACTCGGAGAGCAGGTGGGTGTCGTCGGAACCACAGCGCGGGCAGGCGATCGTGTCGTGCCCGAAGAGCAGCCGACGCCCACCACCGGGTTTGGGCGGGGCGATGCCATACTCACGCAGCTTGCGCCGGCCATCCTCGGTCAGCCAGTCCGTGGTCCAGGCAGGCGACAGCACCGTGCGGACGCAAGCCACGGCGATCCCGGCGCCGCGCAACGCGACCTCGATCTCCAAGGCGATCATGTTCATGGCCGGGCAGCCGGAGTACGTGGGCGTTATCGTCACCTCGACGCGTCCCTCCGTGACGTCGATGCTGCGCAGCACGCCTAGGTCGGCAATGGTGAGGACCGGGATCTCCGGGTCGACCACTTGCGCGGCGACACGCCACGCGCGCTGGCGCAGATCGTCTGGGCCAAGCCGACCAGCTGAAGGGGCGGGGCCGGTCACCATTTGGCTCCGGGATAGGTCCGCTGCAGGTATTGCAACGCGCTCAACAGGTGGCCGAGGTGCTCGCTGTGGCGGCCGCTCCGGCCCCCGGTCTGCATCCACGTCGAGGCCGG
>JAMXLN010000278.1 GCA_024281145.1 Hyphomicrobiaceae bacterium | reverse complement strand
GTGATGCAGCCACCTGACCGGCGCCGCATGCGCGAGTTCTCCGTCATCAGCCTCTTGAATTTATTGCGCCGGACGCTCCCCGCCTGAGACTTCGGCGTGAGAACCTGCAGACATTGCCGGCATCTGTGAGGCGGGGATTAGCGCGCCCCTCCACTCACGGCCATCCGGCTCTTGGCCCTTCAAGACATCTGCCCTCGCCATCCCCGGCATTGCGCCAGCCCGCGGCGGGGCCATCAATGCTACCCCGGAGCTCGCGCTCGCCCGCACGCGCCCGGCGCGCTACGCTGCAGGGGCACTCCGGCCCTGACATTCGCATCGGGCCACGGGTCAAGAATTTCAAAGTGAATTGCGCCCGCGCGAGGGATGCGCGCGGCGCCAGCGGAGGATTGACAATGCGACTGGGCATCACGCTGCCATTGACGGATATTCACGGCGATCCGGCCACCGTTCGCGACTTTGCCCAGGCTGCCGAGGGTCTGGGCTATCACCACTTGGGGGCACCTGACCACGTGCTTGGTGTCAACGTCGCGAGCCGGCCGGATTGGGGCAATCGCAACACCTCGAAGGACTTCTTCCATGATCCCTTCGTGTTGTTCGGTTTTCTTTCCGCTTGCACGAAAGCCATCGAGTTCTCGACCCAGGTGATGATCCTGCCGCAGCGGCAAACGGCGCTGGTGGCCAAACAGGCCGCGAGCCTCGATGTGCTTTCCGGCGGACGCTTTCGTTTTGGCATCGGCATCGGTTGGAATCCCGTCGAATACCTGGCGCTCAACGAAGACTTCAAGAACCGCGGCAAGCGCTCGGAGGAACAGGTTGAGGTTTTGCGCGCGTTGTGGGCGGACCCGCACGTCACCTTCAAGGGCCAGTGGCACACCATTGCCGATGCGGGCATCAATCCTCTGCCGGCAGCGCGGCGCATCCCGCTCTGGTTTGGAGGACACGAGGATGTCACGCTGCGCCGGATTGCCAAGTGGGGCGACGGCTGGATCATGCTCGCCCATCCCGCAGGTCCTGTCGCCGATCAGCAGTTCGCGAAGTTGCGCGGCTACGTCAGGGAAGAGGGTCGCGATGCAAACGCGGTGGGCCTTGAAGTCTGGGTCTCGACGGGTGAGGGCGGGCCTGCGGAGTGGCGCAAGGAATTTGAGGCCTGGAAAAAGACCGGGGTGACGCACATCACCGTCAATAGCACGTACGGTCGACCACCCCACAAGCGTATCGCCGGCCGGACCATGGGCGATCACCTGGCGGCCATGCAGCACTATCGCGCCGCCGTGGCCGATCTCCTCTGAGCGCGCAGAGCATTATCTGAGTTGGGCCCAACGCGGCCGTTGTCGGCGCACACGCCGCGCTGATCGCATGCGGGCGCCTCGACCCGCTCTGCGCCCAACGACGGCGCGGCGCCTCGGGAAGGGACCCCTTCGGCCTATGCAATGGTCCGGCGCCGCCCGCCATATCCTCAACGCTTATAGAGACCCATGATGGCCGCTTTGGCGAGCGTGTTGAAATTGAGCTGAAAGCCAACGATGGCGGCCGACGTGTCGGCCTTCACCGGCAAATTGTCGACACCGACGGCGAACACCGTGAAGAGATAGCGGTGCGGGTGATCGCCCGGCGGCGGGCAGGGGCCGCCGTAGCCGGGTGCGCCGAAATCGGTGCGCGTCTGCAGGGCGCCCGCCGGCAGCTTTGGCGCCTTGGGATTGCCGGCATCAAGGGCCAGCGAGGTCGTGCCGGGTGGGATGTTGACGACGAGCCAATGCCAGAACCCACTGCCGGTGGGAGCGTCGGGATCAAAGCAGGTCAGGGCGAAGCTCTTGGTACCGGGGGGCGTTCCCGACCAAGCAAGCTGCGGCGATTTGTTGCCGCCGGCGCAGCCAAACCCGAAATCGGTAGAAAGCACATGGTCCGCGCCGAGGTAATCGCCGTCCTTGAAGGACGTGCTGGTGACTGCGAACGGCATTTCTTCCTCCCGCGTTTGCGCGAACCAGCTAGCGTATCGCCATAGAGCGAGGCTTGCCAGCACCCCTGTCGGCCGAGCTGGAGCCGGGCGTCGCCCTCCCTGCAAGGAAGGCCCGTGCCATCCCGCAGCTGAGCTTCACGGGGCTCAATTCCCTGTCAGGAGTATGGTTTTCCCCCTTCCTCCGGGGAGCCCGCACGTCTATTTCTTCGGTGCGACCAGACGAGGTTGACCGACATGCTGATCCGTCGCCCACCCGACATCAAACCCTCCGAGATTACGCCGCGCGGTCACTACCTGCAGCGCAGGCAGTTCATGGCGGGAGCTGCGGCTCTGGGTCTTGGCACGGCGATGGCCACACTGTGCGGGCGAGCCGCCCAGGCGGCCCCGCTGCAGGCAACCAAGAGCCCTCTCTCCACGACCGACGAGCCGGTCACGCCGCTCAAGGACATCACGAGCTACAACAACTACTACGAGTTTGGCACCGACAAGGACGATCCACTCAAGAACGCGCACACGCTCACGATCAAGCCGTGGAAGGTCAAGGTCGATGGGCTGGTGGGCAAGCCCGCGGACTACGACCTTGACGACCTCATCAAACCGTCCGCGCTGGAGGAGCGCATCTACCGCATGCGCTGCGTCGAAGGCTGGTCGATGGTGATCCCATGGGTCGGCGTGCCACTGGCTGGGCTTCTGCAGAGGCTCGAGCCACAGGCGAGTGCCAAGTACGTGGCCTTCGAGACGCTGGTGCGGCCGGCCGAGATGCCGGGGCAACGGGGGCTCTTCCAACCGCTGCCTTGGCCCTATGTGGAGGGTCTGCGGCTCGATGAGGCGATGCATCCACTGACCATTTTGGCCGTGGGCCTTTACGGGGAGACGCTGCCCAATCAAAACGGCGCGCCGGTGCGGTTGGTGGTGCCGTGGAAGTATGGCTTCAAGGGCATCAAGTCGATTGTGCGCATCCGTCTCACGGACACGCAGCCGCCGACGACCTGGAACAAGGCAAACGCCCACGAGTACGGCTTTTATTCCAACGTCAACCCGGCCGTCGACCATCCGCGCTGGAGCCAGGCGACCGAGCGGCGGATCGGGGAGGGCAGCGGGCTCTTCGCCAAACGCCGTCCCACGCTCCTCTTCAACGGCTACGCAGAGCAGGTTGCGAGCCTCTATAATGGTTTGGATCTGAAGGCCAATTTCTGAAATGGCTGCCACGCGCAAATCAACCGCCGCGACGTGGCGCAGCCTCGTGCTCGGCAGCGACCCCGTGCGGCGCGCTATCTACATCGTGGGCATGGTGCCGGCGGTCTCGACCTTCTATTTCGGGGTCATGGACCAGCTGGGCGCCGACCCGCAGAAGACGCTGGAGCAGACGCTGGGCGTTTGGGCCCTGCGCTTTCTAATCGTTTGCCTCGCCATCACGCCACTGCGCCGGCTCGGCGGTCCCAACCTCGTGCGCTATCGGCGCAGCATCGGCTTGCTTGCCTTCTATTACGCAACGCTGCACCTCACGGTCTACACCGTGCTTGATCAGGGCCTTGATCTCGCCGCCA
>JAMXLN010000277.1 GCA_024281145.1 Hyphomicrobiaceae bacterium | reverse complement strand
AGCTTTACCCCGCAATCGCCGCCAATCCGTTCATCACTTTTTCTACCGTGGCCACCGAGAGTGGCACATTCGAGTTCAAATGGACCGGCGACAACGGCTTCGCCGCGACAGAGCAAGCCAAGATCATTGTGGAATGAGTGATGGGGGCGATCCATTGGTCCAGCCTCCCGCCTGGGCAAGGGTGCACTTTCGCCCTAATTGCCGCAACCGTTGTCGCCCTCCTCAGCGCCACACTTCCAGGACTTGCCGGCGACATTCCCGTCGATAGGCGCAGCTCCAGCTATGAGCAGATGAGCGCCGATACCAAGGCGATGCAGGACGAAGATACCGCCAATCCCGGCATGCTGTGGGTGCTCGACGGTGAGGTTGCCTGGCGCGCGAAGACGGGGGCAGCAGGGCACTCCTGCGCCGACTGCCATGGTGAGGCGTCCAATACCATGAAAGGTGTGGCTGCCCGCTACCCGGCTTTCGACACCAAGCGCGGCGCTCCGGTCGACATTGAAGAACGCATAAACATCTGCCGCACCGAGCATCAACGTGCACCCGCGCTCGCCTTTGAGAGCAAGGAGCTCCTCGCGCTCAGCGCTTATGTCGCGCGCCAGTCGCGCGGGATGCCCATCGAGAGCAGCGACGCCAGGCTCACACCTTTCATTGCCTCTGGACAGGGTATCTTCGAGCGGCGCCAAGGTCAGCTTAATCTCGCCTGTGTCTCTTGCCACAATGACAACTGGGGCCAAAAGCTGGCCGGCGTTCCCATCCCGCAGGGCCATCCCACCGGCTATCCGCTCTATCGGCTCGAATGGCAGACGCTGGGTTCACTGCAACGGCGCTTGCGCAACTGCCTGATCGGCATGCGAGCCGAGGTCTATCCCTATGGAGCCCCGGAGTACGTGGCCTTAGAGACGTTCCTGATGTGGCGCGCCCGCGGCATGCCGATGGAGAGTCCAGCGGTAAGACCCTGATCATCCCCTGACTTGCGCCAAAGCGCCCAATGCCTTGTGGCGCCCCTGGCTTGGGCTCGAGGGGGTCCATAAGTTAGGGGCCAGGCAGATAGGGAAACCGGCGATGCGCAACTGACGCCGGCGTTGGCGGGAGCCCTCAACTCAGACTGCCCGGATAGTCCTTCCAAATGCTGGCCTCCAGCTTGAGATGGGTCGCGGCCGGATAGGTGTCAAGCCAATACCGAGCACACTCCGCTCCCGTAGGATTCCACAGATCTGGTAGTCTCATCATGTAATTTAGGAACTCTTCGAGCACGGCCATGCGATTGCACCACCCGATGTGTTGCGGATGCAGCGTCATCGTGAAGAAGCGATTGCGTCTGTACTGAGCGTCGAGCTCGGCGCGCCAATTGCGCAACAGCATGTCCGAATTCTCTAGCCCCGTACCCGCTACAGGAAACATGCAGAAGAATTGATCATCGAAATGGTAGTAGTAGGGGAGCGCGAGTATCGCGCGGCGGGTCGCGAAGTCCGATACCCAGTAGTGAGGAATGTCGTCGGCCAACCCGTTCCCCATGTAAATGTATCCGGCCTCGATCAGCAGGTCCATCGTGTTGGAGCTGATGGTGCCGCCCGCGAACGGATCCGTCTGCCGAGGCAACGAAAACCAACCAACCGGCTTGCATCCGGTGACCTCGGTGATAATTTGCGTAGCGCGGTCGATCCTGGCTTTTTCCTCCTCGCGCGAAAGCACGCTGACATCTTCGTGGCGCAAACCGTGGGCAGCGACCTCGTGCCCACGTTCGATCAACGCATGGATCTTGGCCGGATACATCTGTGCGGTCACGGCGGGGACCGCGAAGGTGGCCTTAAGCTTATTCTTCTGCAACGTCGCCAAGACGAGATCGAGCCCTTCATGCGCCCCAAACTCAGCGGCGGGGCTTTCAATATCACGCGTCACAATGCCTTCCGGTCCGCTCGCGACGCTAAGGTCAACAACAATATGGATCGCGCAACGCCTGGCGTCAGGCCAGCGGACATCGCCGTCGGCCAGGCTCTTTTCGTCTGAAATGGTGTAGCGGTCCTTCCAGGGCATGGCCAACACTCCCGCTGCTCAAGATTGGCTCATCTGCAGTGAAAGCTTTTCGGGTGGGTGTTGCTCGAGACAGTGGCGCGCCACGTCCTCACAACTTGCAAACCAGACGCCCGGCATCGTCTTCATGCGCGCAATCAAGCGATCGAGCATGGCGATGCGCAGGGCGCGTCCGGACACAAATGGGTGCAGGCAAATGTTAAGATATCCGCCTTGCTGGTACTGCTGCACGAAGGCCGCCCACCACAGGTCGAAGACGCGGTCGGTATCCGAAAGGCGTTGCGCCGCGTTGGGGCTCGCGTACCAGGCGAAGCTGAAGTACATCGCATCGTCGATTGCATAATGGAACGGCAGCTCGAGGATGCAAGGCGCACCCTTGCTGTCCATGATGTAATAGGGAAGGTGGCTTGGCGAACCGTGTGAGTTGTAGATGTAGCCTTCGCTCCGCAGCAGGGTCGGCGTGTGATGGCTCCGCGAGCCCACCGGACGGCGACCGCTGACCTTTTCCAGCGCAGCCGCCGTTTTGCGCAGATGATCGAGCTCCAGTTCCGGCTCCTTGGGTACGCGATGCTCCCACATATGATCGGCAAGTTCATGTCCGCTCATGACCGCGGCTTTAAGGGCCTGCGGATAGAGCTCGCAAATGCGCCCCACAGTGAAGATCGTCGCCTTTATGCGGTGCTGATCGAACAGCTCGATCAACCGCCAAATGCCCACGCGCCCCCCGAACTCGCCCTTTGCCAACTGCATAGGTGGCTCGTTGTTGAGACGGCGCAAGAGCATGGCATCGAAGTCGGCCGTAAAGTTGACCGCGATGCGCGCGCCATTCGGCCAAACCACCTTGTCGATTTTCTGGTGACAGCCGGAGTACCGCCGAGCTGCGGCCTTCAACTCGTCTAGATTGACGCTGTCGTTCATCCACCGCCTCTATTTCCGCAGGCAATCTCACTGCACTGTAGCGCGCGACACACCTGAAGGGGAGCCACAACGCGCCCCGTTCAGCACGATGTGATTGACACCGATCCTGCGGGCTCCATCTGCTGGGTGCATCGACTGCCGACGGCGAGTTGCCGCTCGTCACAGTAATTGGACCATTCCAAGCTACCAATCTGCGGGTTTTCATCGGGCGTGACGGCCACGATCCTCTAGCCCCGTACCACGACGTCGAGCCCCGACGCGATCCAAGCTCGCTCCTGACGAGCCGCGTGCCGCCCAATTCCAGCGAACCAAGCCTGCTAGAACCCTCCAAGGTCTCACGGCCCGCTTGCAACGCTCGCCAGAGGTTCAATCTCGATGCCCGATCGGTCGGGTGTCCTGTCCTTCCATCGCACAGACCCGATGGGCCGCTCCAGCATGCGACGAATACGGACAGGCTCGGGTCCCAGATGGAATTTCAGGGCGCGCCGTTGCAGGATGCGTTCCGATTCCGTCGCGCGAATTCTCTGACGAAGATAATCATGCCACGTCGGGCAATGGTACCTCTCCGTCCACAGTTCGGGATTGGCGATGTCGCGCGCAAGCGTCCACCCATAAGCACCGTTGCGCTGACGGCTCAGTTGCACCCGTTGCATAGTGGCATAGAAGAGCCTCGCCTTGTTTGGATCGACGCGGTACTCGATTTCGACGACGATCGGACCGCTGCGCGCGGTCAGGGAGAGGCGCACCTCGGGATCGGCCATCACTTCCATCGCCTCCTCGTTGCGGGCACCGACCCGCGGCATCCGCATCCAACGCGCCAGGACAGGGGATCCAACCAACACGGCGCCGGAAATCAGCAACGTGTTCTCCACGCCGATATGGCTTGCCAGATAACCCCACACCCAGCTCCCGACAGCGATGCCGCCAGCAATTGACGCCTGGAAGGCGGCCAGCGCGCGCCCCGCGACCCAGCGCGGCGCCGACAACTGCACTCCGATATTGAAGAGGGTTACGGACGAGGTCCAACAGGCGCCCACGAAGAGGAGGGCGCATCCGGTCAGGGCAGGCCACGGGCTCACGGCCAGCACTCCTACACTGCCGCCCATTACGATGGCGCAAAGCCGCACCGCGGCCTCACCGCTGAGATGGGCACGCAGCCGCGCCAGGTTGAGGGCGCCAACAACTGCCCCTAAGCCGAAGGCGCCCAGCATCATTCCGTAGGTCTGCGCGCCGCCGCCTAGGAGATCACGGGCGATTAGGGGCAGCAGGGCGGCGACCGATCCACCGGCAATGCCCGTGACAAGCGTGCGTCCGAGCACGATGCGGATGGGCGGTGAATTGACTATGTAGCGCACGCCGGAAATGACAGCACGAGCCAGCCGTTCGGGTGGCAGCCGCGACGGCTTGTTCAGGCGACGCCAGACATAAAGTGCGATCAGGAGGGGGAGATAGAACGTGGCATTGGTGGCGAAGGCCGCTACGCTGCCGGCCGCCGCAACGATGACGCCACCAATCGCGGGTCCAATGCTGCGGGCAATATTGTAGCTGATACCGTTGAGCGCTACGGCCGAGGGAAGGGATTGAGGCGGCACTTGCTCGCTCACCGACGCCTGCCATGCGGGTCCAAACAACGCCATCCCGCTGCCCACCGTGAAGCAGAAGACGAGCAAGAGGCTTGGCGTCATGGAGCCGAGCCATGCCACTAGGGTGAGGCAAATCGATCCAACAATCGCAATTGTGAGCGCCGCGAGGCCGACCTTCCGCCGATCAAACATATCGGCCACCGCTCCCGCGATGGTTGACAGAAGCGCTACCGGCAACATCAAGGCGGTCTGCACCAGCGCGACCTTGTCGGGAGACGATGTCATTTGCGTCATCGACCACGCCGCGCCGACCCCCATGATCAGCAGCCCAAGATTGGACAGCAAGCTGGCCGTCCAGATGCGCCGGAACACCGCGTGACGTAGCGGCGCAAAGATACTTCCGCCCTCAGCCGCATCGCTCATTCTGCAAGTCGCCTTCGGCAAGACTAATTGTTGACTGCTATGTAGCTCATTCTGACCCATGTTCGCGGCCGTTGCCCTAAAACTCTGGTTGAGAAGGCGAAAAAGATCCGCGCCGGATAGAGATAAGGCCAACAGCACTGCGACACGCTGACCGCTATTCTGCGCGCGCCTAGGCCCCGTCGGAGCACGAGCCAGCCCATGTCCTGGCGATCCCGCGCGGCGTTTGCCCCGATCGCGATTGTCGGGGTCGGTCTCGGCTTTTGTACAAGGGTACGCCCGCCGGGTGCGTAAGCGCTTTATGCAACCACGCCATCGCGCTCAGTTTCCCACGCGCTGGCATCGAATGGCCAGAACGTGGGCGGCGTCATCGCTCTCCTCGGCAATCCCCTCGCATTCGAAGAGCAGCACGACTGGCGGTTCTATTTTGGGAGTCATCGTGACCCGTGCCGGCCGGCGAGCGGTGGTATTCTCGGTGCACGCGCCGCATGAGCGCTGATCGCGGTGCGGTGGCACTTTGATCTCACCCGATCGAGAATTCGAATAAGAGGTGAGCTCGCGATGATTGGGTTTATCGCCTGCTGGCCTTGGGCCGTCCCGCTCGACCACACCTCGCACGCGTGCCGCGTACGGCGGTAGAGTGATTGGAATTCAGGCCGCGCTTACGGCGGGCGCAAGAATTGCGCTCGGGTCCGCGTGGCGGGCACCGCGAGCCTAGCGCTCGGGACGGGGCGCCGCGCGATGGTGCAGGGTCGGCTGCGACGCCGGGACCAACGGGGTATGCACCCTCTTTTGCCCAGAGCGGCAGCCTGGTCGGGTGCTCTCGTTCACGTCGCGGAGCGTCGAGCTGCGGCCTGAGCGCAAATTGGCGGCAGCGCGCAAAACGATTGCCCCTGGACACGCTCTGGGTCGAAGGGTGCTGATGCCTTGTTGACTAACTCAGGCGCCGCATCCGCCTGCTTGCCACGACGGACGTTCGCAGCGACTGGAGGCGCTGCAACTGCGAGCGCATCCTGGAGACAAGCCGCTGCTTACGACGGCGCAAGGTGCACGCAGGAAGCGCACGGATCAGTTTAAGTTCGCGATCCGTCGCCGACCGCGTCCTCGCCATCACCTCATCCAGTTCGCGCACAATTGTCCGCGTGTCCATGACAATTCCTCTTGCTTCACTCCTCCGTAGTGCAACGCTCGATCGGATTGTACGGTTCCGAACGCAAAACCCCCGCGGATGGCCCGGATCGAGAAGTCCTTCGACGCCAAATCGGACCGGCTCCGGACTAAGAGCCTGTGACGCCACAGCTCGTCTGCAGCGTGCACATCTTGCTCAACTTGCCCGTGCGGTACCCGCGGAAGGCCACGTTTGTGACCGCAATCGCCAGGGCGTGGCTTACCGACCGGGGGAGGTCGCTATGGGATCGGGGCCCAAATGGAGTTTGAAATCCGGGAAACCAACCCTCACACGGGTTGACCGCAAAAGATAAACTGTCAGGCGAGCCCCACTTTGCCGTCTGCAGCATCTGGAGCGACCGCACAGCCTACCCCTCGGCAGTGTCACAGGCTCGCTGTGCCATGGTGCAGCCACTCAAAGTGCGTCAGCGGACATCACCGGGCCGGACCCGAGCTCGGCTGGATCGTGGTAAGCTCCGTCATTGTCTCATAGACCAGACCTTCCGACTGAAAATCGATGATGGGCGAGCTTTCCAGCCCAACTATCGCGTGCTCCAAGAGAACTGATCCAAACCCCTTATGGCTGGGCTTGACCACTGGTGGTCCACCGCGCTCGCGCCACCCGAATTGAAGTTTGGGTGAAGATCTATTCTGCACAATCCGCCAGTACACCGCCACGGTGCCCGCCGGTGTTGCCAAGGCACCGTACTTGGAAGCATTGGTAGCAAGTTCATGGGTGAGCAAAGCGAACGATTGGGCCGCGCTGGGTTTAAGCATGACGGTCGGACCTTCGATGCTTATCGTTCCGGCGAAGCTCGCCAGTTGGCCCCTCACGATATCCTCAAGCGCCGCGCCCTGCCCTGCTGCGTCCGTAAGGAGACCGTGAGCATTGGCCAAGGCATGCAATCGGGACTGAAAGGCCACGTGAGCGGGGTCATCGCTCTGTCGGAAGGTTCCGGCGGCAATCGACTGAATGACGGCCAACAGATTCTTGGTACGATGCAGGACCTCCCGCATCAGGATCTGTTGGCGCTCTTCAGCTTGTTTGTTGTCAGTGACATCTTCCCAGCCGATCACGAGACCGCCAATGCGGCCCTGATTGTCGCGCCACGGCCGAACTTCGCGCTTGAGCCAGTAGGCGAAACCGTCGGGCCGTACCAATTCGCTAGCGGGAGAACTTTCCACTGCGCCTGCCAGGCAACGGTTGTAACCTTCGCGCCAGTCAGCTGGTATCTCGGGAAACACATCGTAATGACCCTTCCCGATAATATTGTCCTGCAGATGAAAGTCCTTCATCCACCTCCGGCTCACGGCCAGATAGCGCATGTTCCGGTCGAGCATCACCAGGGCGGCGGGTGCGTGCTCAATGAACAGCCTTAATCGTTCTTCGGTTGATTTCAGGTCTTCGAGCATAGCGCGCGTCTGGTACTGCCTGCGCCGCGCGCGCAGTCCCGCCCTCACGGTACTTGACAATGAGGCGATGGAGAGCGGCCGCTCCAGGAGAGAGACGTTGCGAAGCGATTCCAGAAGCTCAATGCGCTGTGCGTCGGCTCTTGCGTACAGACGGCCGCTTGTGAGGACAATGAAGGGAAAATCCGACCACGTCGGTTGCTTTGACACCCATGCCGCAAGTTCGGAGAGATGCGACCTGAGTGCCTCCTCCGTGATGACCGCCGCACCCGCGCCTTCGTCGAGTTTACCAAGCAGATC
>JAMXLN010000276.1 GCA_024281145.1 Hyphomicrobiaceae bacterium | reverse complement strand
ACGGGGCAACGTCGTGCGGTAAGCGCGCAGCAGGAACACAGCCTCAATGAGATCGCCTTGCGCCTGCTTGATGGCTAGTGCCGCCAGCTGGCGATCATAGATCGAGCCTTCCGCAATGACCCGATCGACGGCGAGTGACAACTGCTCGGCGATTTGGTCCAACGAGATCTCAGAGAGAGCCGGATTCCCCCGCCGGCGCTCTTCCAAGAGCGCGTGCGCATTGGCGATGGCGCGTTCGCCGCCCTTGACCGCAACATACATGACTTATCCTTCAAGGCGTGATGAGCGTGGAAGCGCGGCGATCTGGTTTGCACAGGTGAAGATGATATCGATGCCGCATGGATAGAGCTGTGTGTTGGCGTGCCAGGCGCTCCAGAACCCGGCGTGAACGGCCGGTGCAAACTCGACCGATGCGCGAATGCCGGGACCCTTGATCGTCCGTCGTGGGCCTGCAACGAGGCTGCTTACCTCGAGGATGACCGTCGCCGAAGTGTCGGGGTACTCGTCGGTGCCAATCGGAAACTCGAAGGCGCGGCAGGCAAGCACCGGTTCGCTGATCAAGCCAAGTAGGGCATTCTGTGGATGGGCCGCGAGCGGGCATCCACAGTGAAAGCGCAGAAAGGAGCCGAGCTCCACCTCGGTTGAGCCAACCAAGCAAACGGGGGTATCGGTGTCGGCCAGCGTCAGCAATATGGCAAGACTGGCCGGGTGAGCACGGCCGACACACGCTAAATCCAAGTCGATATTGCAGGCCCGTGCGGGTTGTGCCATGGCGCTCAGAAGCACACGGAAAGCTTGAGCGGCCTGGCCGACCGGATCGGTGAGACCGGGCGCTGGTGGCGGGGGGCCGCTCGCTATGGACGCCGCGTTACCCAGGTCAGCCCCCACGTACCATGGTGAAAAACTCGACGCGGGTTTGTGCTGTCTTGCGCGCCGCCCTTTCGCGCCGACGCCGCTGGCGTTTGGCGAAAGGTTCGATCACTTGGCTTTGCAAAACCGTGCTGTGCGTCCCCGCCTGCAATAGTGCATCGAAGGCGGCGACGAGTTCTGCTCGCTGCGGGTCTCGCCCACCGACGTAGCCAAAGCCCACAATTTCCGCATTGTCGAGTTGCACGGCGCAGCGCGTGACCGTCATTTCGCCGAGGTTGAATGGCTGCCCGGTGCCACCGGCGCGGCCACGTACCATGACCAGGCCGATTTCAGGCCGGCGCAGACATCGATACGCAATGTCGCCGGCATGCCTGGCCCAGGCCTCCTGCAGTTCGCGCAGATTGGCCCGCGCCAATACCCCGAGCCAATGCTGCCGCGGCGACAGGGGGAAGGCTTGATCCTCGTGCCGCACTTGCCACTCCCAGCCAAAACTTGAAGTCTATACATCTAGACATACGGTGATAGCGTGGTCAAGTATGCGTCTCGCTGCATGACGGCGTCGCGCCCTTGCGGAGGTCGAACATGGATTTGCAACACGATGCCGGTGTCGCACTCTGGCGTCAGATCGTGGAAGCTTTGGAGGCCGAGATTCGCGGCGGTTCGTTCAGGCCAGGCGATCGCTTCTTGACCGAAGCGGAGATCGCGGGGCGATTTGGCGTGCATCGCCACACCGCGAGGCGCACGGTCGCCGAGCTGACGCAGCGTGGTCTTGTGCGGGTAGTGCGCGGTCACGGTTCTTTCGTGGAGGACGCGCTCATCAGCTATCCCGTTGGAAAGCGCACCAGCTTCAGTGCCAACCTCGCGCAACAAAAGAGAGAGCCCGGCCATCGCATAATCGAGCGTCGCGAGATCGACGCACCGGCCGAGGTTGTCACGTTGCTGGGGCTCAAGTCGAAGTCTCGCGTCTTCATGCTGGAGACAGTCGGCGAGGCCAATGGCGTGCCGATCAGCGTGTCCACCAATTTTTTCCCTGCGGCTCGCTTTCCGGGTCTGCTCGATCGCTACGCACATGAGCTCTCGATTACAAAGGTCATGAAGCACTTTGGCGTGTTCGACTTTCGGCGGCGCCAGACCAAGGTGATGTCCGAGTTGCCCTCCGCGAGCGACGCCAGACTGCTCAGGCAACTGCGCACACGGCCCGTGCTCGTGACGCAAAGCGTCGATGTGGATGCCGACGGCGTGCCGATCAACTGCAAGCGCGTGCGTTTTGCTGGCGAGCGCGTGCAGCTCGTCTTCGACTTCGATGATCAGCGTTAGCACGCAACTGGGCGAGGATTCGATCGCGTGCTCAGTCCTGACGCGACCTGTAACAATGTGCCGGGTGCGCCATGCGCGCCGCGGCATATATGATTGTCACATCCGGTCGCCAGGATCTGGCGCATGGGGAGGAGCCCTTGGCGGAAGTAGAGCTGCGGTCGGTTAGCAAGCGCTGGGGCGAGGACCGGGCAGTTGGTCCGGCGGTCGACCATGTGAGCTTTAGTGTGCGGGAGGCCACCCTGGCGGCGCTCCTCGGGCCATCGGGCTGCGGAAAATCCACCACGCTCAGGCTGGTCGCCGGGCTTGAGACGGTGACGTCGGGGTCCATCCTGATCGGCGGCCGGGACGTGACAAGCGTTCCGCCCGCCCGGCGCAAGGTGTCGATGGTGTTCCAGTCCTATGCCCTCTTCCCGCATCTTTCCGTGGCCGAAAACATTGTCTTCGGTTTGAAGGTGAGGGGGCTTCCCAGTCCCGAACGCGCCCAACGGTTGCATCGGGCTGCCGATCTGTTGGGATTGGCCAAGCTGCTTGATCGCAAGCCGTCGCAGCTGTCGGGCGGTCAGCAGCAGCGGGTCGCGTTGGGTCGCGCGATCGTGGCAGAGGCCCCAGTCTGCCTCATGGACGAGCCGCTCTCCAATTTAGACGCCCAGCTTCGCGTCGAGATGCGCCGTGAAATCCGCGCGCTGCAGCAGCGCCTTGGAATGACCATGCTGTACGTGACCCATGACCAGCTGGAAGCCATGACCATGGCCGACCAGGTGCTGCTCATGCGGCAAGGCTCAATCGAGCAGGATGGACCGCCCTGCGAGCTCTACGATCGACCCGCGAGCGTCTTTACCGCGCGCTTCATCGGAACGCCGCCGATGAACGTCGTGCCGGCGACGGCCTTGGGGCCCTTGTGGCAGGGTCTTGCGCGGGCGGCTCCTCCTGGCCATGGCCGGGACGCATTGTCGATCGGTGTGCGCGCTGAGCTTGCGCGGCTAGACTCATGCGGCGTGGAGGCCAAAGTCTTGGCCATCGAGTATCTAGGCGCCGACACTCTGATCGATACCCGTATCGGCGAGGTGCCATTCGTAGTGCGAATGCCCGGTAGGCCGCGTTTGGTGAGCGGGCAAAACGTGGCAATAGCATGGGATGTTAGCGCGACGCATTGGTTCGACGCGCACACAGGTCGAAGGATCGCGTGAGGCCCAGCATGTTGCGGGGCTGCAGGCAGACATGGGAGGACAGATATGGAGAGGCGCGCGTTTTTGCAGGGTACGGCGGCCGCTGGAGCGCTCTTGGCTGCTCCGGCCATCGCGCAGAGCAGCACGGAAATCTCCTTCTACTACCCGGTTGCCGTCGGCGGGCCAATCACAAAACTGATAGACACCTATGCCAGTGAATTCGAGAAGGATAACCCCAGCATCAAGGTGAAGCCGATCTATGCCGGTACCTATCAAGAAACGATCGTCAAGGCGCTGACTGCGCACAAGAGCGGTAATCCTCCGACGACTTCGGTACTGCTCTCGACCGACATGTTCACGCTGATCGACGAAGAGGCGGTCATACCCATCGATGACTTCATTAGGACGGACGACGACAAGGCTTGGCTGAAGAGCTTCTTCCCGGCCTTCATGCTCAACAGCCAGACGGCCGGCAAAACCTGGGGCGTTCCCTTTCAGCGCTCCACCATCGTCCTGTACTGGAATAAGGACCTCTTTAAGGAAGCCGGCCTTGATCCCGACGTGCCACCGGCGACATGGGCCGAGCAGGTCACGTTTGCGCAGAAGCTCACGAAGCTCGATCAATCGCAAGGCGCATCCCAATGGGGCATTCAGGTACCGTCGTCGGGCTTTCCCTATTGGCTGTTCCAGGGGCTTGCAACTCAGGCCGGCACGCTGCTCATGAACGAGGAGGGAAATCGAACCTTTTACGACAGAGCGGAGGTCGTCGAGGCGCTGACCTATTGGGTCGATCTATCCCGCAAGCACAAGGTGCATCCAACTGGCATCGTCGAGTGGGGCACGACGCCGAAGGACTTCTTCGAAAAGAAGGCGGCGATGATTTGGACCACGACAGGGAACCTCACCAACGTCCGCAACAACGCCAAATTCCCGTTTGGCGTGGCCATGTTGCCGGCCGGCAAGCGGCGCGGGAGCCCGACCGGCGGAGGCAACTTCTACATCTCAAGGAAGGCGCCAGCTGCGCAACAGGAGGCCGCCTTCAAATTCATGCGTTGGATCACCAGCCCTGAGCGGGCGGCCCAATGGTGCGTCGATACAGGATACGTGGCGGTGCGGCCGGACGCATTCGACACGCCGGCACTTAAAAAATATGTCACCGATTTCCCGGCAGCAGCGGTGGCGCGCGATCAGCTGCAGTATGCGGTGGCAGAGTTGTCGACGCACGAGAATCAGCGGGTTACCAAGGCGCTGAACGATGGTTTGCAGGCGGCGCTCACCGGCACCAAATCGCCCGAACAGGCGATGAAGGATTCTCAGGCGGAAGCCGAACGCATCCTCACTCGCTATCGCTGATTTGGTCGCATGCGGACAGAAGCGCCTGCAACGCCCCTGGAGCTGGTTGCAAGGTCCATCCGGCCCTCAAGCACAACCGTCCACGCCTGGCTTTTGCTGTTGCCGGCAATGACACTGCTGGCGCTCTTCACGCATTGGCCGGCGCTTGCGACGTTCATCGATAGTTTCTTTTCGACCCCTCGCCCGAAGCGCGGTGCCACATTCGTCGGCCTCGAGAACTATCGGCAGATTGTTGATGACCCAATCTTCTGGCAGGCACTTACGAACAATCTGCTGTTCGCAATTGGCACTATTCCCGTTTCCATCGGTCTTGCGCTACTGATGGCCGTGTGGGTGAACGATCGCATTGCCGGCCGCACGCTTGTGCGCATGGCCTATTTCACACCAACCGTGCTCCCGATGATTGCCGTCGCGAACATCTGGCTTTTCTTCTACACGCCTCAATACGGCTTGTTGGCGCAGCTGCTCTCGGCTTTCGGTGGTGCTTCGTACAACTGGCTGGGCTCCAAGGACACCGCACTCCTGTGTGTGACCATAGTCGCCGTCTGGAAGGAGGCCGGTTTCTTCATGATCTTCTATCTAGCCGCGCTCCAGCAAATTGCACCGAGCCTCGGTGAGGCCGCAGTGCTGGAGGGCGCGTCTCGATGGTACTTCTTTAGGCGCGTGCAGTTCCCACTGCTGATGCCGACAACCTTGTTCGTGCTCATCAACGCCGTAATCAATGCGTTCCGCACCGTGGACCACATCATTGTCATGACGCGGGGTGGCCCGGATAATGCCACCTCACTCTTATTGTTCCGCATCTACGAGCTGGGATTTGCATTCTGGGACACGAGCGCTGCAGCGGCATTGACCATGGTTCTGCTGACCGGGCTCGGTGCAATCGCGCTTGCCCAGTACATCTTCCTCGAACGGCGGATTCACTATCGATGAGCATGCGTGCCGCCAGCGAGGCGTATGCGCCGACCGGAGCATCGCGGCTCCTGGAAACGGTTGCCGCCTGGATGTTGGCCGGACTTTGGATCCTGCCCCTGCTCTATGCCCTATGGACTGCCTTCCATCCAGGTGAATACTCCGCACGCTTCGAGGTGCTCGCCCCAGTGACGCTCGACAACTTCTCCCGCGCCTGGAGTGCCGCACCATTTGCGCGATATTTTCTCAATACCTTTGTGCTGGTGACGCTGGTCCTCTCCGGTCAGCTGGTCCTCTGCACCTTGGCGGCCTACGCGTTCGCGCGCAGCGATTTTAGGGGGAGCAACATCGCGTTCGCTCTGGTGCTGATTCAACTGATGATCATGCCCGACGTGCTGATCGTGCAAAACTATAAGACGATGAACATGCTTGGCATGCTCGATTCCATTCCGGCCATTGCTCTGCCGTATGTTGCGTCCGCGTTTGGCATTTTCCTCCTGCGGCAGACCTTCAAGACAGTGCCGCAGGAATTGGACGAGGCGGCGCGTATCGAAGGTGCGGGTGCGGTGCAAACACTGCTTAGGGTCTATGTCCCTCTGGCGAAACCTGTCTACCTGGCCTATGGCCTTGTCTCCGTCAGCTATCATTGGAACAATTTCCTTTGGCCGCTGATCGTCACCAACTCGGTGGAGTCGCGCCCGCTTACGGTTGGGCTGCAGGTCTTTGCCTCGACGGACCAGGGTATCGACTGGTCGATCATTTGCGCGGCGACGCTCATGACGTCGGCGCCGCTGCTGATCGCCTTCCTGCTCTTCCAACGCCAGTTTGTGCAAAGCTTCATGCGCGTTGGTATCAGGTGAGGCCGCCTAATTCGTTCAGCGTTTCTTCGCACGGCCCTGTCGCCGCACAGGCCGACGAAGACGACCCGGGAAGGACGCGCGAGCGACACGAGCGCGGAGGCGCACCGGTCGGGGAGCCCGTCGCAAACCGCTTTGCGTTTGCGCGCCAAGCGACGCTAGCGCTTCCTGCCCTCCCGCCAGATATAGTATCCGACCGAAAGCAGACCCTGCATCAGCGTCTGCACCGGTATGCCCGCCATTATGGGATCAGGCGCATCGAGCGCGAACTCAGAAATCCGTCGCCAGCCCTGCGGACAGCTTTTGCGAGGAATGTTTGAACCCTCCGCATCGAGTGAGACGGCAAACAGGGCATCATCATCGCACTCAAAGAGGTAGGCCTGAAGGGAATCTGCTAGCGCGTACGTGACCATCGCGGAACTCCGCAGATTAGGTGCAAGGAGCTTAGGGTTGCGACTACTCATCCCGCCGGGCGCACCGCATGAGGGGAGGTGGCGGCGTCGGCCTCGCACGGGCAAGAAGGGCTTGCCTATAAAATGGTCATCCAACCGTTCGTGCATGAGGCCCTGCGATCATGAAATGTTGGTAAGACGCCTGCGGTCGCGCGGCCCAATCGGGTGCACTGGGCCGCCTGGTCGAGCGGTCGGCGCCGTGCATCCCGGCTCAACGATCTGCAATTGTTGCGCCGGTGGGCAACGGCGGGCGCCTCCTCGACCGATCGCCACTGGTGGATACTTTGCGGGATGCTCTTGCTGCGCCATCGCTCTTTGCCGTTATCCTTGTTCAAGGAACGGGGCGATTCGCCGCAGAAGCGGCAAAGCACAATCGAGGATTGGGCCGCACGGCGGGTCGCGAACGTGGCATGCCCACCCCGTTTGTTGAGCTGGCAGCCAAATGGTAGGCGAAGTTGAGAGCCCGCAGAATGGTCCGCAAGCGCGCCCGTCAGTGGACGCGTTGATAAATTGTTCGCAATGTCTGCCTCATCAAGGCACGTGCGCAACTCTCGCCCATGCCATCGAGGACACCGACCAAACTGATGATGCGGCAAAATTACCGTAACAAAGCTTGAAGAGCACGCGATGCGACGCGACCGACATACACCGCCGACGCCAAGCAGCGTTCGAGGCCTGGCCACCAGAAGGGGATATCTCCTTGCGACAGACCAGCGCGCGACGCGCGTGTTCAAGTTGATCAGTCTGGTTGGTCGGGCGGCGCCGATGCCGTCGCGGGATGGCAAACATCGCTACAGCTGGAAGCTCGCCGATGCGGATGCTTGGCTGCGGAAACAACCCCTGCTCAGCGATCGATGATGGGTATGTGCCCGGCGCCGGGAGCAGGCCCGATGCAGCGCGCCCTTTGATCTCGCTCTGCAGTTGCCCGCGCAAATCTGGCAGTCAAGTCGTGAGCCCTCAGTGGGGCCACAGCGCCGGCAAGACAACGGCCCTAACCTCATCGGCATGTACGCGCTGACGTCGGAGAAGTTGCGATCGAAGGACGGCAGGTCGCTGGCTTGCGGCGCCATCATCACCCAGGCCGGGATCGGTCGTTCGTTGCAGGAAGATCGGGACCTGCGCCGGAAGGTGTTATGGCTCTAAGGGGCGGTCGTTGTCACGCGGGCGCGTGCCCCCGCGCGTGCATCAACCCCTCATGTCACGCCTATCCCAATCCTGCCACAGCTCGAAGAGGGCGAGAATTGCTACGCTAGCTCCAAGGGCCCAGTGCCAGAGGCGAAGTTGGTGCTGATGGGCATACTGAAAAATAAACGGCGAAGCAGATAGGTAAATGCCACATACCAATTGGGCCAGTTCTTCCCAGCGGCGCAGTCGGATTAATTCGAGCTGGGCAAGGGCGAGCACGGCGAGGCCGATCAGTCCGGAATTCAAAACCACGACCGGGACCGCCGGTTCATCGTAGAACCAAGGACTGAGTCCAATGGTGATTCCGAGCATCAGGCCCACGCCGTCTTCCCACGTGCGGTGCGCCTTCAGGATGTCTTTGATCGCCATGGTTCAAGGACCCTTTTGCCGCCGTGTCGGCCGGCTGCAATACTCCTGCTCTTCACGTGTTCCGACAACCCCTATGCCCGTCCATCGTCAGGGCGACCGCGATTTTCACCCACACGGGCCGGGTCGCTTATGGCTCAACCGGATATCCCGACCAACAAGACGAGGACTGCGGGTGGTGCTAGGCTTTCCGCGAGCTTGGGCTGGGGAAAGCCCTTGGAAGTGCCACTCCTCGTCTCGATACCCACGCGTGGGAGACCTGCCATGAAAGTCAAAGAGTATCTCGCCACGATCAAGCGAGTGATCATCACCTGCCGCCCTGAAGATACGATGGAGACGGCGGCAACATTGCTGGCAACCAATCACATCGGCGCGATGCCCGTTCGTGACGCGAACGGTCGGACTGTCGGAATGTTCTCAGAGCGGGATATTATCAAAGCCTTCTCGCAACGTGGAAGGGAGGTTCAGCGATTGCTGGTTGGCGACCTGATGTCTAGGACACTCATCGTGTGCGCGCCTGAGGACACCATGGTCACCGCCCGCAGGTTGATGAAAGCCAATCGCATTCGCCATCTCCTGGTGATGGAGGGGGGGCATCTCGTCGGCCTGCTATCAGTTTCCGACGTGCTGGAGGTAATTCTCCAGGATACGGATATGGAAGTGCATGTGCTGCGAGACCACGTCATTGCGGTAAGAGGAATGTGAGTGCAGCATTTACGTCTCGATCATGAACCGAACCGCAACCGCCACAGCGCCACGCCTTTATTTCAAGACCTGCGCTGCCTTTGGGGCCGCCGAGTGCACCGCACTCGGAACAGGGAGAACGCGCTCCCCCTGCCTCGCCGGCGCAGATTTCGTGCGGGTCGGCTGCAGCGCAACGCGCCATCTGAGGAGAGCAGCACCCCGCGGGCGCTCAGAGTTCCACGCCCGAGTATGTTCCCCGGGGCCCGTGGGAGAAGCGAGGACTTAGCGCCTCTGGTTGGGCGCCTGATCGTCAATGCTGGCGGCCCCGTGGCGCACCCGCGCTGCGGGGAGTGGCAAGCCGGCAACGTCGGTGCGCATGCGATAGATCGTGCCACACGTGTCGGTCGGACCGCCGCGCGAACCCGTCACAATATAGAGGTCGCGTAGATCGTCGCCGCCGAAGCAGAGGCTTGTCACCATCCGACGCGGCACGGCGACGTCGCCTCGGTGGCGTCCGTTGGAGCAGAACACCGCCACTCGGCCGCCACGGGCGTCGGCGACCCAGACAGAGCCGTCGGCCGCGACCTTGAGGCCGTCCGGCACGCTGTCGTTGCCCATGGCAGCGAAGGCGCGCCAGTGGCCGAGGGAGCCGTCGCCGTGGACATCGTAGACGCGCACGAGGCTGCGACCGGCGTCGGAGTGGTAGAGCCGCCGACCGTCGGGCGAGAAGCCCAGACCGTTGGTCAGCAGGATACCGTCTGAGACCAGGCGCACCCCGCCGTCAACGTCGATCAGGTAGAGGTTGCCGGGCTTGGGTTCCTCGCCGCGAAAGATCGCATAGGCGATCGAGCCCACATAGCAGCGGCCCACGGTGTCAGTCGTGAGGTCGTTGAAGCCGACGGCGTCCCCGGCGGCCTGCCGATCGAGCAGCACCCTCGTGCTTGGCTCTGCGAGCGTCACATGCACGATCTCCCGACCGCCGACGACGAGGCCGCCGTCGGCGTGCAAGGCCATGCCGCCGACGCCGCGCCGCTTCGGGAGAGCCAGGGAGACCTCGTCCTGGCGGTTAAGCAGGTAGATGCCGCCACCCAGAACATCGCTGAAATAGAGGCCCTTGGCAGTATCCCATACTGGCCCCTCGATGAGGCTGTAACCCGTCGCGAGCTCTTGCATGTCTCACTCCCGTGGCGTGTGGGCGACGACCGGCCGGGGCAGGCCCAGGTTCTCGCGCAGCGTTGTGCCTTTGTATTCCCTGTGGAACAACCCGCGCCGTTGCAGCTCCGGGATCACCAACGTGATGAAGTCTTCATAGCTGCCGGGCACGCACGCCGCCCCCACCACGAAACCGTCGCAGGCGGGCGCTTGGAACCACTCCTCGAAGGTGTCGGCCACTTCCTTTGCACCGCCCACCCAAGGCGGCGGCAGCTTGCCGCGCCGGGTGATGGTGATGAAATCGCGGGGCGTCGGCATTCGGCTGCCGCCAACAGCGGCCAGCACACGATCGCGGCCAGACTGCGTTCCGCTGAAGCGCGCCAGCTCGGCTTCGGTGAACGGCTCGTCGAGAGGCTTTGATCCGAAGTCGAAATTGGTATTCTCCGACAGCAGCATGAGGGAATCGACTTCAAGCGGCAAAGTTTCGATGAGGGCGAACTTGTCCTCGGCCTCCGCTCTGGTGGCCGCCACCACGGGGTGACAGAGGGTCGCGATCTTCATGTGGTCGGGATTGCGGCCGTGACGCGCGGTCTCGGCCTTCAACTCCGCGTAGGACTTCTTGGCGGGCTCAAGGTTGGGATTGCTGGTAAAGATGAGCTCGCCCCAGCGCGCCGCGAAGTGGCGCCCCCGCCCGCTCTGACCGGCCTGGATGATGACTGGGTGGCCCTGCGGCGAGCGCGGCACGGTAAAGGGACCGCGCGAGCGGAAATGCGGGCCCTCGTGACCGAGGCGGCGCACCTTTTGAGGGTCGGCGAAGCGTCCCGTTCTCTTGTCGACGATGAGCGCATCCTCGGCCCAGGTATCCCAATGGCCGTGCACGACCGCCATGAACTCGTCCGCGCGGTCGTAGCGCGCGTCGTGTTGAATGACCTGCTCGAGGCCCATGTTCTGCGCTTCGATGTCGTTCATCGAAGTGACCACGTTCCACGCGGCGCGGCCGCACGTCATCAAGTCGAGCGTCTGGAACAGCCGTGCGACATGGAAAGGATGGTAGTAGGTCGTCGAATACGTGGCGCCGAGACCCAAGCGCGAGGTGGCCATGGCCATTGGCATGAGGCACGCGATCGGGTCCATCTTCACGCACCGGATGCCGTGCGCCACGGCTTCGGAATAGCGGCCGCCGTGGAATTCGGGCATGCCGAGCCGGTCGTCGAAGAATGCGAGCTGAAACTTGCCGGTCTCGAGGACCTTGCCGATGTGGGCATAGTAGTCGGGCGAGGCAAAGTCGTTGCGCGAGTCGGGATGCCGCCAGGAACCGGCGAAATTCGAGCAGTTCTGTGCTTGCAGGAAGCCCACCATCACAATGTCGCGCATATCGTCTCCTCCGCTGGCCTACCCGAATTGCCGCCCGCAATCTAGGCAGAAGCAAACATCGTCGCGCCGACAATGTCCATGGGCGGACCGACGCGCAAAGCCGTGATGCCGCCGCGGGAGGCCAACAGGCTCGCTATCGCGTCGCGAGAAATTCATCCTGGCGCCGTTCTGCTCAGGCCCCTCTTCCTGTAAGATTGGGGTTGCTAGCCCAAGCACGAGCGCTGCCCGCGAAGATCGAGAATCAACTAAGAGGAAACGATGGCTTCACTCGCCCGTATGCTGCTGAACGGCGCAACGGCAGTGACCGCTCTGACTTTCGCTCTGATCCTCACTTTGGCCTTCGCTCTGGCCCTCACTCTGGCCTTCACTCTGGCCCTCACTCTGGCGTTGCCCGCAATGTCGCAGAAGCAGGGAGGGACATTGCGCATCTACAACAGTTCCAACCCGCCAAGCGCGTCGCCGCACGAGGACACAACGATCGCCGTCGTCATGCCGTTCATGGCCGTCTACAACAATCTGGTGCGCTTTGATCCCGCCAAGCCGCGCAACAGCTTCGACACGATCATCCCGGAGTTGGCGACGGCCTGGGCATGGGACGCAACCAAAACGAGGCTCACCTTCAAGCTGCGTGCTGACGTGAAATGGCATGACGGCAAGCCGTTTACCGGCAAGGACGTACAATGCACGTTCTACCGCCTCAACGGCAAGGAACCCGACTACCTACGCCGCAATCCGCGCGGCATCTGGTACGAGCACCTGACCGAAGTCACCCTCAATGGAGACTTCGAGGCCACATTCGTTCTGTCACAGCCGCAACCTTCGTTGCTGGCCATGCTGGCCTCCGGTTACAGCGCCATATATCCATGCCACGTCTCGGCACGCGACATGCGGATCAAGCCGATCGGCACCGGACCCTTCCGGTTCGTCGAGTTCAAGAGCAACGAGTCGATCCGGCTCGTTCGCAATTCGGACTATTGGATGAAGGACCGACCCTATCTCGATGCCATCGAGTGGCGCATCGTGCCCAACCGCTCGACGCGCATTCTTGCCTTCGCGGCCGGAGAATTCGACCTGACGCAAACCGGCGACATTACCCCGCCCCTCCTCAACGACCTGAAGAAGAATGCGCCAAGCGCCGTTTGTTCCATGCTGCCGACCAACGTGACCACGCACATGCTGGTCAACCGCGAGCGTCCGCCGTTCGACAACCCAGAGCTGCGTCGCGCCATGCTGCTGAGCCTCGACCGGCAGGCCTTCATCGACATCCTCACGCTCGGCAAGGGCAAGCTCGCCGTGAACATGATGCCGCCACCCGAAGGCGGTTGGGGTATGCCGATCGAGGAGTTGAAGACGCTGCCGAGCTATGGGGATCCGGTTGTCCAGCGCGAGGCGGCGCGCAAGATCATGGCGCAGCTGGGCTACGGGCCCAACAACAAGCTCAAGGTTAAAGTGGCGACGCGGGACTTCAACTCCTTTCGCGACCCAGCCGTGATCCTAGTCGACCAGCTCAATAAGATTTACTTTGACGCCGAACTCGACGTCATCGAGTCCTCGCTCTGGTACAGCCGCCTGTTCAAGAAGGACTACTCGGTTGCGCTCAATCTCGCCGGCGCTGGCATCGACGACCCTGATGGCGTCTTGAAGATGGGCTTTGCCTGCAAATCGGAGGCAAACTTCTCGCAGTACTGCAATCGCGAGGTCGAGAGGCTGCTGGATCAGCAGTCACAGGAGCCCGACACCGAAAAGCGCAAGGCCCTCGTCTGGCAGATCGAACGCATCCTCGTCGAGGACGTGGCAAGACCCATCATCTTTCACAATCACGCAGCGACGTGCTGGCATTCCCACTTCAAGGGCCATGTGCAGCACGAGAATTCGATTTACAACAACTGGCGCTTCGACAACGTCTGGCTGGACAACTAGCGGCGGCGCGCAACGGGGGTCAGGCGCGCACTTTTGTGGGAACCACCATGAGCGATACTCTTCCTACCGCCACGCGCGTTGCCGATCCTGGCATGCGCGCCCTATATACCCTGGAAACGCGCTGGCAGGCTTGGCTCGACGTCGAGGTGGCGCTCGCCAAGGCGCAAGCCGAGCTCGACATCGTGCCAAGTGCAGCAGCCGAGGCGATCGCGCGGGCGGCGCGCTTGGAGCTCTTCGACCGCGCACGCATCGACGAGGGGTTCGCGCGCACGGGTCACACGCTGGTGCCGCTCATCTGGGAGCTGGCGCGGGTGGTCGGCGATCCCCATGGCGGTTGGGTGCACTGGGGTGCCACTACGCAGAACATCACCCAGACCGGCGATTTGCTGGTGCTGCGCCAGGCCCATCGCATCCTTCTGCGGCTCACCGGCGAAGTGCTCGTCGCGATGGCTGACCTTGCGCGGCGCGGTGCCGATATGGTTCTGGCCGGCCGCACGCATGGGCAACACGCCGTGCCGGCGACCTTTGGTTTCAAGGTGGCGGTGTGGATCGACGAGCTGCTGCGTCACGTGGAGCGCATGCAGCAGGCGGCGCCACGCTTGTTCGTGGCGATGCTGGGCGGGGGAGCAGGCACGTTCGCGTCGTTGGGAAAGCGGGGACCGCTTGTGCAAGCCGGCATCGCCAAACACCTGAGCATGGGCTCCATGAAGGTCCCCTCACGCGCGCTCGCCGACCATCGGGCAGAGAACATCTGCCTGCTCGGCATGCTGGCGGCGAGCTGTGCCAAGATCGGCCGCGAGATCTACACCCTGATGAAGACCGAATTCGGCGAGGTGGAAGAGCCGGTGCCGCCGGGAACGGTCGGCAGCTCCACGATGCCGCAGAAGCGCAATCCCAAGCTGTGCCAAGACGTCATCGCGCTTTGCGCGGATGTGCGCGCGTGCGTTCCGCTGGCGCTTGAGGCGATGCAGACCGAACACGAGGCCGACCGCACCACCAGCCTGATGATGGACGCCGCCGAGGCGCGTGCCGTGATCGGGATGGGCGATGCCCTGAGCCGGCTCGGCGTGGTGATGCGCGAGCTTGGCCTAGATCCCGCGCGCATGCGCCGCAACCTCGAGCTCGGCGGCGGGCTCATCATGGCCGAGGCTGTGATGCTGCAGCTCGGCACCCCGCTTGGCCGACAGCACGCCCACGATGTGGTCTATGATGCGGCCCAGGCCGCCTTTGTCGAAGGACGCCCGTTTGCCGCGGTGCTCGCCACCGACCCGCGCGTGACGGCGCATCTGGAACACGCCGCGATCGACCGCTTGCTGGATCCCGTCGCCTACACCGGCCTTTGTGCGGACATGGCGCGGGAAGCCGCCGAGAGGGCGCAAGGCGCGGCCGCCGCGATCGCGGCCGCCACACCATGAGAAATGGGGCAAGCCCAAGCGCCGACCTCAAGAGTGAGGGGTCGGGCGGGAATGTGCCGTGCAAGGAAGAGGCGCCCCTTATGCAAATAAAACCGGTGCATCTGCGGCCTGGCCGCGAGGGAGCCGGGGGCGACCTCGACCGGCCCCAGGGGAAGACCACGGTCGCGATTTGGATGCCGACAACCCTCCGCCGACCAACGGGGATCCCCGACCTTCGCTTTTCGCGCGTCCGCTCCCCCCGCCACGCACGGCCGGTCCCTTGCGGCCCGTGACATCCATTCTACTATCGCGGGGGAGCGGCGAGCGAAGCCGCCCGGGCCCACAATAGGGAAACGCCATGATCACGAAGTTCGACAGCCTCTATGCCGGCCACACCGATCTTGACGACATCGGCTACGGCGGCACGCCAATCAATGAGAGGCGCTACTCGAACGCGCATCTCGCGACCGCGCTGAGCAAGGCTGAGAACATGGCCAAGCTGATGGATGGACTAGGCTACAACTGCTTCTGGATGGCCGAGCATCATTTCCAGCGCGAGGGCACGGAATGCATTCCCAACAATCTCATGATGGCGGTGCACCTCGCGCATCAAACGCGCAACATCAAGATCGGCTGCGGCTTCAACATCGCGCCGATGTGGCACCCGCTGCGCTTGGCTGAGGATTATGCGCTGGCCGACATCCTCACCGGTGGACGTGTGGTGTTCGGGCTGGGTCGCGGTTATCACACGCGCGAGGTCGAGACGTTCGGATCGCCGTTGCGCGACCAGGAGGCAAACCGCGCCCTTTACGAGGAGCAGACGGAGATCATCTTCAAGGCCTTCAATGAAGAGGCCTTCTCCCACAAGGGCAAATATTACACCCTTCCCCCCGAGGTGCCGTACCGCGGCTACACCCTGAAGGAGCTGACCCTCGTACCTCGCCCGTTGCGACTGCCGGTCGAATGCTGGCAGCCGGTCCAGGGTGGCTCGGCCCGTGCGCTGGAGTTCATGGCCAAGCACGGCATTCAGGGCATGGTGGGTGGCGGCTCGGCCGAAGGCGGGGCAATGCACAAAGTCGTGCTCGACTGGCAAGCCGCACACGCAAGGGTCGGCAAACAGATCGAGCTCGGCGAGCGGTTGTGCTTCGGCTTCCACTTCTACATGGCCAATAGCCGCGAGCAGGGCGTGCAGGAAGCCGCCAAATATTACGAGGAAAATATGAAAATGTTCGGCGAGCTGCGGCTCGTGCGCGCGCTGAGCGAGGAACAGATCGAGATCATGCGCGATCCCAAGCGCGCGCCAACCGCCAAGCTGCCACGCATCGAGGACGCCGTGGCGGCCGGCGGCTTCCTGTGCGGCAATGCCCACGACCTCATCGCTCATCTCAAGGCGCTCGAGAAAAAGTACCCCGCGCTTGACCGCGTGTCGGTGAGCCTGTCGGTCGGCGTGCCCGAGGCGGTCGCCCTGGAGCAGCTCGAGCGCTTCGCCAAGGAGGTGATGCCGGCATTCCAGGGCGGCACGGCTGCGGCGCGGCCGGCGGCCTGACACGGGTCGCCCGTTGGGCTTTGGCACGTTGGCCGAGGGGCTCGTCAAATTTCTCTTGCCGCCATAGGCTGCCGGCTCAAGTCCGTTGCAACGTCCGCCCAGGAGGATGGCGATGCCAATGCCGCTCGTGGCCGATTGTCTGGCGGATGTTTCGGGTGCGGCGCACGGCTTCTTCACGCGGCGCGGCGGAGTTTCCGCCGGTGGCTACGCCAGTCTCAATTGCGGTCTGGGCTCCAAGGACGACCCTGCAGCCGTGCAGGAGAACCGCACCCGGGTGACGGCCTGCCTCGGCGCGGCTGGTCTAATCACCGCCCATCAGGTCCACAGCGCCAGTGCCGTCATTGCCGCCGCGCCCTGGCGCCGCGAGGAACGGCCCCGCGCCGATGGGATCGTGACGGCGACGCCGGGCCTCGCTGTTGCCGTCCTGACCGCCGATTGCGCGCCGGTGCTGTTCGCCGATCCCGCGGCCCGAATCGTGGCGGCAGCGCACGCCGGCTGGCGCGGTGCGTTGGGCGGCGTCATCGAATCCACGCTCGCCACCATGGAGAAGCTGGGAGGGCGCCGCGAGCGCATCCGCGCCGCCGTTGGGCCTGCGATCGGCCAGGCCGCGTACGAGGTGGGCCCAGAGTTCGAGGCGGAATTCTTGGACAAGGACGCGGCCAGCAGGCCGTTCTTTTCACGACAGGGCCCCAATCGCAGGCACCACTTCGATCTGGCGGGCTACTGCGTGCAACGGCTGGCGCGCGCCGGCGTCGGAACCGTTCGGACTCTCGCCCCCTGCACTTATGCGCATTCCGACGATTTCTTCAGTTACCGACGTTCCCGGGCCCAGAATGAGGCCGATTATGGCCGCCAAATCTCCGCCATCGTCTTGACTTAGCGTCGGTTTTCCACAACTTTCGAGGCACCAAGGCAGCGTGCGCAAGGCATGCACGGAGTTTTCCCCTGTCCGAAACTGGACGCCAACGGTGTCAGCATTTAGGGAGTCCGCTGGGGTACCGGCCGAAGAATCACCCGCCGCAGGGTTTGTACGTCGGCAGCCGGTAATGAGGGGGCTAAATCTGCAGAGGGGGGACGTCGTTGTGACGACCATGGACGACGCTGCTGCGGCGCGGCGCTGGAACCCGATAGTGGCGCGCGCCATCCTGCTTGCTCTCGTCGGCATTAACCTTGCCGGCTGTGAAACCGCGGGCTCGATGTTCGGTGGATCGCTGTTTGGCTCGAGCAGCCCACCCGCACAGGAGCTCGCGGCGCCAGCCCCGGTCGCGCCACAGCAGCCACTGGCAAAAGTGGCGATTGCGCCCATCATCGGTGCGCCCGACGCCATCGCCAAGCAGATCCAACAGGAATTCACAAGTGCGGTTGAGCGGCAGCGCGTGTCGGTGCTCACGGGCAAGGACGAACGCGCCGACTTTACCTTGCGCGGCTACATTGTTGCCGCCAAGGACAAGTCTGCAACCAAGGTTTCCTATATCTGGGACGTCACGGACCCGACTGGCAAGCGCGTGAACCGCATAACGGGCGAGGAAGTGGTCTCGCCGAGTGCGGGCAAAGACCCCTGGGCCGCCTTGACGCCGCAGGTGGCCCAGTCGATTGCCGCCAAAGCCGCCAGTTCTTTCGTCGCCTGGCTGCCGTCGCACAACGCCCAGTCACCCGTGGCGTCCAACGTGGCAGCACAGCCCGCGGGCGGTGGTGCCCACCCCGCGGGTGCGGAACCTAAGCGAGTCGCCACGGCCAAGCCGTCCGGCAGCGTCGCTACGACCGGCAGCATCACACGCGAGGGGCCGGTACTGGCCCTCGTTCCCACCGTTACCGGTGCTCCCGGGGACGGCAGCAGGTCCCTTACGGCGGCCATCCAGCGTGAGCTTGTTGGCAAGGGCATATCTATCGCCGATCGGCCAACGAACGTCGCCTACCGGGTCGAGGGGTCGGTCACGATGGGCGAGGCCAAGGATGGCAAACAACCGATCCACATCGAATGGCTGGTCAGAGATCCGCAGGGCAAGAAGCTTGGCACGGTGTCGCAAAAGAATGAGATCCCCGCGGGTTCCCTCGATGGTGCCTGGGAAGGGACCGCCGATCAGGCCGCTGGTGCGGCGGCGCAGGGCATCGTCAAGCTGTTGCCGCAGGCCAAGGCCGTCAACTAGGATCCGGCCAGCCCACGCTAGAGTCCCGTCAGAGTCCCCACCAGTCCGCTCTCGGCCAAATCGGGGCGAGGCCAGTCGGCGTCGCCCCACCTCACCCCGCGCCCTGCGACAGGCGGGCGTGGGGGGCATCGCCCGTTTACAAGACGCTGGGCGAGTTGCTAGAAGGCCAGCAATGTCAACGGAGTGCCATCGATGCCCTTCGATGAGCGAGGCGTGAGCCGCAGCAAGGCAGCGCCACTGGAGATCAGGCTCGTCGCTGGCAACAGCAATCGTCCCCTGGCGGAGGCAATCTCCGGCATCCTCAAGCTGGCGATGGCCAAGAGCGTGGTGCGGCGCTTTGCCGACATGGAGGTGTTCGTCGAGGTCCAGGAGAACATGCGAGGCGAGGACGTTTACGTTCTGCAGTCCACGTCGTTCCCCGCCAACGACAACCTTATGGAACTCCTGATCCTGGTCGACGCCCTGAAGCGCTCGATGGCGCGGCGCATCACGGCCGTAATGCCCTATTTTGGCTATGCCAGGCAGGATCGCCGACCAGGCCCGCGTACGCCCATCTCCGCCAAGCTCGTCGCCAATCTCATCGAGCGAGCCGGCGTCGACCGGGTGATGACCGTTGACTTGCACGCCGGGCAGATTCAGGGGTTCTTCGACATCCCGACCGACAACCTGTTCGCCGCCCCCGTAATGGTGCGCGACATCCAGGAGCGCTATGGGGTGTCCAATCTTGTGGTCGTCTCGCCTGACGTGGGTGGCGTGGTGCGTGCCCGCGGGCTCGCCAAGCGAATCAATGTGCCGATCGCAATCTGCGATAAGCGCCGCGAGCGGCCAGGCGAGTCGGAGGTCATGAACGTCATCGGTGACGTCAAGGGTAAGCGCTGCATCCTCATCGATGACATCGTCGATTCCGGCGGCACGCTGGTGAACGCGGCCAACGCGCTTCTCGCCCAGGGCGCGAGAGAGGTAATGGCCTACATCACCCACGGGGTCCTCTCCGGCGGCGCGGTCGCCAATATCACCCAATCGAGCCTCAAGACGCTGGTGATCACCGACACGATCCAGGCGACCGAGGCCGTGAGAACGGCGACCAACATTCGCGTGCTGTCGCTGGCGCCGCTGCTGGCCGAGGCCATCGCCCGCACGGCGCGCGAGGAAAGCGTCTCGAGCCTCTTCTACTGACGCTCGTTCCCCCAGGACGTGAGGTAGACGGCAGCCGCGACCGCGAGCCCGAAGGCGGTCATCGATGCCCCCACCAAGGCAAACAGGCTCCAAGCTGGGGCGTCTAGCACCGTCAACAGCAGGCCACCTGCCGCGACCATCGCCAACCGTATCGTGCCCGCAAGCACCGGGGACAGGATCTTACCCGAGCCCTGTGAGGCGAAGTAGAGGCTAAGTCCAAGGCCCACGAAGGCGAAGCCGGGGGACGCCCAGCGCAAGTAGAGATTGGCGGCGGCGCGCACCGCGGGATCGCTGGTGAACAGGTGCGACCACAGGTCGGGCGCGACCATCACCACGAAGCCCATGGTACCGAGCACAAGGACCGCCACACCAGCTGCGGTCCATGCCACCTGGCGAGCCCGTGCCACATCGTGCGCGCCCATCGCCATGCCCACCATTGGTACGCCTGCGACACCGATGGCGAACACGATTGGGACGAGCAGGAATTCCAACCGCGCACCGATGCCGTAGCCCGCCAGTGCCGCCGTGCCGAAACCCGCCACCAGTCGGGTGAGGATCAGCACGGTGAGGACGACTTGCAACGGTCCGAGAGCAGATACGGCGCCCACTTTGAGAATATCAGCAAACATGTCGCGTCGCAGAGGAACCGCCCAGAGGCTGGAGAGCGTGACCCGCACACGCGCACGCCCGGAGTGAAGAAACCACAAGAGAAAGAGCGTGGAGCTCGTCGACGCCACTATGAGACCGGCAGCCACGCCGGCAAGACCCAGGCGCGGGAAGGGCCCGATGCCGAGGCCCAGCGCGCCGCCGAGCACGATTTGCAGGGCCGAAGATGCGAGCAGCGCCAGGGATGGCACCCGCATGTTGCCGGTGCCGCGAATGATTGAGGCAAGCGTGTTCAAGAGCCACGGCAGAATGGCCCCGGCAAGCGCAATGTTGACATAGGTAAGCGCCGCACCCAGCACCGGTCCGGAGCCCCCGAGCACGCTCAATACCGAGGAGCCGAACGCGAGGAAGAATACGCTGAAAAACAAGCCGGCAATGGCGCCGATGGCGACGGCGTGGCGGGCCAGCGCTTCGGCACGAGCCGCATCGCCCGCCCCCAGCGCCCGGCTAATGGCGGAGGACACGCCGCCCCCCATGGCCCCGGCGGAGAGCATCTGCATCAGCATGACCATGGGGAAGGCAAGGGCGATGGCGGCGAGCTCGGTGATGCCGAGAATGCCGACGTAGGCGGTCTCGCAGATTGCCACCAGCGCCGTGACGAGCATGGCAGCCAAGTTCGGCAGCGTCAGGCGCAGGAGCGTCGGCAGGATCGGCTCCGAGAGGAGCGCGTTCGTTGGCCTTGCTGGGACTGCTTCCAACGCCATCGCTCCAAGCACTTGAGCCATCGCACCGTCTCCGGGTGGGGGATCTCGAGTGTAGCTATCTATTAAAAAGTCACTTGTCAATATGTAGTCTCTTGAAATTTGCAAGCGTCGAGCGTACAAGTCCCTTATGACTGCGGGATACGGCCAAAGCTGCCCGGTGGCGCGGGCGCTCGACATCGTGGGGGAGCGGTGGTCGCTGCTCATCTTGCGCGATCTCAACCGCAAGGGGCCGCTGCGCTTCCAGGCGCTTGCGCAAGGGCTGCCGGGACTAGCACCCAACACGTTGTCGGCGCGTCTGAAGCTGCTCGAGGCGCAGGGGGTGATTGCGACGCGGCTCTACGAACAGCACCCGCCGCGCTACGAGTACGCGCTGACGGAGAAGGGCAAGGCGCTCGTGCCGGTGATCAAGGCCCTCTATGCTTGGGGTGAGCGCTATGCCTGAGCCTCGCGCGCGAGGCACGTCTGTCGCGTGCGCCTGTTCACTCCGCCAGGCGCCACTCTTCAGCACCGCGGCGAGGCCGGCCCTGATCTCAAGCGCCGATCTCTGGCGCTAATCTCTGGCGCTAATCTCTGGCGCTAATCCCTGGCGCCAATCCCTGGCACTGATCCCTGGCGCTGATGCTGGCAGCACCGATCCTTATGTGCACCTATGCTGCTGCTGCGCGCGCGGAAGCTGTCTTGCAGGGATCCCTCACCCGCTGACCGCCAGCCTCTCGGCATCTTCGCGAGGCATCGCGTGTGCGTTCGCCAACCAACACGGGCGAAACAGTTGCTACCTTACCAATAGTTCATGCATTTATCGGCACAAGCTTTGCTAGGCTTGGAGCAAATCCCGCGGGGGAGAGGCCATGCTTGCGCTGGCAAAGCGCTGGAGCCATGTGTGCGATCATGCTACCGCAGGCGCATATTGGCGCGCCTATGCGCACGGGGAGCCAAACTGATGACCGCGATCAAGCCTGCAAATGCAGGGCGCGCGCGCGTCGAGACCGACAGCTTCGGCCCTGTCGAGGTGGCGGCAGACAAGTATTGGGGTGCGCAAGCACAGCGTTCGCTCGGCAATTTCAAAATCGGTTGGGAGAAGCAACCGCGGTCGATCGTGCGCGCCCTTGGCATTGTTAAGCGCGCCGCTGCCGATGTGAACATGGCCTTGGGCCGGCTCGATCCCAAATTGGGCAAGGCCATCACCGCCGCCGCCGAGGAGGTGAGTGAGGGCAAGCTCGACGAGCACTTTCCGTTGTCTGTTTGGCAGACAGGCTCCGGCACGCAGTCGAACATGAATGCCAACGAGGTGATTTCAAACCGCGCAATTGAGATGCTGGGCGGTGTGCTTGGTTCCAAAAAGCCGGTGCACCCCAATGACCACGTTAACATGAGCCAGTCGTCGAACGACACGTATCCGACGGCCATGCACATCGCTTGCGCCGAAGAGATTGACCATCGCCTGCTGCCCGCCCTTCGCCATTTGCACCAGGCACTCGACGCTAAGGCCAAGGCCTGGGCGCACATCATCAAGATCGGGCGCACGCACACGCAGGACGCAACGCCACTCACCTTGGGCCAGGAATTCTCCGGTTACGCGGCGCAGGTGGCCAATGGCATCAAGCGCATCGAAGCGACGCTGCCCGATCTCATGCAGCTCGCCCAAGGCGGCACGGCCGTCGGCACAGGTCTCAACGCACCCAAGGGCTTTGCGGAGAAGGTAGCGGCACGCATTGCCGAGCTCACGCGACTGCCCTTTACCAGCGCGCCCAACAAATTCGAGGCGCTCGCCGCGCACGATGCCATGGTGATGAGCCACGGCGCGATCAATGCCGTTGCCGCCTCGCTGTTCAAAATCGCCAACGACATCCGCCTGCTCGCCAGTGGACCGCGCTCGGGCCTGGGCGAGCTTTCGCTACCGGAGAACGAGCCGGGCTCTTCGATCATGCCGGGCAAGGTGAACCCCACGCAGTGCGAGGCGCTAACGCAAGTGTGCGTCCAGGTGTTCGGCAACCATTCCGCCATTACCTTCGCCGGCAGCCAGGGCCATTTCGAGCTCAACGTTTACAATCCGGTGATGGCCTATAACTTTCTGCAGTCCGTGCAGCTGCTGGCCGATGCCACCGTGAGTTTCACCGACAACTGCGTGGTGGGCATCGAAGCGCGTGAGGACAACATCAAGGCCGCGCTCGAACGCTCGCTCATGCTGGTGACGGCCTTGGCGCCGAAAATCGGCTATGACAACGCGGCCACAATCGCTAAGGCCGCGCATAAGAAGGGCACCACGCTACGACAAGAAGCCGTGGGTGGCGGCTATGTATCAGCGGAGGAGTTCGACAGGATCGTCGATCCCAACAAGATGATTGGACCGGAGGCGTGATGGGCGACGTCATCAACCTGAATCGCTACCGCAAGGACAAGCAGGCTGCCGAACGGGAGCGCCGGGCCAACGAGAAGCGCGCGCGGTTCGGCATCCCCAAGAGCCAGCGCAACAAGAATGCTGCGGAGCGCGCCCTGGAAGCGCGGCGGCTCGATGGGCTCAGACGCGAGGATCGCGCCTCCGATCGCGATGAATGAGGACGCGCCCATGGTGCGCCCGGTTGCGGCCGCCTTGGACGGGCCGCAGCACTGAGGCGCGAGACGAGTTGCCATGAGCCGGCCCGTGAAGCGCTCCTTTACCATTGCCGGCCATCGCACGTCGATCTCGCTGGAAACCGCGTTTTGGGACGCCTTGAAGGCGGTGGCGGCGACCGAGCGTGTGCCGGTTGCGCGGCTGATCGGCCGCATTGACGCCACGCGCGGGGCCGGCGGCTTGTCGAGCGCGGTGCGCGT
This sequence comes from Hyphomicrobiaceae bacterium, assembly GCA_024281145.1. Classification (GTDB taxonomy): domain Bacteria; phylum Pseudomonadota; class Alphaproteobacteria; order Rhizobiales; family Hyphomicrobiaceae; genus AWTP1-13. The sequence goes on along the minus strand of JAMXLN010000276.1, from coordinate 1,812 downwards.
CTGGGTCCTCCTACATTTTCGCGAACTCGCGCGTCGCTCCAGCTGAACTTGAGCTTTCGACGCCACTTGTGCGCTGCAACATGTTCGGCGGTCAGGCGCGCGCCTTCAGATTGCCCGGCTGCGACGTTACGCGAGATCCGCAACTGTTGGCGATCCACTCGGCGCGCCGCTATAACCCGCCCGCGCGCTTGCACCGCCCGGGAATAGGGACTTTAGGGCGTCCGTTAGCCATCTTGTCAGTACCTTGAGGAGGACCCGCAATGAACCGACGTGAAATCATGAAGGGCTCAACTGCGTTGGCGGCCGCCGCCGCGACCGGGATCAGACCGGCCAGCGCACAGGCCCCCATTGTCATCAAGTTCAGCCACGTCGTGGCCGCCGATGCCCCAAAAGGCAAAGCCTCCGATAGGTTCAAGGAGCTCGCCGAGAAGTACACCGCCGGCAAGGTCAAGGTGGAGATCTACGCCAACTCCACCCTTTACAAGGACAAGGAGGAGCTCGAGGCCCTCCAGCTCGGCGCCGTGCAGCTCCTGGCTCCATCAACGTCCAAGTTCGGGCCGCTCGGTTTCAGCGAGTTCGAGGCCCTTGATCTGCCGTTCATCTTCCACGACGAGGCCGCGTTCAAAGCGTTCGCCAACAGCGCTCTTGCCAAACAAATGTTCGCCAAACTCGAGACCAAGGGCGTCAAGGGGCTCGCCTACTGGGACAACGGCTTCCACGTGATGGGGGCCAACAAGCAAATCCGCAACGTCAAGGATTTCCAGGGACTGAAGCTGCGCATCCAGGGCTCCAAGGTGCTGGATGCCACCACCAAAGCGTGGGGCGCAATCCCGCAGGTGATGGCGTTCTCCGAGGTCTACCAGGCACTGCAGACGGGGGTCGTCGACGGCCTCGAGAACGTGCCGTCCAACTTCTGGACGCAAAAGTTCTATGAGGTGATCAAGTATATTGCGGTGTCACACCACGGGCATCTTTCCTACGCGGTGGTCTCCAACAATAAGTTCTGGAACGAGCTGCCTCCCGATGTGCGGCAAGGGCTCGAGAAGGCGCTGGCCGAATCGACGGAATACTTCAACTCCATTGCCAAGAAGGAGAACGACGACGCGCTTGAGGACATCAAGAAGACGGGCAAGGTGCAGGTCTACCCGCTTACGCCGCAGGAGCGCAAATCCTGGGTCGATGCCGTGCTGCCCGTGCACAAGGACATGGAAAAGCGGATCGGCAAGGATACCATCGCGGCTCTTTACAAGGTGGTCGACTTCAAGCCCGCATGAGAGCCTAGCGCCAAACCGTAGGGGGTTCGGCGGCAGCGCGCCAGAGACGTCGGTCTCTGGCGCGCTGGGCGTTGGTATGGCGGTTCGGGCGTTGAGGCTGGGGGGAATGAGGAGGGCAACAGCCGTCCAGGACCCAACCGCCCCGCAACTTCGCCCTTCTTCCTCAAGAGTTGGCTCTGCGCATCTGGGCAAGCCTTTGTGCGCCAAGTGATGCCGCCCCCGCCGAGGCATAGAAAGCGGGCGCGTCTTGGTCTTTTGCGGCGTCAGTCCGGATAGGTCTTCGGCAGATGCTGGGCGATGCGCAGTCGCACCACCTGATAGCACTCACACGACGCCTTGATGAGACCGTCGCGGTCGAGAATGACGACGCGTTTGCGATCTGCCTGGATCAGTTTGGCGCGGTGCAGCGCTCGCACCGCATTGGTCACCGTCGGCCGGTGCACACCCAGCATTTCCGCGAGCAGATCCTGCGTGATCGGCAGCGTGTCCTCCTCGTGACGGTCGCGCATCGTCAATAGCCAACGGGAGAGGCGCTGGC
>JAMXLN010000275.1 GCA_024281145.1 Hyphomicrobiaceae bacterium | reverse complement strand
ATCTGATGCCACCACTGGTAATTTGCAGCCTTCCACTGATTGCGCAATTGCACGCTCGATACGCCGATTTGCGCCTGCTGATGAATGGTCAGCACCGGCAGGTCGCGCGCCAACACTTCCTGGACCTTGAAATAGTGCAGCCTTCGTTCCTCTTCGGTGGGTGCGTCGCGACCCATGTCAAAGAGGGCATCAACCTCCCGATTGGAATAGCCGCTTGCGTTGTTGAAGGTCTGTCCCTGCTTGATCGCCTCGCTGTGGTAGGTGCGCGAGATCCCCAACGCTGGATCGCCAGAGGTTGAATAGTTCTGCAACGTCGCGTCAAAGTCGTAGTCGCTGTAGACCCGCTTGAGGACGACTGGCCGTTCGGCGCCTTCGAGAACCGCCCTGATGCCGACTGCTTGCCAAAATCTCTGCAGCGCTTGCGCCAATGAGGTGTACTCGGGTCGGCCCGTGTCGAAGGAGAGCCGCAGAGTAAATCGCACGCCGTCGGCGCCGGGTTTGAGGCCAGCCGCATCGAGCAGGGCAGCGGCTTTATTGGCGTCATAGGGGTAGAGCTGCTCGTAATCTACGGCCGGATTGTAGGCCCAGCTTAGCCGCGAATCGATGCTGCTGCGCGCGACTTGCCCCGTGCCGAGGAACACGTTCTTCAACAGGTAGTTGCGGTCGATCGCCTCGAGCAAAGCCTGGCGTACGCTGGCCTGATCCAGTGGCGGCTTGCGGGTGTTGAGAATCACCAAATCCAGGCTCGGATAGCTCACTTCCTTGAGCGTGAAGCGAGGATCCTTGGCCAGAAGGGCGTAGGCGCTGAGCGGAAAATAGTACTGATCGATGTAATCCACTTCACCCGCTTGCAAGGCGAGCAGCCGTGCCGATGAGTCGGGGATGATCTTGATGATGATCCGATCAAGGTAAGGCTGATCCTTGATCCAGTAGTTGGGATTGCGCACCAGCGTCAGGTGGTCGCCCCGCACCCACTCGGTGAGCTGGAAGGGCCCCGCACCGATGGGTCGGGTGAGAGATGCCGGGTTCTTGAAGATGTCGCTGCCGCGAAAGATGTGCGCCGGCAGGATTGCCGCATTCTGTTCACACGCGAGCGAGAACAGGAAGGGTCCAAACGGCCTGGACAACGTGACGACGACCGTCTCGGCGTCGGGTGTCTCGATGTCCTTGATCGCCTTACCCGGGGCCACGAACTTCGAGCCATACTTGGAGCTGACCTCAAGCAGCGTGTACTTGACGTCCTCGGACGTTAGAGGCTTGCCGTCGCTCCAGCTGGCGGTCACGAGATGGAACGTGTAGGTCAGACCGTCGGGGCTAATCTCCCATCGCTTCGCCAGTGAAGGCACGATGCGGAAACCCTCGGCGAACCGCACCAGCCCGTCGTAGAGCATGCAGCCCGTCAGAACGTCCGGCGCGCCGACCGTCACATTCGGGTTGAGGATTGCCGGATCGGCGCCGATCACCACGATCGCCGAGCCGCCTCGCTTGGGTTCCTCGGCGGCAAGCCCGCCCGACGCCCATAGCCCAATGGAGGCGGCGACTAGGGCGAACGCCCGCCCGCAAAGACCCAGCATCTTTTGTCTCCTGCCCGCTATGAGCGCGTCGCCAGGATCGCCAGCGTTCGCGCCATCTCGTTAGTCTGGATCATCAGGGCTTCGTCCACACCCAAGCCGGGCTTCGACAGCATGAAATCCGGCGAGCACGCGAGCCCAATGTGCGTGCAGATGCGCGCGGAATGGTCTGTTTCATTGGCTGTGCCGCCGAGACTGGAACCCATGTTCTTGGAGCGGCAGTAGAGGACCGCCTCGATGGTGTTGTTGATGCCACCGAGATCAGGCGTCTTGATCTGCACGTAATCGGTCGCACCAACGTCGGCGAAGAGCTTGATGTCCTCCAGCGTATTGCACCACTCGTCCGCGATGAGGCCTACCGAAATGCCCTTCTCCTTCAGAAGTGCGCGCAGCATCTTGAAATTGGCGATCTGCTCTTCTTGCGTCTTGGCGATGATCGGCGATTCCACGAGCAGCCCATAGGGACGCGCCGCCTGCGCCAGGCGGCCAAGGTAGTCCGATAAGGGCTCCATTTGCATGGTGAACAATTCACCCAGCGTCCCGTACACGTCGAGATGAATGCGCGGTTTGTAATCCGCCTCACCGATCTCTCTAATGCGCTTGGAAACAGCTGCGGCAAATGCCAACAGCTTCTCGCCCTCAAGCCCCACGTGATCCTTGACAATCGTAAAGGAGGCGTGCGGCAACAGGTCGACCCGCTTCAGAATGGTGCGGTCCAACTGGAGTGGGTCGTCCTTGTGACCCGAGGCGAGGATGGGAATAGGTGCCTTCGCAATGGTCGTGCCGTACTCGGCGGCAATGATCTCCGCCATAGTCTTTTTCCGGGCAAGCGCCGTGGCGTGCAGCAGCGCCTGTGTCAGGCCGTAGCGCACGGCGGTGTGTAGCGGCTTGCCGCCGTGGCGGTACTGGTCGAACTGTCTGGCGTTATCGCGGAACTTCGCGACATCGAGGTCCTTCATGAGCGGGGCTATCTCGCTGCGCAGATAGCCGATGTGGTCCTCGCCGCGAAATGCCGGATCTCGTCCTGCGACACCGGCCAAGATGACGTCGGCACAGTCGCCAAAAGCAATTTGCCCATCCTCCAGCTCAAGCATCACCGACACGATGGTCGCGGGCTCAACAATCTTCTTGAAGCCCGCAGAGTGGGGTTTGCCGTGAAATAGAAAGCCGTCGGGTGTCGCGCCCGCTTTAATTGCCACCAGGTCACGGTGCATATAGCCGGACCGCCCCACGGAGCAAATTGTCGACTTTACGCGCATGTTGGCTCCTCGTGCGTTTCGGGAAGGACACCATCCTCAGGTCGCGCTCTGCGCCTCGGGATCGCCTTTGCCGCCGGCGAAGTCGAAAAACTGGACTGTATGACCCTCTCCAAGGGTGAGGTGATTGACGCGCGACGGCAACAAGAGCTCCCCCGGTGAGCGCATACCGCAAACGGGGGAGGGTTGGGGGCAATCATAGCCAGGCCCCGACCGGAATCGATACGTCAAAGTCGCGCAAGGCTGCCACGCACCGCTATCGAGCTCTTTTTCTTAAGGGCGGCAGGAGGAAGTCCAGCCAACAAACCGCGCTTCGCCGACCGGGGGTGCCGGCCGAGCCGGCCATCCCGCGGGATTAACTCGCGTTTTGGAGCCCTGGCTGCTCGCGCCATCGGCAACCGATCGCCGGATCGATCTGCGATGGGCGCTCAAGCAGTTCAACCCCGGTGCAAGAGAGGGGTCCAGCAGTGGCTCAGTCGCGCGGCGCTCGGCGGCCCCCTCCCTTAGGGCATTTGTTGTCAGGAATGAACCGGCGTTGCCAACGCCGCACGCATTTCGGCAACGGTCGCGGGCTCGGCGCCTTGGGCGCGGATCAGCTGCACGGCCGCCTCTACCAGTGCTCGGTTGCTCTTGGTTGTGCCAAACGGCGCATCCTCCAGGCCCACGCGGATGTGCCCGCCACGCCGCAGGGTCTCGGAGATGAGGGGGAGGATGTCCACGCCAAGTCCGGCAATCATCCAAGGTGCACCGGGAGCCTCATCCTGAAGCAGGGCCTGGTGCGCGACAAGCGCGTAGGGCTTCGGCGGAAAGCCAAAGGCAAAGGTGTCGGAAAACATGAGCCGGTAGATTGGCGTCTTGGCACCCATGGCGCGCGCCAAGGCTGCGCCGGCGCGCGTGAACCCCGGCTCATAAATCGCGTAGGCCGGGTGCAAGCCAAATCTGGCGGCCAAGGCGAGCGCATGACGCACATGCGATTCCGGGTTGAGGTACGTGCGTGCCGGTACAGTATGGGGCCCGGCCGAAAGCTCCGTAAAGTTGACGCTGCCCGGATCGACCACGGCGAATTCCAACAGTCCTCGCTTGGCCAACGCCTCAAGATGTGCAAATCGCGTCGCTGCATCCTCGGGCAGGGGGCCCACACCAATGCCGGCTGAGGGAATGGAGGGATATACCGGCACATCGACCTTGGTGCGTATGCCCTCGATGATGCGCGCGTAGACCTGCCAGTCGAATGTCTGCGGCCCGCCCCCGTCGTAGGCGTGCACATGAATGATGCATGCTCCAGCAGCCGCGCAGGCAATCCCTTCAGCAACGATGGTCTCCACGGTGTCGGGAATACCAGGCTGGCGCCCGCGGCTCCAGGGCCCGTTCAAAGCTGCTTCGATCCAGGTTTTGTGCATCGCGCCGATCGTCTGCCAACAGGGACCGCGGCCCAGCATAGCGCTTGGGGCGCGTTTGCGCACCCACGCCGCGCTGGACAGCCGCGCGCCCGCTCAGCACAGTGGCCCTACCTCAAGGCCACGGATCACCCATGCACATCTCCAGCATCGATGCCATTGCCATCGACATACCGCTGACGAAGAACTTTGGCGGTAGCACCTACGCGGTGCTCAAGCGCTCGACCGTGGTTACCCGGTTGCGCACGCAGAGCGGCTTGGTGAGTGAGGTCTATAATGGTGACAACCGAGAGGCTGGCCCAGAGATCGTGCGGCTAATCCGCGATGAGCTAGCACCCCTGATCAAGGGCGAGAGCATCTTCGCCACCGAGCGCATCTGGGCGAAGCTATTCGCGCGCACCGCGGCGAGCCGAGATCGAAAGACGCTGATGGAGGCGATCGCCTGCATTGATTGCGCCGTGTGGGATCTAGTCGGCAAGGCAACCGGAAGAGGGGTGCGCGAACTCTTGGGCGGCTTCCGTGACAGGGTGCCGATCATCAGCATCGGCGGCTATTACATGGAGAACAAAACGCTTGCCGATGTCGGTCGCGAGATGGAAGCCTATCGGCGAGCCGGTATGGCCGGGTGCAAATTCAAGGTAGGTGGCCTCTCGCCGCAACAGGACGCGGAACGCGTCAAGGTTGCGCGCGAGGCCGGTGGCCCCGATTTCATGCTTGCGGTCGACGCCAACCGGGGTTGGAGCGCAGGCGAGGCCAGCGCGTTCGCCCGGCTGGTGGAACCGCTGGACATCCGCTGGTTTGAGGAACCCTGCCATTGGTACGATGATGCGAACCTGATGGCCAAGGTGCGGGTGCAGACCTCTATACCCATCGCAGCGGGTCAGAGCGAGATCACCAGCCACGGCGTGCGGCGCTTGATCGAGGCCAGAGCGGTGGACATCGTCAACTATGACGCCTCCGAGGGCGGCGGTGTGACAGACTGGCGGCGCGCGGCCGCCCTGTGCGCTGCCGCGGGTCTGGCAGTCGCCCATCACGAAGAATCGCAAATTGCGCAGCACCTAATTGCTGCCATCCCTCAGGGCCTCTGCATCGAATGCTTCGCCGATCCCGAGCGCGACCCGGTCTGGCACCACATGTGGACCAATCGTCCGCCCATCGTCGATGGTGCGATGGCTCTATCCTCGGCACCAGGCTTCGGCCTCGAGCTCGACCCCGGCATGATCGCCAAGTACCGCGTCGCGTGATCTGGGCGAGGTGACCCCAGTGATGAAGAGCTTGTGGCGGAACGCAATGGGCGCGCTGGGTGCCGCATAGGAAAATGAGCGCGATTCTCATGCCGCGACCAAGAGGGCATCGCGAACCTGATGACGGCGAACGGGCGAGACGTGCAAGCAAGGGAGACAACCATGGCCAATGCACTGATCGAGGAAGGCTACGAGGTATTTCTTTCTGACCACGACAAGCCCTTTGGGGCCGTGCGCACCGTGGCACCGGAGCTCATCGTCTACGTGGAGAACGCCGGAGAGTTCGCCCTGTCTCGCGAAGCGGTAACGGCGGTTCATGCCCAGAAGGTCATTGTTGACCGCACCAAGCTCGACCGCAAATTGCGGCAAGCCATCGCCCACGCGCACGATGCGGAGGACCCGAATATTTGAGAATGACCAAAAGCCGCGGACGGATGGGCCGCCCCGCCTGCTTTTACTCCGATCGACGTATGCGGGTGGGGGGTTGTGGTGACAGGGGACTGTTGGCCTTGATGTAGGCTTCGAGGGCCGGGACCTCGAACGGGCCTATGTGAGGCTCGCTGGCCTCCTTGAGCGCGCTGAAGCCATCGCCCCCGTCGGCGAGAAATGAATTGACGGTCACACGGTAGCGGGCCGCGGGGTCGATCGGGCGGTCGTCGAGCGTGATCCTATCTACCGCCACGAAATCGCCGAGCGGGCGCTTGTCGTCCCAAGTGTAGGCGAAGCCCTTTGAAACTTGGAGGATGCGGGGCTTGGGCTGGTTCAGCCACTGCTGTTCCAAGAGCGCCTTGATCTGGGCCCCCGTCATCGTCACGGTGACAAGGGTATTGCCGAAGGGCTGAGCCGCGAACAGATCGGCATAGGTGACCATGCCATCGGGTGACTTGGGCACGCTCGCGCGGATGCCGCCGGAATTGCTGAAAGCAATAACCGCGCCGCCGTCTTGCTGCGATCGGGTCGCGGCGAGTTGGGCATCCGTGATGATGTCACCAAGCACGCTTTCCCCAGTTGGACCCTCCTCGCGTGAGAGCGTGGCCGTGATCGAACCCGCCGGTCGTTCCGCCAGAGGCTTCACGAGTTCATCGTAACCGTAAATGAGGGCCGTCTGCTCTGGATCTTTGGCGTAGGCATCGGTGCGCACAATCAGATTGTCGGCCCTGGCGCTGACCACGTCATGCGTGTTGCGGTCGACTTCAATCTCGATCTCGGTGACGATCGTGCCGAATTTATCCGCGCTGGTGACGAGCCGGCCGTCAATCACGCACCGATAGGCGCGGTGCGTGTGTCCGCTGACCACAACGTCCACCGCCTTGTCGAGCTTGCCAACGATATCAACGATCGGCCCCGAGATCCCAGGGCACTCATTGTAGCCACCGGAAGGGAAGCCACCCTCGTGGATGAGGACGACGATGGCCTCTATGCCGCGCTGCCTCAGCTGCGGCACCAGCGCGTTCACGGTCTCGGCCTCGTCGCGGAACTCGAGCCCTGCGACGCCCGACGGCGATACGATGTTGGGTGTGTTCTTCAAGGCGAGCCCGATGAATGCCACGGGTATTCCTTCGAACTCCTTGATCTCATAAGCGGGCAAGAGGGTCTGACCGGTGCGCCTGTCGATCGTACTAGCTGCCAGATAGCGGAACTTGGCACCTGTGAAGGGGCGCGGCCCATTGCAACCGGCCGTTGGATGGCAGCCGCCATTCTGCATACGCAAGAGCTCGTCCTTTCCCTCGTCGAACTCGTGATTGCCAACCGCCGTGAGCTCAAGCCCCATGGCCGAAAGGGATTCGATGGTCGGCTCGTCGTGAAACAGCGCCGACAGCAGCGGGCTAGCTCCGATGAGATCGCCGGCAGCCACGAACACGCTGTTCTTCTTCCTCGCCCGAAGCCCTTTGACGAGCGTGGCCATGTGCTCGACCCCGCCCGCAGGGATGGCGACCTTCTTGTTTGCATTCTCCGGGTCGGCGATGGAGATGCCGCCCACCGGAGGCCTCAGGTTACCGTGGAAGTCGTTGATCGCCAGGATGGTGATGGCGACCCGCGCGCTCGATACCGAAGACGGCGTCGGCTCGTGTCGCTGACGTTGCAGCGCGATCAGCGCCGCCAGCACGATGATGGTGCCGGCGAAAGCCACAAGGCGACGCCATTGCCTAGGCGACATGACCGAGGGATCTCACTCTTCTGCAAGGACCGATATCGCATCCCCTCGGCAGCATCGCAACGCTCCTCGCCAACCGGTGGGTCAACCCCAAGAGCGTCACTCTGAGATCAAGGAAGGACCCCGCCTTGCGGCATTGGCGCGGAACTTGCGGTTCCAAATATACGTTTCACATTCACGTGAAACCAATGAAGGAGGAGCTATATGGCACGGCGTTATTCGCGAGGAGCTTCCAAGGATGTGCGTGGGGCCATGCACAGGCGGAAAAAAGGTATGCTGAAGAGCGGTAGAAGCGGCAAGACCGTCAAGAGCCGCAAGCAGGCCATCGCCATCGGTCTCTCGGAGGCGCGCAGAAAAGGCAAGAAGGTGCCAAAGCGCCGATCGGCGCGGTCCTGAGGCTGACATCTGGCGCGCTCGATGGCTGACTGGCGCGCTGCAAGTCTGACGTGCCCCAGGCTAAACGGGTGGCCGGCGGATGATAGCCCGGAGGTGATGACCTTGGGCGATGCTAGCTTGCCAGGAACTCGCGCCTCACCTCTTCGCTGTCGGCGCCGAGTGCGGGCAGAGGGCCAAAGGCGGGCTCCGGCTCGCCCATCCATCGCGCCGGCGGCGCGGGCAGGGCGATGGGCCCGCTCGGGGAAGCGATGCTAAGGCGCCGCAGGTGCGGATGGCGTAGAATGGCCTCCATATCGTTGACGCGTGCGAAGGCGATCTCGGCCTCCTCGAGCAGCCGTGCCAACGAGGCCACGTCATGGGCGCTGAAACAAGCTTGCGTCAGGCCGTCGGTCTGCGGACGGTTGGCGAGCCGGGCGGAGTTGCTGGCAAAGCGGGGATCCTTCGCGAGCCCGGGCCGGCCGAGCACTTTCGTGCAGAACGCCACCCACTCGCGATCGTTCTGGATGGAGATGAGGATCGGCACATTGTCGCCGGTCTCAAATACACCGTAAGGGGCGAGCGAGGAATGGCTAAGGCCGATGCGGCGCGGCGGCGCTCCGTATTCGGTGTAGAGCATCGGGACCGCCATCCACTCCATCATGCAATCGAACATCGAAATGCGAATGTCAGCGCCTTGGCCGGTGCGCCCGCGCGCGATCAGCGCCTCCAGGATTGCTTCATAGGCATGCATGCCGGCCGAGATATCGACAATGGAGGCGCCGACGCGTGCCGGGGCGTCAGGGCTCCCGGTGACGGAGGCTAGACCGGACTCGGCTTGAATGAGCAGATCGTATGCCTTGCGGTCACGGTAGGGGCCCTCATCACCATAACCCGAGATGGAGCAACAGATGAGCCGAGGATGGTGCTCGCGCAAGGTCTCTATTGGAAAACCGAGCTTGGCCAGCGCGCCGGGCTTGAGGTTCTGGATGAGCACATCCGCCTTGGCCACGATGGCCTCAAACAGGCGCTTGTCCTCTGACTTGGTGAGGTCCGCGACAACGGACTGCTTGCCGCGATTGAGCCAGGCGAAATGCGTGCACTCTCCGTGCACGAGACTGTCGTATTGACGCGCAAAGTCACCCTCGGGGCGCTCCAGCTTGATGACACGGGCGCCGGCATCCGCCAGCCTGCGACTGGCCAGTGGCGCGGCCACGGCCTGGTCGAGCGATAGCACGAGCATGCCGGCAAGAGGTTTCATTGCGGCGAAGACCCTTGCAAGAGGCCGCGGCGCGCAAGATTGCGCATGAGGGCGCCGACGCCGAATTCCCAGGGCGGCGCCGCGGTGGAGAGCGCCATGCGATTGGCGAGACGCCCGAGCTCGGGCGCGGAGATCGTCGTCACGTCGCCAGTTTTGTGGGTGAAGCCTAGGCCCTTGGCGTCACGATCCTTGGCGGGCGCGAACATGGTGCCGAGATAGAGTACGGCGCCATCGGGATACTGGTGATGGCGACCGAGCATCTGAGCGACGAGGTCGGCCGGATCACGGGCAATGTGGCGCATGGACGAGCTTCCCTCCAGGATGAACCCATCGCTGCCCTCCACCTTCAAGCTCACCTCGATGCGCCGTACCACCTCGAGCGTGAACGCATCATCAAACAGGCGAACGAAGGGGCCGATTGCGGCCGAGGCATTGTTGTCCTTGGCCTTGGAGAGCAACAGCGCCGAGCGTCCCTCGACATCGCGCAAGTTAACGTCGTTGCCCAGCGTGGCGCCAACGATCACGCCCTTGGAGCTCACCACCAGCACCACCTCAGGCTCCGGGTTGTTCCAACTGGACCTCGGGTGCAAGCCGGCCGCCATACCGTGGCCGATCGCCGCCATGGGCTGCGCCTTGGTAAAGATCTCCGCGTCAGGGCCGATGCCGACCTCAAGGTACTGCGACCAAGCACCTTGCTCCATCAGCACGCGCTTGAGCTCTGCCGCTTGCGGACTGCCGGGGACAAGCTTGGCAAGATTACCGCCAAGCTGGGCGGCGATGCTCGCGCGGATGGCCTCGGCCTTCTCGGGCGCCCCGCGGGCTTGTTCTTCGATCACGCGCTCCAGCATGGAGAGGGGAAAGGTTACACCGGCCGCCTTGATCGCTTGCAGGTCGATGGGTGCGAGCAGCCACGGCTTGCCGGGCGTGCGTTGATCCTCGGGCGTATTGGCGAGGATTTCACTAAGCGCGCCGATGCGTTCACCCTTGGCGCTGCGGACGATGGCGGCGGGGTCGGGCATCTCACAAAGATCGCGCATCGTGGGAGCCAGCGCGGAAATGTCATAGGCGCCATCGCTCCGGATGGCGGCGACTGCGGGACCCTCAGCCCGCGGCACCCACACCCGCGCAACGAGCGCTCCCGCAGTGCCATCACTTGGCAGCGTGGCGTGCGCGGTCATGTAGTCGGCGATGCGTCCCATCTCTCCTCCTGCCGACAAACGCATATCGGATTGGTAGGCTACCAGCGCGAACGTCACAATGTTATCCCGGAATTTGCGATCGAACAGGCGTGACAGCGTCGAGGCGATCCCGATATTGGAGGACCGTCGCTGGAAAGTCGGCGCGCCAGGGGCGAGCGAGCGAATGGGCGACCAGCGCCGGTACCGTCAAGGCGAAGGCATCACCGGCGCAACGCTCGCGGCCGCACGCGAGCCCTCGGCTCACCCCGAGCTTGGCACACCGGCAAGACAACGCACTCCGACGCCGGCATGGAGCTCACCGGATGTTGTCGCGTTCGAAAGGCAAAGCAGGCGATCCAAAGGAAACTTTTAAACGCAACGCTGATGCGGAGGACACATCGTGCAACTGCAACTCAAGGGCCATATCGTGCTCGTCACTGGCGCGCTCGGTACGCTTGGCGCAGCCACCTGCGAGGCCATCGCAGCTGCCGGCGGAATGCCGATCCGCAGCGACCTTGCAGGGCGCGGCAAGACCGACATCTCCCTCGATGTGACGCGCGAGGCCGACTGGAGCGAGGCCATGGTACAGATCGCGCAGAGCCACGGACGGCTCGACGGTCTCGTCAACAATGCCGGCGTTGGCACACCCGGTGACGTGGAACAGACGACCTTTGCGGAATGGCGACGGGTCATGGCGGTCAATGCCGACGGCGTTTTCCTCGGCTGCAAATACGCCATGCCGCTGCTCGCCAAGGCCACGGCGCCCTCGATCGTCAATATCTCGTCGGTGTCGGGCATCGTCGGCGGGGCCAATTTCGCGGCCTACAATGCGTCCAAGGGAGCGGTCCGCCTGCTGACCAAGTCGGTGGCGCTCTACGGCGCGCGCAAGCGCCCCCCGGTCAGATGCAATTCGGTGCACCCGGCGTTCATCGAGGGCGACATGGTCGATGCGATCGTGCGGACCCGACCCGATCAGAACAAGGCGCGCGCCAAGCTGCAGGCGCAAATCCCCGTCGGCCGCCTCGGCCAGCCCCGCGAGGTGGCCGACACGGTGGTGTGGCTTCTATCCGAGGCCTCCTCCTTCACGACCGGGTCGGAAGTCCTGGTGGACGGCGGTCTGATCGCAGGATGAGCGACACGGGGGTGAAATTGCTCGGGCCAAGGTGGGCGGCTTGTTCGAGGAGAACAAAACATGTACATTGTTGGCGAGATCGAGTCGCGTTTTGCCTCCATCTGCAACTCATGGAATAAGAGAAACAAGGGATTCGCGCATGGAAAAGCCGTCGCTCCGGGTGGTCGAAGGGGGAAGCATGGATAAGCAAAGAGCGCTCCAGGCCGCACTCGATCAAATCGACAAGAACTTCGGCAAGGGCTCCATCATGCGGCTCGGAGCCAATGATCGGCGCATCGAGGTGGAGGCCATCTCGACGGGCTCGCTGGGGCTCGACATTGCTCTGGGCATCGGCGGCTTGCCGCGCGGCCGGGTGATCGAAATTTACGGACCGGAATCCTCTGGCAAGACCACGCTTGCTCTGTCGGTGGTGGCCGAGGCTCAGGGCAAGGGTGGTATTTGCGCCTTCGTCGATGCCGAGCACGCGCTCGATCCGGTCTATGCCAAGAAGCTCGGCGTCAAGGTCGAGGACCTCTTGATTTCCCAGCCCGACGACGGTGAGCAGGCGCTGGAGATCGCCGACACGTTGGTGCGCTCCGGCGCGGTGGATGTGCTGGTGGTGGACTCGGTGGCAGCGCTCACTCCCAAGGCCGAGCTTGAGGGAGAGATGGGCGAGATGCAGCCCGGTATGCAGGCCCGCCTGATGAGCAAGGCGTTGCGCAAGCTGACGGCTTCCATCTCCAAGTCCAAGTGCATGGTGATCTTCATCAATCAAATCCGCATGAAGATCGGCATCATGTTCGGCAATCCAGAGACCACAACCGGTGGGAACGCGCTCAAGTTCTACGCCTCCGTGCGCCTCGACATCCGCCGCATCGGCCAGATCAAAGAGCGAGAGGAAGTGGTGGGCAACCAGACGCGGGTCAAAGTGGTCAAAAACAAAGTCGCACCACCCTTCAAGCAGGTTGAATTCGACATCATGTACGGCGAGGGCATCTCCAAGACCGGCGAGCTGGTGGATCTCGGCGTCAAGGCGGGCATTATCGAGAAATCGGGCGCGTGGTTCTCATTCAATGGAGAGCGGATCGGTCAGGGGCGCGAGAACACCAAAGCGTTTCTCAAGCAGCATCCCAAGATCGGCGGCGAGATCGAAAAGGCTGTGCGTCAGAACGCCGGTCTCATCGTCGACAAGATGCTGGAGGCAACGCCCGAGGGCGACGAGGCCGCTGATGCCGAGGCAGGCCCGGAAGAGCTCGTGGGCGATGCGTCCGAACCCGATGCCAAGAAGGGTGCCCGCGGCCGGCGATAGACAGGAAGGGGCCGTGACGGCCCTCGCACGGCCCGGGCAATGCGCCATCCCTGCGACGCGCGCCCTGAGAGGTGCGCTCCGTCGCACACGTTTTGATTGACCCCGATTTGATGCGCCGGTGCGAGGGAGATTGGCTGGCCTCTCACGACGCGAGCCCGTGCAGCCGGCAAGCCCCTCGCACGACCGGCGCGAGCTCGCGCGCGGCTGCGGCACGCCTGCAATGGCCGCCGCGGCCAGTCAGGCGAGCCCTGGGTAGGAAGACTGAGAAGGACTAGGCGGAAAAGGACTAGGCGGGGAAGGAGACCGCAGTCGTGTTTGCGCCCGACACGAGAATGCCCACGCGCTCACCTCTGACGGGAACGTAGGCCTTATCCAACAAGGCGGCGAGCGGCGCTGCAGCACCGGGTTCGGCAACGATGCGTGCCATCTCCCACAGCGTGCGCTGGGCGCGAGCTATCGCGTCATCCTCAACCAGCACGGCCGCCGCGACGTAGCGTTTTACAACGGGAAACACGAGCGCACCGATCCGCCTGGGCGCCAACGAGTCGGCGGCCAGGCCGCCGCCGGCGGGCGCATCCACCGGCCGTCCTGCCGAGAGCGCCATGGAGAGCGTCGGCGCCAGCCGCGGCTCCACACCCACCACTTTGGTCCGTCCTTGGTACCAGGCAGCGATGCCGCCGATCAGGCCGCCACCGCCCACCGCCACCAGCAGCGTGTCGAGCTCCGGCACCTGCCCTTCAAGTTCGAGGCCTACGCTGCCCTGACCCAGCATGGTCTCGACCTGATCGAAGGCGTGTACGGAAAGGGCGCCCGTGGCAGCGATGTGGGCTTCGCAGGCTGCGAGCGCTTCGGCATAAGTCGGGCCGCCGATCGCCAGCTCGGCGCCATAGCTGCGAATGCGCGCGATCTTGGCTGGGGAAGAAATTTCCGGCACGAAGATGCGCCCCTTGCGACCAAGGCGCATGGCGGCGTAGGCGACGGCAGCGCCATGATTGCCACCGGATGCGGCCGCAACACCGGCGGCGGGGACTTCGCGCATCAAGAGATTGGCAAAGGCGCCGCGCGCCTTGAACGAGCCCGCATGCTGCGTGAACTCGAGCTTGAGGAAAGGCGCAAAGCTTTGGAGCCCCAGATCGCCCGCGCTCATCTCGAGCACGGGCGTTTGTCGGATGTGCGGGCGGATGCGTGCGTAGGTCGCAGCGATTGCCTCTCGCGTGATCCGCGTCGGCTCAGCCTCGGTCATTGCCCCTCGCCCAGGTACTGGCTCCAAAGTTCTGCAGGTACGTCGCCTTCATCCCAAACGCCGATCAGGATGCCGCGACGCTCAGACTTACCGCGCCGGTCGCGTATCTGCCGCTCAGACATGGTCGTGCGCTGCGACAGTCGCAATCCCCAGACGTGGAGCGCGGCCAGCAGGCGGCGCCGTTCTTCCTCGCAAGCCGGATCCATGCCCAGATCGCGAAACTCGTGGGGGTCCGTCTCAAGATCGTACAGCAGCGGCCGAAATCCCGGGGCATGGATGAGCTTCCAGCGCATATCGGCAATCATGAATAGGCGCGCATCGCGCGGGGCGACGCCGAGCCTGTCCGCCACCGGCAGCATTCCGTAGTCGTACTCGCTGATCGCGAAGCGGCGCCACTGGGTCGGCGCAGTGCCCCGCAGGAACGGCAGGAGGGAGCGACCTTCGAGCCGATGCCCCTGCAGGGCGGGATCGGCGCCGAGCGCCTCCAGGAATGTCGGCAGCAGATCGATTGCTTCAACGAGCGCGTTGCAGGTCGTGCCGCGCGCCCCGTCGGCCTCTGCCGCGGGGTCGTAGACAATGAGCGGCACTTTCACCGACGGCTCATGGAAGAAGTCCTTGTCGCCCATCCAATGGTCGCCGAGGTAGTCGCCGTGGTCGGAGGTGAAGACGATCATGGTGGTGTCGAAGAGGCTTCGCTCTTCGAGAAATCTGAACAGCCGGCCCAGTTGATCGTCGATCTGTTTGATGAGGCCCATGTAGACCGGGATCACCTGCGTGCGCACCTCCTCACGCGCAAACGCCTTGCCGACCGGTAGATGCATAAATTCGCGATAGATCGGATGCGGCTCTCGGCGCTCCTCTTGCGAGCGCACGACGGGCAGGCAGTCGTCAGGTCCAAACATGGCATGGTAGGGCGCAGGCGCCATATAGGGCCAGTGCGGCTTGATGAAGGAGAGATGCAAACACCAAGGTCGGTCGCACGCTTCGGCAATGAAGTCGATGGCGCGCCCGGTCATGTAGGGGGTCTCGGCATCCTCCTCGCGCACCCGCGCCGGCTTTCGCGCATTGCGCATGGCCCAGCCAGACGCAAGCTTGTTGCCCGCGCCAGCGGCGGCATTGGCCCAGTCATGCCAAGGGTTCTCACCGGAGTAGCCCTTGTCATTGAGGTAGCGATTGTAGCGGGGCACGCGAGGATCGTAGCGTCCGTCGGGACCCGCGCCATGCAGGCCGTCGTCACGCTCGTAGGGATCGAAGCCGCATTCGGCCAGCCGCACGCCGATGACCGAGCTCGGGTCGACGCCCAGCCGCTCCATGCCTTCGTGGTCGGCGCGCATGTGCGTCTTGCCGACCAGCGCCGCCGCGACGCCGAGCGGCCGCAAATAGTCGCCGAGCGTCATCTCGCCCACCTTCAGCGGATAACCATTCCAGGCGGCGCCGTGGGATTGCACGTAGCGGCCTGTGTAGAAGCTCATGCGCGAGGCACCGCACACGGGAGATTGGACATATGCGCGCGTAAAGCGCACGCCACGCGCAGCGAGCCCATCGATGTGCGGCGTAGCGAGCCTGGGATGCCCGTAGCAGGAGAGGTAATCCCAGCGCAACTGGTCGCACATGATGAAGAGGATGTTGTTGGTGCGGCGGGTCATGATCTCTTCGCGGCTGCTCGTGGCCAAGCAATGACCCAAAAGGCGCCATCAAGTCCACTCCTGAGGGGGGCCGCTCACGTTCGGTGGGCCAGTCCCGTGGTAGGACGGCACCCAGGGTGGGCATGGCTTGCGCTGTCGCCTCCGTCACTCGGCAAGGGCAAGGCGCAGGAGCGACAGGGCGACCTCCACCGCATTCAGTCGGATGCGACCACGCCCGATGTCGCCAAAATGACACTCGCGGTGCAGCGTTGCACCCTTTCTGCGTGCGACGGCAAGGTGGACGAGGCCGATCGGCTTCTGGTCGCTGGATCCGCGCGGCCCGGCGATGCCCGTGACGGACACGGCGACGTCGGCATAACATCGAACCAGTGCGCCCTCCGCCATGGCGCGCGCAACGGCCTCGCTCACGGCACCGTGGGCAGCCAACACATTTGCCGATACCCCGAGGATTTCCTGTTTGGCCGCATTGGAGTAGGTGACAAAGCCACACTCGACCACGTCCGAGGAGCCAGGGATCTCCGTCAGCAGGGCGGTAATCAGGCCCCCCGTACAGCTCTCAGCAGTGACGAGCCGCTTCTCCGCTGCGCGGAAGCTCTCAAGCAGGCGGGCCGCCTCGTCGAGCAGCGCCAATGCAAACATGCGCGCCTCCTCCGCGCTGCAGGGTCGAAAAGACAAACGGCACGCACCGGGTTTGATGCGCGCCGCCGCAAGATAGAAAGAAAAACGAGACCAGGAAACCTCAAGCCGCCGCTAACTTCTCCGCTTGCACGAGAAGGTCGTCGAGCATGGAGCGGCTCTGGCTCCCCATGATGGCGATGGTCTTGGATTGGGCAGCCATCCACACCGGATAGGCCTGCTTGATCACGGCCTCGCCTTTGGGCGTCAGGTGGAGGCCGCGACCACGCCGCCCAGCGGGCGGATCCATGGTGAGATGCCCGAGCGCCAGCAGACGCTTCAGATTGCGCGAGAGCGTCGATTTTTCGATGTCCAGCGAATGCCCGATCTCCACGGCGGTGATGCCGTCCTGTTGGGCGAGCTGGGTCAGAAGCGTAAATTGGCTGGCCGTAATGCCGAGCGCACGCAGCGCATCATCATAAACGCGCGTCACGATGCGCGAGAGCTGGCGCACGCGCGTTGAGATACAGGCGGCAGACGCGCTTTCGGCGATGTCGCTGATGTCGGCAGGTGCGGTCGCGACACCGGGTGTCATGATATTCATTGGGGCATCCCTCGGCCCGTGATCTACCCGTGACCTACAACCTCTGCGGACTGAATGCCGCGATTCGAGGGAAGATGGCAACGGCGCCGCGTGGGTTGGCGGTGATCGGGTGCGCGCGCCTGTGGCAAATTGGCGATCATCGCAGGGCGCATAAGGCCCGTCAGCGCAGAACAACCACTGCCGTGGCAACGGCAGCGATGCCTTCGCGGCGACCGGCAAAGCCGAGCCCCTCTGTTGTGGTCGCTTTGACGCTGACGCGCGCCTCCTCAAGTTCGAGGAGCTCGGCGAGGCGCCGGCGCATGGCGTCGCGATGGGGCGCGATGCGAGGTGCCTCGCAGAGCAGGGTGATGTCTACGTTGCCGATGGTCCCGCCGCGCGCGCGCACCTGCCTGAGGGCTTCCGCTACGAAAATGCTGGAGGCGGCGCCCTTCCAACGCGGGTCGGAGTCGGGAAAATGCTGACCAATGTCGCCGGCGCCGATGGCGCCGAGCATCGCGTCGGTGAGGGCGTGCAGGGCCACGTCGGCGTCGGAATGACCCTCAAGCGCCTGGGTGTGGGCTATGCGCACGCCGCAGAGCCAGACGTGGTCGCCCGCCACGAGCCGGTGCACGTCAAAGCCCTGGCCGACGCGCACGTCTGGCCCGCCGGCTGCCAGTTCGGCCATGGCGAAGTCCTCCGGAAGGGTGAGTTTGGCATTGGCAGCGCTACCCAGAACGAGGGCGACCGGCAGGCCCGCCCATTCCGCAACGGCCGCATCGTCAGTCATCTCTTCCAGGCCAGCTGCCCGGGCGCGCTCATGGGCCGTAAGGATATCGCCGAAGCGGAAACCCTGCGGCGTCTGGGCCCGCCAGAGCCCGGTGCGGTCGACCGTCTCGGCGATGCGCCCCCCGGGGTCCGCCACCTTGAGCGTGTCGGCGAGGGGCAACGCGGCGATCGCGCCCGGCGATTGCGCGAGCGCCCCCAGCACGCGGTCAATGATATCGCGCGTCACGAACGGGCGGGCGGCATCATGGATCAGCACGAGGTCTGGCAGGTGGGCCGAGAGCGCCCTGAGGCCGTTGCCGACAGAGGCTTGGCGGGTTGTGCCTCCGCCAATGGGGCCGAGCAGCTTGCTGCTTGCCAGACCCGCAACGGCGGCCCTGTAGAGCGCCTCGTCCTCCCGCGCGATGGCGACCGCAACGAGCGCAATATCGGGGTGCGCGAGAAAGGCCCGCACGGCATGCGCAAGGACCGGGACGCCGCCAATGGTGACGTATTGCTTGGGCCGTGACCCGAGGGCCCGCGTGCCGCGGCCGGCGGCGAGGATCAGCGCAGCGGTCTTCAAGCGAGGCACCTTCAAAGCCAACCCGCAACACTGCCTTAACCGGATGTGCCGGGCACCGGCAACCTGCAAACAGCGTCCCGCGCGAGGGTCTTGTGCACTTGCGAACCCAGGGGGCGCGCGCTACTCTGCCTAAGACAGCAGCAGTGATGTAAATTGCCTAATTCATGAGCAGATGCACAACATTTGCAGGCTCACAGGCCGCTCGGGCGCCGATTCGCATTGGCCGTCACGTGCTGCAAAGTCACGTCTTCCTGGCGCCCATGTCGGGCGTGACCGACCTGCCCTTTCGCCGCATCGCCCACGCACTGGGCGCTGGGCTCGTCACAACCGAGATGGTGGCGAGCGAGCATCTCGTCTGCCAACGCCACGGGGCGCGTGAACGCGCAGTTGGCCGGAATCTTGCTCCCTTCGTCGTCCAGCTGGCGGGCTGCGAGGCGCGCTGGATGGCAGAAGGGGCGCGCATGGCCGAGCAATTGGGCGCCGACATCGTCGACATCAACATGGGCTGCCCGGCGCGCGAGGTCACCGGCAAGCAGGCGGGTTCGGCATTGATGCGCGATCTTGACCACGCGAGCGAGCTCATCGCGGCGGTCGTCGGTGCGGTGGGCGTGCCCGTCACCCTCAAAATGCGCATCGGTTGGGACGCCACGAACCGCAATGCGCCGGAGTTAGCGCGCCGGGCCGAGGCCGCCGGCGTGGCCCTGATCAGCGTGCACGCGCGCACGCGCTGCCAATTCTTCAAGGGACCCCCTGATTGGGCCTTCGTACGCCGCGTCAAGCACGCCGTGCAGGTGCCCGTGACCATCAACGGCGACATCGTCAATCCCGCCTCCGCCCGGGCGGCGCTCGAGGCTTCCGGCGCCGATGCCGTGATGGTAGGCCGCGGTGCCTATGGCGCGCCATGGATGCCGGCGCGCATTGACGCTGCCCTGGCAACCGGCTGCGATCCCGGGCCTCCGCCCCTGCGGACGCAGGAAGCCATCGCCCGGCGGCACGTGGAGGATATGCTGACCCAGTATGGCGCGCGCCACGGGCTCACCCTCGCGCGCAAGCACATCGGCTGGTATCTGGCGAGCAGCGGCCGTCCCGCCGACATCGTCAAGGCTTGGCGCAAGCGGCTTTGCACCGCGGACGATCCCGGGGAGGTGCTGAGCGGACTGGCTTCGTTTTACCAGGAAGCCACGGAGCTGGCCGCATGAACGAGGCGGCACGCGACACCCGGGGCGTCCCGAGCCAGCGGCGGCACATTGAGCACGATTTGCTGCTGGCCGCGCTGCCCCATCCGATCCTGGTGCTGGCCGAGGACGACCGCGTGCTCTACGCCAATCTGGCCGCGGAGACCTTCTTCTCCCTCAGCCACGGCATGCTGAAGCGCCAGAAGCTGCCCGACATCATCGCCTTCGCCAGTCCGCTCGGCGCGCTCGTGCGACAGGTGCGCAAATCGGGTGCCACCGTGAATGAATACGGTGTGGAGGTCGACCTGCCGAGGAGCGGGACGCATCGGCTGGTCGACGTGTTCGCCGGGGCCCTCCCCGAGCAGCCGGGCCTCATCGTGCTGATGCTGCAGCAGCGCTCGATGGCGCAAATGATCGAGCGACAGCTGACCCATCGCGCTGCCGCGCGCTCTGTGTCGGGGATGGCGGCGGTGCTGGCGCACGAAATCAAGAACCCGCTGTCGGGTATTCGCGGCGCCGCGCAGCTGTTGGAGCCGGGCCTCAAGGATGAGGACCGCGCGTTGAGCCAGCTCATTTGCACCGAGACGGATCGGATCCGCGATCTTGTCGACCGCATGGAGGTGTTCGGCGACGAGCGGCCCCTGGCAGCCGAGCCTGTCAACATCCATTCCGTGCTCGACCACGTCAAGCGCCTGGCCGAGACCGGGTTTGCGGATGGCACTAAGATCCAGGTCGACTACGACCCGTCCCTGCCGCCCTTGTCCGGCAACCGCGATAAGCTCATCCAGGCGTTCCTCAACCTGGTGAAGAACGCGGCCGAGGCCATCGCCGAGCTGCGCGAGCCCAGCGGGCGCATCATGCTGCGCACCGCGTTCCGGCCGGGCATGCGGCTCGCCGTTCCGGGCACCGGTGCGCGCGTCAGTCTGCCGTTGATGATCGAGGTGGAGGATAACGGACCGGGCGTCGCCGACGAGCTCAAACCGCACCTGTTCGATCCCTTCGTGACGACCAAGCGCAAGGGCACTGGCCTCGGCCTGGCGCTGGTCGCCAAAATCATCGGCGATCACGGCGGCATCATCGAATGCGAGTCGGTGGCCAAGCGGACGCTATTCCGCGTGCTGCTGCCTCTCCAGGACACGAAGCAAAAGCAAAAGCGCCAATAGTCAGCAACCAACCAAGACCTAGAAAAAAAGTCAGCCAACAGCAGCAAAGCCAGGTGAGCATCATGGCCGGTGGAACCATACTGATCGCGGATGACGACAGCGCCATTCGCACCGTGCTCAACCAGGCGTTCGCACGCGCCGGTTACGCACCACGCGCAACCGGCAACGCGGCGACGCTGTGGCGTTGGGTGGCGCAGGGCGAGGGCGACGTTGTCATCACCGATGTGGTGATGCCCGACGAAAATGCCTTCGACTTGATCCCGCGCATCAAGAAGTTGCGCCCGGATTTGCCCATCATCGTCATGAGCGCACAAAACACACTGATGACGGCGCTCACGGCGGCCGAGAAGGGCGCTTTCGAGTACTTACCCAAGCCATTCGATCTGAGCCAGATCGTCTCGATCGTGGGCCGCGCCTTGGCCGAACCGGGACGGCGCAAAGAGCGGGGCGTTCAGGAGAGCGACATCGAGGAGTTGCCGCTCATCGGCCGCTCGCCCGCCATGCAGGAGATCTACCGTGTGCTCGCGCGCCTAACACGCACGGACCTGACCGTGATGATCACCGGCGAATCGGGCACCGGCAAAGAGCTGGTCGCGCGCGTGCTGCACGACTATGCCAAGCGCCGCAACGGCCCGTTCGTGGCCATCAATATGGCCGCGATCCCGCGCGAGCTGATCGAGAGCGAGCTCTTTGGTCACGAGAAGGGCGCGTTTACCGGTGCACAGGCGCGCACCGAAGGGCGCTTCCAGCAGGCCGAAGGCGGCACGCTCTTCCTCGACGAGATCGGCGACATGCCCATGGAGGCGCAGACGCGTTTGTTGCGTGTGCTGCAGGAGGGCGAATATATGACCGTAGGCGGCCGCACGCCGATCAAAACCGACGTGCGCATCATCGCCGCGACCCACCGGGAGCTCAAGAGCCAAATCCAGCAGGGCCTTTTCCGCGAGGATCTCTATTACCGGCTCAACGTCGTGCCGCTCAGAATTCCGCCGCTCAGGGAGCGCCTGGAGGACATCGGCGACCTGGTGCGCCACTTCCTGCGCCAAACGGCAAAGGCCGGTCTTGGCCATAAGTCGATCGAGACGGCGGCCATCGAACGCCTCAAGCATTACCACTGGCCCGGCAACGTCCGCGAACTGGAGAACATGGTGCGCCGGCTCGCCGCCTTGCATCCGCAGGACACGCTGACGGGCGACATCGTCGAGGCAGAGCTGGCGCAGGCCATCCCCCTGCCCGCAGCAGATGGCGGCAAGACACCCAAGGAGCTTTCCGAACAAATTGAACGCTACCTGGCTGGGCACTTTGCCAGCTACGGGCGCGAATTGCCGCCGCCAGGGCTCTATGACCGCATTCTGCAACACGTTGAGCGACCGCTGCTGATGGCCGCCCTGGCCGCCACGCGTGGCAATCAAATTCGGGCTGCGGCGCTGCTCGGGCTCAACCGCAACACGCTGCGCAAGAAAATTCGCGACCTCGACATCCAGGTGTTCCGCACGCCGGCCGCGTGATCGCTCGCCATCCAGCCAGAAGAAGGGGCCACCGAAGTGCCGGCTGGCTGGCTGCGCGACCTCACGCCGCCGAGCGCATCAACTATCCTTTGAGGCAGCCCGGCTGATAGGCTCTGCCCCGCAGCAATGGCCTGCAACTCGCCAGAAGCGCCCCATCAAAGCGGCGCGAGCCCGGGAGAGCATCAGTGGCATCGGTCGCTTTGCGCGGACTGACGAAACGCTATGGTACCCAGACGGTTCTGGACAACGTTTCGCTCGAAGTGGAGAGCGGCAAGCTCGTCTGCCTGCTGGGGCCGTCGGGTTGCGGCAAGACAACCGCGCTGCGGCTTGTGGCTGGCTTCCTCGAGCCAACGGCGGGCGAGATTGCGCTGGGGAACCGCATCGTCGCAACTCCCACGCGAACCCTGCCGCCCGAGCAACGCAACGTGTCCATGGTGTTCCAGAGTTACGCGCTGTGGCCGCACATGACGGTGGCCCAGAACGTCGCCTACGGCCTCGAGCTGCGCAAGCTGCGGCGCGCGGACATCGCCAAGAAGGTGACGGCAATCCTCACCACCACGCAGCTGGCGCCGTGGGCCGAGCGCTACCCTGCCGAGCTGTCGGGTGGACAGCAGCAGCGCGTATCCCTCGCCCGCGCGCTGATTGTGGAGCCCGACACCCTATTGCTCGACGAGCCTCTTTCCAACCTGGATGCAAACTTGCGCGAGGAAATGCGCTTTGAGGTGCGCCGCCTGCACGATGCTTACCGCTACACCACGATCTACGTCACCCACGACCAGAGCGAAGCCATGACAACGGCCGACCTGATCGCGGTCATGAATGCAGGACGGATCGAACAACTGGGCACGCCGCAGGAGGTGTACGATGCGCCGCGGTCGGAATTCGTCGCCCGCTTCCTGGGGGGCAGCAATATCCTGCGCGGAAAGGCGCTCGATGCCAGTCACATGGCGTTTGGCGGCGCCAGCATCGAATGCCGCGGTGGACCACTTGGGCCCGGCACGGATGCGGCCCTATCCATTCGCCCTCACGAGGTCGCCCTTCACGCCATGGCCCCCCCGCACGCGGGCAATGTCGTGGAGGGCAGAGTGGTGCGCAACGTCTTTCTGGGGAGCTCCCGCGACTATGTCGTCGCCATCAATGACGGCACGCAGCTGCGCGTTTCCGCGCCGCCGGAGCTCAACCTCGCTCCAAGCCAAACCGTTTGGGCGGTGCTGCCGGCGCAACGGTGTCGGGCGCTGATGGCATGAGGTTGAGCGGGGCGCGCACGTCTGGGCCAAGCTCGGCGGCCCAGGCGCAACAGATCGCGGGGGGCCGGCTGCGCCGCTCGCAAGACTTGGCTTGCGCCAGCTGGTCGCGCTGCGCGTGGCCTTGCAACCTGGCACACAGAGGATTGCCAAGCCTGAAGCGTTGCTTGACGGGCTGCTGATGCGGGGCAGCATCCGCGGTGGTGGCTCCCGGGCCGGCAACGCGAGGCCTTGGCATGCCGCAGCCGCGAGGGCAGCTGCTCACCGCAAGTCACGATCTCAGCCGCAGGGCCATGGAGGAAAGCGCGACATGTCCGGGCGAAGCATTGGCCGCCGCCGCGTACTTTCAGGTCTCATCGCCACACCATTTTGCCTGTCGTGCATGGACTGGCGTGCTTGGGCTCACTCGCCCGAGCCAACCCCCCTAACCGCAGAGCTCATCGCCGCGGCAAAGAAGGAGGGCAAAGTCATCTGGTACACGGCGGTCGACCTGCCCGTGGCAGAGCGCATCGCCAAGACGTTCGAGGCCAAATACCCCGCCATTGCCATGCGTGTGGAGCGCTCCGGTGGCGAGCGCATCTACCAGCGAATCGGCCAGGAGTACGCCAGCAACATCCACGCCGTGGACGTGATCAATAGCTCCGATGCAGCGCATTTCATTGCCTGGAAACGCGCCGGCATCTTGGCGCCCTACGTCCCCGAAGACGTAGCACTGCACTACGCAGCCGAGCATCGGGATGGGGACGGACTTTACGCGAGCTGGCGCGTTTGGCTCAGCGTCATCGGCTACAACCTCAAGCTCGTGAGCCCTGCGGAGGCCCCAAGAAGCTTCGCTGATCTGCTCGACCCGAAGTGGACCGGCAAGATCGTCAAGGCGCATCCCGGCTACAGCGGTACCATCATGACCGCCACCTTCCAGATGGCGCGCGAGATCGGCTGGGACTACTTCGAGAAGCTGGCGCGCCAGAAGGTCATGCAGGTACAGTCGTCGGCCGATCCGCCCAAGAAGCTCGCGCTCGGCGAGCGCGCCATCATGGCCGACGGCAACGAGTATAATCTGATCCAACTCAAGGAGAAGGGCGAGCCTGTCGAGATCGTCTATCCGGAGGAAGGCACGCCGCTCATCGTCGGGCCCTCGGGAGTGCTGAAGGACGCGCCCAATCCGAACGCCGCGCGGCTTTTGCAAAGTTTCATGTTCTCCCCGGAGTGCCAGCAGCTGCTGGTGGACTATGGCGGCCTTCGCTCGGTTCATGCGCTCGTGAAAGACAAACCCGGTCGCAAACCACTCGCCGAAATCAAGCTGATGAAGGACGATCCCGCCGCCGTGGAACAGCAGGCGGAGGAGATCAAGGCGCGCTACACCAAGTACTTCAAAGTGTGATCAATCCGCTGCGCGCTGGCAGGCGCTGAGCCAGCCATCGAGATCGGCCAGAGCGCGGGCGGAGAGCGCGCGCTTGCGGGCGACGCCGCGTTCTTTGCCCTTGATGCGTCGGCCGTTCGCGTCGTGTGAGGGGGCTTCAAGCTCTGGAAACAGGCCGAAGTTGACGTTCATCGGCTGGAAGGAGGGGCTCTCTCCCTCGGTGTCGGCGCTGAGGTGGCCGCCGGTGATGTGAGCGAGGAGCGCACCCAAGGCGGTCGTCTCGGGCGGTAGCCGCCAACGGGTACCCTTGGCTTGCGCCGCTGCGGCGCGCCCCGCCAGCAGGCCGATGGCGGCGCTCTCCACGTATCCCTCACAGCCCGTGATCTGCCCCGCAAACCGCAGTCTGGCTTGCGCGCGCAGACGCAGCTGGGTGTCGAGCAACTTCGGGCTGTTGATGAAGGTATTGCGGTGGAGGCCGCCCAGCCGCGCGAACTCGGCCCGCTCCAGGCCAGGGATGGTGCGAAAGACGTGCGCCTGCTCGCCATGCTTGAGTTTGGTCTGGAAGCCAACCATGTTCCAGAGCGTACCCAGTGCGTTGTCCTGGCGCAGCTGTACGACGGCGTGGGGACGGTCATGCGGCTTGCGCGGGTTGGTGAGGCCGACCGGCTTCATGGGGCCGTAGCGCAGGGTCTCACGCCCGCGCTGCGCCATAACCTCGATCGGCAGACAGCCGTCGAAATAGGGCGTCGAGGCCTCCCACTCCTTAAACGAGATCTTCTCGGCGGCGAGCAGGGAATCGATGAACGCCTCGTACTCGAGCCGCGTCATCGGACAATTGATGTAGTCGGAGCCGGTGCCGGCCGGACCCGCCTTGTCGTAGCGCGATTGCCGCCACGTGAGGGTCGGGTCGATGGAGTGAAGATGGACGATCGGCGCGATGGCATCGAAGAAGGCAAGCTCAGCCTCACCGGTCAGCCGCTGGATGGCGGTTGCGAGCGCCGGGGAGGTGAGGGGACCGGTGGCGATGATGACATTGGTCCAGTCCGGCGGGGGCAGTCCGGCGATCTCCCCCCGCTCGATCCTGACGAGCGGGTGCTCCTCCAGACGGCGTGTGATGGTGGCGCAGAAGCCATCCCGATCCACCGCCAAGGCGCCACCGGCGGGCAGCCGATGGGCATCGCCCGCGCTCAGGATCAACGAGCCTGCGCGGCGCATCTCCTCGTGCAACAGGCCCACGGCGTTGGTATCTGCATCGTCGGAGCGGAACGAGTTTGAGCACACGAGCTCCGCAAGGCCGGCCGTCTTATGTGCCTCGGTCATGCGTAAGGGTCGCATCTCGTGCACAATGGCAGATAGACCGGCGCAGGCGACCTGCCAGGCGGCCTCGCTGCCGGCAAGACCGCCGCCAATGATGTGGACGGGTTCGGGCATCGCGCGAGGGTAAGAGAAAAGAGCCGCTGCCTCAATCAGGCACTCACTCAGGCAAGCTCGGCGGATCTTGACTTGCGGGGTCTGACGAAGTGCGCAGAACCCGCCGCAACCCTTGGAGTTCGGTATCGGCAACCCAGCGCTTACGCTCTTGGCGCCGCAACGATGGCGTCAAGCTTCGGCATGGCCTTCGGGTGGAAGTTGGGAATTCGACGCGTGCAACAGCTATGCCGGGCGCTCCATCGGCGGCGGCACGCGCTTTGACGATCCCGGATGTCCCCGTGCGGGTTTGAAGGGCTCTGGCGCCGTCGCTGTGTCAGGGCCGTCGCTGTGTCAGGGAAGAGCACCGATCCCAGCCGCGCAGGCTGGCCGCATTGGCTGTCGGCCGCGGACGCGCACGATCTGCCAACCCCGGCGCTCCAGCGTCTGAGAGACGGCGCGGTTGAAGAGGGCACGATAGGAGGGCGACACCTCCAGGCGGAAGGCGTCGTAGTGCGCAGGGACGATGCGGCGCCCCACTTCCACTGGGGAGGGACCAACGAAATCGGCGAGCAAACGGCCGGTGTCGTCTTTCACGGTCCAGGCGGTAGTCATGACGCATAGCTCTCCAAAGGCGCAAGCCGTGGCCCAATCCTTGCCCGCCCCACCTGAACCGGGATTGAGCGCACCGGTTAGGCGACGTTCAGGCGGCCCCGTGTTGGCCAATGTGCCGGAAACCGCGCAAGCGTGCTGTACCGAGCGATACAAGCCCAAAAGAGTGTTGGTGCACGCAAGCCCGCAATCTCTCAAATCGGGCAGGCTCGGCCCCAGCAACCACCCAAAAATGTTGGCCCAAAAAGAAGCTGGCCAGGACGTTGCCGCGCGGGCATCTGCCCTGCGTTCCCCCGCCAAGCAATAGGGCATCGAGAGCCGATTGCCGTGCCCGGACCACGCTGACCAACTTGCCGGCGCCCCGCACCGAGGATGAACTGGCTCCGCGGGATCTGGCAGGGCTCAAGTGCTCGCAGGATCCCGACCGAGAGAATTGAAGTCCCCTCCTCGTTGCGCCCATCAACGGCGGCTTCAGGTTGCGCAAGTTGGGGTTAGTATGTGGATGGCGAACAGGGCTGGGAGGTATCCATGGCCAAGGTCAAGCTCGATCACTGCGTCATCCATGTCTCGGACTGGACGCGGTCGAACGCGTTCTATCGGGATGTGCTGGGCGCCGAGGTCGTAGCGCGGGGCCATGGTTGGGTCTATCGGTTTCGCGACATGCAACTCAACTGTCACGGGCCGGGGCTCGATCCCACACCGGTGGCCCGGCGTCCCGTGGCGCCGGGAAACAGCGATTTGTGCTTTGAGTGGCCCGGACCGATCGCCGAGGCCAGGGCGCATCTGGACGCACATGGCGTCGCCGTCGAGCTCGGACCGATCGAGCGTCCAGGGGCACGCGGCGATGGGATGAGCGTCTACTTCCGCGATCCCGATGGCTCGCTGCTCGAGTTCATCTCATACGCTTAGGTTGCGCGATCGGCTGCCCCATGAACGTCGGCGTCATTTCGGACACCCATGGCCTCCTGCGCCCCGAGGCCGTCGCCGCCCTGCGGGGATCCAATCTGATCGTCCACGCTGGCGATGTGGGCAGGCCCGAGGTGCTCGACCACCTCCGCGAGATTGCCCCGACCTACGCCGTGCGCGGCAACATCGATACTCAAGCTTGGGCGCGCAAGCTGCCCGCGACCGAGGCCGTCGCCGTAGGATCCCTGGTGTTGTGGGTCCTGCATGACCGCTCCGAGCTTGATCTGGATCCGGTGGCGGCCCAATTCGCTGCGGTGATCTTCGGCCACTCGCACAAGCCCTCGATCGAGACGCAAGATCGCGTGCTCTATCTCAATCCGGGGAGCGCTGGGCCACGGCGCTTCAAGCTGCCGGTAACGGTGGCGCGGCTGCGCATCGTGGGGACCAGCATCGAGCCCCAGATCGTTGAGTTGGACGTCTAGGCCACCCCGCTCGGAACGCCACTGCCAGGCTCGCGAAGGCGCAGATGAGCGGGCAACAACAAGCCCCCTGCCCGTCGGTCAGCCGGATCGGACGCTCGCCTTGATGGCCTCGATTGCAGCTTTGGCCTTGGAGCCGTCCGGGCCGCCCGCCTGTGCGAAATCGGGGCGGCCGCCGCCACCCTTGCCACCCAGTGCCTCCGCCCCAATCCTGACGAGCTCGACGGCGTTGTTCGTGGGCGTCAGATCTGCGGTCACGCCGACCGCCAGATTTGCTTTGCCCTCGACCGTCACACCGGCGATCACAACCACCCCTGAGCCCACCTGCTTCTTGCCTTCATCAACGAGGCTGCGCAGGTCTCTCGGGTTCAAGCCCTCAACGGTGCGGATGAACATCTTGACGCCATTGACCGCCGCCTCAACGCTTCCGTCAGCTTTGCTCGCGCCATTGCCAGACCCAACACCGAGCGCGAGTTGGCGCCTGGTATCGGCAAGCGTGCGCTCCAGTTGCCTTCGCTCCTCCAACAAAGCCTTCACGCGCTCGACCACGTCGTCCGGTTTGGTGCGCAGCAAGCCTGCCAGCTCGCGCACGCGTTGGTCCTGATGGCCCAAATGCCCCCGCGCCCCTTCGGCAGTCAACGCTTCGATGCGCCGAACGCCGGCGGCACTGGCACTCTCGGCGGTGATCTTGACGATACCAATGTCGCCGGTCCGCTTGACGTGCGTGCCACCGCACAGCTCCACCGACCAGGCCTTGTTGACCCGTCCCGGCTCCCCGCTTTCAGCGGGTCGCCCACCCTCGCCCCGTCCCATGGAGACAACGCGCACCTCATCGCCATACTTTTCACCGAACAGCGCCCGCGCACCGCTCTCGATGGCATCTTCGAGCGCCATCAGACGCGTCTCGACGGGTGAGTTCTGCAACACGAAGGCGTTGGCCATGCTCTCCACGGCTTCGACCTCGTCCGCGGCCATGGGCTTGGGATGGGAAAAGTCGAAGCGCAGGCGGTCGGGCGCGACGAGGGAACCTTTCTGGGCCACATGGTCCCCCAACACCTGGCGGAGCGCCTCATGCAGCAGATGCGTGGCGGAGTGGTTGGCACGCGTGGCCGTGCGGCGCCCATGATCCACGGCGAGCTCAACTGCGTCGCCGGCCTTGAAGGCACCCTTTTCGACATAGCCCACATGCACGAAGAGGTCGCCAAGCTTCTTTTGCGTGTCGGTGACGCGGAAGAGGGCGTCCTTGGAGCCCTTGATGATCCCCTCGTCACCCACTTGGCCGCCAGACTCGCCATAAAATGGCGTCTGGTTGAGCACCAGGGCAGCCTCCGCGCCGGCCTTCAGGCTTGACACCTCCCTGCCGTCCTGGACGATGGCGCGGATCTCGCCCTCGGCAGTTTCGGTGTCGTAGCCCAAGAAGTCCGTGGCACCGACGCGCTCTTTGATCTCGTACCAGATCGTCTCCGTGGCGGCCTCGCCCGAGCCCTTCCATGCCTTGCGCGCGTCCGCCTTTTGTCTCTCCATTGCCGCATTGAAGGCGGCCGTGTCGACCGTGACGCCGCGCGGTTTGAGGGCGTCCTGCGTGAGGTCGAGTGGAAATCCGAAGGTATCGTAGAGCCTAAAAGCGGTGTCGCCGGAGAATACATCGCCCTTGTCGAGGGAGCGGCTCGCCTCGCCGAGCAGGGCCAACCCCTTGTCGAGGGTCTTGCGGAACCGTGTCTCCTCAAGCTTCAGGGTCTCCGTGATCAGCGCTTGCGCGCGTATCAGCTCGGGATAGGTTTCGCCCATTTGTTGCACCAGCGCCGGCACCAGGCGCCACAACAGCGGCTCTTTGGCACCCAACAGATGCGCATGCCGCATGGCGCGGCGCATGATCCGGCGCAACACATAGCCGCGACCCGCATTGGACGGCAGCACGCCTTCCGCAATCAGGAAGCTCGTGGCGCGCAAATGGTCGGCGATCACCCGATGCGAGGCCTGGTGCTCACCCACTGCCGGCACGCCCGTCGCCGCCACAGAGGCCTCGATGAGCGCCCTGAAGAGATCTATCTCGTAGACCGACTGGACGCCCTGCAGGATGGCGGTCATGCGCTCCAGCCCCATACCGGTGTCGATGGAGGGCTTGGGCAGCGCGACGCGGTCACCGGGTCCGCGCTGCTCGAACTGCATGAAGACGAGATTCCAGAATTCGAGAAATCGATCGCCGTCTTGATCCGCGCTGCCCGGCGGCCCACCTGCGATCCCCCGGGTGCCGTCGGGATCCTGATCAATGAAGATTTCCGAGCACGGTCCGCAGGGCCCCGTGTCGCCCATGGCCCAGAAGTTGTCGCTGGTCGTGATGCGAATGATCTTGCTGTCAGAAAAACCCGTCACCTTCTTCCAGATGCGATAAGCATCTTCGTCGTCGTGGTAGATGGTGATGAGCAGGTGCTTGGGGTTGAGCGCAAAATCCTTCGTGACCAGCTCCCAGGCCATGGGGATCGCCAGCTCCTTGAAGTAGTCGCCGAAGGAGAAGTTGCCCAGCATCTCGAAGAAGGTGTGGTGCCGGTTGGTGTAGCCGACGTTGTCGAGGTCATTGTGCTTGCCACCGGCGCGCACGCACTTCTGCGCCGTGGTAGCGCGCGTGTAAGGGCGCGTCTCATGACCCGTGAACACGTTCTTGAATTGCACCATGCCCGCGGACGTGAACATCAAGGTGGGATCATTGCGCGGCACCAGCGGCGAGGACGCCACTACCGCATGAGAGTTGCGGGCGAAGAAGTCGAGAAAGGTGCTGCGGACTTGATTGACGCTGATCATTTGGTTGCTCTCGCGCACCCGACCGATGTGGGCCGTAGACGAGCCGGTTTTTGCTCGCATCTTCTAGCGATGCGGGCTCCTGCTGTCCACAAAGAGGCCTCGCCACGCGCCGCAGGCGATGCTTGGAAGAAACGCGTTGCGTCAGCCGGGGCTTAACGGCCGCGCGAAGCTGGGTTGCTCAGGGCCGGCCTGACGGGTGGGCTTGGCCCGCAGCGGCAATGGAGTTGCGTGGGCGGGTGACGCGTGCCTTCGCGGCAACCAACGACCAGCAGGGGGTGCGGGGCGGCCCCGTGCTTGACGCGGGTGCAAAACCCGGCACCTCCAGAACTTTGCGCTCTTTCAACCAACGCAGGCAAGCGAAGGCGCTTTGCCGGCCATCCGCAACCGCGGCGTCGCCTGCGACCACAACGGGCGTAAAAGAGAAGGGCTCATCCCGCGCGCGCCTCAGCGGCCCTCGCGCCACCACGTGAGGGCCAACAGCGCCAGCAGCGCGGCCAGCGCCACAAAGCCCGTGAACATGGGGATCAGCTTGACGCCGCGCGTGACGAACGCCTCGCGGTCCTTGAGGCCCATCCAGCCGGAACCCGCAAGCACGCGCGCGTTGGCCAGCATGGAGACGCGCGGCAACTCGACGCCCGAAGCGGAGAGGTTCGACAGCAGCCCCCCGCCGCGCGTCCAGAAGATGCCGCCGCCGGTTTGTTCGACCAAAGGCTTGAGCTTCTCGTCGGTCGCTGTCACCTCGCTCATCTCGCGGGCA
>JAMXLN010000274.1 GCA_024281145.1 Hyphomicrobiaceae bacterium | reverse complement strand
CCCACCCTAAGGGAGAACCCGACCGCCTCGCCCGGCCACCCCCGCACGGCTCCCACGGACCGGCCGCCCCCGAACCCCAACCCGATGCTGGGTGCCTAAGGCTCGGCACGGCTGCCGCAAGAGCCAGCCGACCGATCGACGCCAGCGAATCGGCGATGATCGAGAGCTATGCCGCAATTCTCTACAAAATTTCACTCCAATTGTGGCATGGATGCGTTGGCCGAGGCCAGCTGCGCTGTTGCCGAAAGCCGCAGACGCGGGCTTTATTGCCGGGGTCGCTGGCGATCGACGCCCTGCTGGAGGCCAATCCGATTGCAGCCAAACCGGATCGAAGTCATGCAGAGCGTTCTGAAATACGCCACGACGTTGGCGGCGATCGGAGTATTCCTGGTCTTGGTGGCCGGGTTCTGGAACATGATGCGCGGTTCGAACCCCAAC
This sequence comes from Hyphomicrobiaceae bacterium, assembly GCA_024281145.1. GTDB lineage: Bacteria > Pseudomonadota > Alphaproteobacteria > Rhizobiales > Hyphomicrobiaceae > AWTP1-13. The sequence goes on along the minus strand of JAMXLN010000274.1, from coordinate 3,558 downwards.
CTCAGCCAAAAGTTGATGCGATGGCGCGTTGGCCTGCAGTTTCTCGCCATCATGATCGCCATGATCCTGGTTTATTGGCTGCGTCCGTGAGGGAGAGTGAGGTCCGCACGCGCCTTGACCGAAACCGGTCACCAGATACCTTGGCCAGATACCTTGGCCAAATACCTTGGCCAAATACGTTGGCCAGATGCGTTGCCAAGTGCCTTGCCAGGTGTGTGCCAGGGACCTTGCACGAAATCGAACGCTCACTCAGCCCGTGAGCAGGATGTCCACATGGTCGTGCTCAACAAGATCTACACGCGGACGGGCGATGCGGGCATGACCGCGCTGGGCACGGGTGAGCGTGTCCTCAAGCATGCGCCGCGGATCGCCGCCTACGGGACTGTGGATGAGGCCAACGCCGCCATCGGCGTGGCACGGCTTGCGCTGCGCGAAGCACACCCCGACGTGGACGCCATGTTGGCACGCGTCCAGAATGACCTCTTCGATCTTGGCGCCGACCTCACGATGCCCGAACGCAGCGAGGACAAGGGCCGCGCGCGCACCCCATTGCGGGTGAGCGATGCGCAGGTGAAGCGGCTTGAGGATGAGATCGACGCACTGAACGGAGAACTTGCGCCGCTGCGCTCCTTCGTGCTGCCGGGCGGTTCGGCCGCGGCGGCCGCGCTGCACGTGGCACGCACGGTGTGCCGACGCGCCGAGCGCGGCATCGTCGAGCTGGCGCAGCTCCCCGATGAACCCGTGAGCTCCGCCGCGCTCAAATACATCAATCGGCTGTCAGATCTTTTGTTCGTGGCCAGCCGCTACGTCAACGCGCGAGGTGAAGGCGACGTCTTGTGGGTGCCAGGACAAAACCGCTAGCGGGCCGGGGCAGCGCGCACAGCCAGCGGAAGGGTGCAAGCCGTGGTCTTCATTCCCCTTTCTGACGACAACCCGCTGCGCTCCATCCGTTTCCAATGGATGACGGTTGGGCTCATCGCCGTTAATGCCCTCGTGTTCGTGTGGCAAAATGCCGGCATGGGCCAGGCCGTGGCGGCCAGTTTCGCGCTCATTCCGAGCGAGCTCGTGCACGTCAAGATCTTCGGTGGCGCCGCGCACGGGCCGATGGATGCCCTCGCCGTTCCCGAAGGCTACACGCTCATCACCTACATGTTCCTGCATGCCGATATCATCCACCTTGGCTCCAACATGCTGTTCTTGTGGGTGTTCGGCGACAATGTCGAGGATGCGCTCGGCCACGTTCGCTATCTGGTCTTCTACGTGACCTGCGGCGTCGTGGCGGGATTGGTTCACACCTATATGCTGCCCACCTCCAAGCTACCGTTGATCGGCGCCAGCGGAGCCGTTGCCGGGGTGATCGGCGCCTATCTGATGCTGCATCCGCGGGTGAGGGTCTGGGTGCTGGCGTTTCGCTTCATTCCGCTCAAGATTTCCGCAGCGTGGGTGCTCGGGGTGTGGGTCGCCACGCAGGTGACGATGGTGCTCATCAAGCAGTCCGATGAGGTCGCGTGGTGGGCGCACATCGGCGGCGTGGTCACGGGCGCCCTCCTCATCCTGTTCCTGCGCCGCCCGGGTGTTCCCCTGTTTGATCGGCGGCGCTAGGCCTGGGCTGGGCCTCCCGGAGGGGCGGGGGTTCCAGGTGCGGCTATTGGGCCACAGTGGTGGTTGCCCAACTGTTGTCCAAAGTGCCGCGCCGGTTGCCCAATTGACACCCAATTCCCGCGGCCCTACGCTTCTTTTCGCAGTTGCGAAGCGCCTCTATCCCCCCGTCATAAACGCGACATAAAGGGGTGGGGTGCAAGCAAAGGTCGCGGTGGAAATTGCGCTGCAGCACGGCGGGCCGGAATTGGGGACGCCGTGCCTCACATGGAGCGCTTTCGGGAGCGAGCCCTTTCGGGAGCCGGTCGAGGAATGAAAGTTCTGGTCGCCGTAAAGCGGGTGGTCGACTTCAACGTCAAGATCCGCGTCAAGTCCGACGGGTCGGGCGTTGAGTTAGCCAATGTCAAGATGTCGATGAACCCCTTCGATGAGATCGCCGTCGAGGAAGTGGTGAGGCTCAAGGAAAAAGGCTCGGTGACAGAAATCGTCGCCATCTCCATCGGCCCTACCAAATCGCAGGAGACGATCCGCACGGCGCTGTCGATGGGCGCCGATCGCGGCATTCTGGTCGAGACGCCGGAGGGGCAGGCGATCGAGCCGCTGGCCGTTGCCAAGATCCTGAAGGGTGCGATCGATGCCGAAAAGCCGAGCTTTGTCATCCTCGGCAAGCAGGCCATCGACGACGATTGCAATCAGACGGGCCAGATGCTCGCGGCTTTGCTTGGCTGGTCGCAGGCCACCTTCGCTTCGCGGCTCCTCATCGAGGGCGACGCGGCCCACGTGACGCGCGAGGTCGACGGGGGACTTGAGACGCTGAAGCTCAAGCTGCCGCTGGTGGTCACCACGGATCTGCGCCTCAACGAGCCGCGTTATCCTTCGTTGCCCAACATCATGAAGGCAAAGAAAAAGCCGCTTGAGGTCAAGAAGCCCGCCGACTATGGCGTCGACATCACCCCGCGGCTCAAGGTTCTGAAGACCGTGGAGCCGCCGGGCCGCAAGGCCGGCGTCAAGGTCGCAAATGCGGCCGAACTCATTGCCAAGCTCAAGGAGGTCGGAGTGCTGTCATGACGGTCCTCCTCCTCGCCGACCATGACAACGCCACGCTGAGCGGCGGTGTCGCCAAGGCCGTAACGGCAGCGCGGGCGCTGGGCCAGGACGTGCACGTGCTGGTGGCGGGCACCGACTGCAAGGGAGTTGCCGAGGCGGCCGCCAAGCTCGAGGGGGTCGGCAAGGCGCTTCATGCCGATGCACCTCAGTTTGGTCATCAGTTGGCTGAGGAGATCGCCGCTCTGATCATCGGGCTGATGGACGGCTATGATGCGGTGCTCGCCGCGGCCACCGCGTCGGGCAAAAATATTCTGCCGCGTGTGGCGGCGGCGCTCGATGTGATGCAGGTCTCCGACATCATCAAGGTGGTGTCTCCCGACACCTTCGAGCGACCGATCTATGCCGGCAATGCCATTCAGACGGTGCAATCAAGCGACAAGAAAAAGGTCATCACCGTCCGCACCACTGCCTTCCCGGCGGTCGCCAACAGCGGATCAGCCCCCATCGAGGCCGTCGCGGCGCCCCCGCCCGTCGGCCTCTCAAGTTTTGAGAAGGCCGAGATCCAAAAATCCGATCGACCGGAGCTCACCGCAGCCAAGATCATTATTTCCGGCGGGCGCGGTCTGCAGTCGGGCGAGAACTTCAAGAAGTACATCGAGCCGGTGGCCGACAAGCTCGGCGCTGCGGTGGGCGCATCGCGCGCCGCCGTGGACGCTGGCTACATGCCCAACGATTACCAAGTGGGCCAAACCGGCAAGGTGGTGGCCCCCGAGCTTTACATTGCAGTCGGGATCTCCGGCGCCATTCAGCATCTCGCCGGCATGAAGGACAGCAAGGTGATCGTGGCCATCAACAAGGACGGTGAGGCGCCGATCTTTCAGGTCGCCGATTTCGGCCTGGTTGCCGATCTGT
>JAMXLN010000273.1 GCA_024281145.1 Hyphomicrobiaceae bacterium | reverse complement strand
CACCAAGCCCCAGCGCCCGACGTAGCCATCGTGTGAGGCTTCAAGACCGATCGCGCCGTCCGCTTCCTGCAGGGCACAGCTGACATGGTCGGGATGGCGCAGCGGTGGAGCACCGATGTGGCGCTCCAGGTGGGTATCGCGCACAAGTCTGGCCGAGGACTGCTCACCCAGACACAAGGTGTTGTGGTTCGGCGTGGCGCGCGCGAGGCTGCGCCTGCCAGCGTCAATCTCCCCCGGCACGCCGCCATTGACGAGCACGAGCTCGCTGCCCGAACTGAGCTCGAAGGAGAGGCACCCGGCGCACGCCGCGCCCGCGAGCAGCAACGGCGGGGGCAGCCCGGCGTCGACAAGGACGATGGTCGATCCCCGCTCCAGTCGCACATAGCCAGAGCGCTCAACCGTGCCCGATGGCGAGGTGCCCTCGTCATAGGCGAGCACCGTCGCAAGCGCACCGCGTTCGCCCGGTCCCATGCCGTTGAAGCGCCCCGGCATGCCGTCCCCGAGCCGCAGATGGCCCAGCATCTCCGTTAGGCGGCGGATGGCCGACAGCAGCGCCGGATCGGGCGTCTTGCCGCGCGCGGCATAGCACCGGCGCAGCGGCAGGAGATCGAGCAGAAGCTCGACCAGTGTCCAGGGATTGCGACCGATGTGGCCGCCGCCGGGCACCGGGACTTGGCGCTCGAGCTCGGCCCCCAACAGTTTCTGCGAGAGCACCAGGCGGCGGTCATGGCCGGCGATGCACAGATCGGCTTGTACGAGGCCGATCAGCGCGGCGAGACGTGGCCAGCCATCAGCCGCATCCTGCCACGAGGTGGAAAGATAGGTGATCTGATCGCTCAGGCTTCGCATCACGGCGGCGTAGCGCTTGGGCTGCGAGTCATCGAGGAGCAGGCCGGCGTGCGAGAGCCAGGACAGCACCCTACGGCCGACGATTTCGGGGCGCCACGCGAGCTCCGGCGCCCTGCGGCTTCGCCAGATCCATTCGCTGGTGAGCTTGCGCGCAATCGACGTGTCCTCAGGTTGGCCGCTGTCGAGGTGTCGCAACCAACCGAAGCCGTGGAGCTCACGGGCCCAGGCTGGACTCGGTGGCTCGATCGTGAACGGCGAGCGACCGCGCAGAGCGGCGACGGCGCCGGCCAGCCCGAAGCTGCCCGACGCGACCTCGTCGGCAAAGCTTGGATCGTGCGCACGCAGATCAGGCGGCGCCAGCAACAGCTCGTCGGCGGCGGGCGCGCGATAGCGCCAAAGCATGAGACGCGAGCGACGTATGCGGGCCAACGCACCCCGCCTTACCCTCGCAACGGCGAGCACCGCCAGGCCCAGCTGCTCGCGCGCGCCGCGCCTTTCCCCCTCCGGCGCCGCGGGCATTGGGGAGGACGACTGGGCGATCGATGCAGAGACGCGCTCCGACAAGTCGGTCATCGTGCTCGCTTAGCCCGACCATGTACGCGAGCCAAGCAGCACCCGCACAAAGGTTGTGCACCAATTGTGGACAAGCGCGTCGGGCGCACGAATGGGGCGCCCACGCCAGGGATAGATGTGCGCCGCAATGCCCGTTAGCATGGCGCAAGTTCGCAAAGTCCTTGCGATCCCGCGAATTTGGGGGGTGACGGTGTCGCCATTTCAGCTGTCCACGAGCCGTCGGCGCGTCCTGCAGCTCCTCCTTGCGGGCCCGCTGTGCTCGCAAGTCGGCCGTCCTGCTCTGGCGCAGGACGCCACGGCGCCCTCGCGTTTGCCCGATCCGTTGCCATGGGCGCCGCGCGACCTCGGCAAGCCGATCGGCGATCCGAAAGAGGCGCTCTCGGTCTTCGATTTCGAAGCGGTCATGAAGAACAACGTGCCGCCGGCGCATTTCGGCTATATGGCCACGGGCCTCGACGATGAGGTGACGTTGCGCACCAATCGCGAGGCCTTCCTGCACTATCAGCTGCGGCCGCGGCGACTGGTCGACGTGAGCAAGATCGACACGCGCTGCGAGATCCTGGGCGCCAGCTACGAGAGCCCGATCGTCATCGCGCCGACCGGCAGCAATCGTGCCTTTCACCCTGATGGAGAGTTGGCCGTCGCCCGCGCGGCGCGGACGGGCAACCATCTGCAGATTCTCTCCACCGTCGCCTCAGTTTCGGTCGAAGAGGCGACCACAGCGCGCGGCGCGCCGATCTGGTTTCAGCTTTATCCGACACGGGAGTGGGGGATTGGGGATCGGCTGGTCAAGCGCGCGGAGCGGGCCGGATGTCCGGTGATCGTCCTGACGGTCGACGTCCTTGGGCCACAGAAGTGGGAGACCTTCATGCGCCTGCGTCGGACCGATAAACGCGAGTGCGGGAGCTGCCACGGCATCAACACCTATCTCAGTGGCAAGCCGAACTTCGAAGGCATCGACCTCAGGGGCACCGCCAGCACGGCTGCTGCCAACCTGACCTGGGACTACGTCAAGCGGCTGCGCGACAGCACTGCCGCGAAAATCGTGCTCAAGGGCATCCTCGCTCCGGAGGATGCAAAGCTCGCGGGCGAAATTGGCATCGATGGCATCATCGTCTCCAATCACGGCGGCCGCGCCGAGGATGGGGGCGGCGCCACCATCGATGCCCTGCCCGACATCCTCGAGGCCGCGGCCGGCCGCATGCCCATCCTGATCGACAGCGGTTTCCGGCGCGGAACGGACATTGTCAAGGCGCTCGCCCTCGGCGCCCGCGCGGTGTGTATCGGCCGGCCGTATCTGTGGGGGCTTGGTGCATTCGGTCAAGCTGGCGTGGAGCGCGTGCTCGAGATCCTGCGCGGCGAGACCAGGGCGGCGATGCAGCAGCTGGGCGCGCCCTCGCTCGGGGATCTGCGCCCATCAATGGTGCGCCGCGCCTGATCGGCGCGCAGCGCGCCCGCTTCTAAGGCGTGCGCCGCAGGCGCGCCACGTAGAAGCCATCGACCCCGGAGAGTTCCGGTTCCTCCAGCTGCAGGTAGCACGGGAGCGTGCGGAGCTCTCCTTGGGCGGTGATCCACTCGGGATCGGCGCCGATCTCGGCCGCAAGGATGGGCACGCGCTCGAAGTCGGTGCGCTCCTTCAGGAAGTTGGTGATCTGCATGCCCCCCTCCTCCGGCTCCAGCGAGCAGGTGCTGTAGACCATAAGGCCTGAGGGGCCCACCAGAGTGGCTGCATGCGCGAGCATCGCCCGCTGCACCTGGGCCATGCGGGTGACGTCCTCAGGGCGCTTTAAGCGCAGGACGTCGGGATGGCGACGGATCGTTCCCGTGGCGGTGCAGGGTGCATCGAGCACCACCACGTCAAAGGTCCGCCCCGGGGACCAAGCGACCGCATCGGCCTCGATGACGTCGGCAGAGAGCCGCAGCCGCACGAGGTTCTCGCCCAGGCGAGCCAGGCGTGCCGCCGACACGTCGACGGCCGTGACCCTGGCCCCGGTGGCAGCCAGGGCGGCTGTCTTGCCGCCCGGCGCGGCACAGAGATCAGCCACCGATTGGCCCGCCACATCGCCGGCGGCCGCAGCGACCAGCGCCGCGGCTGCATCCTGCACCCACCAGGCGCCCTCCGCGTAGCCCGGCAGGTCCTCGATGCGCCCATGGTGTTTGAGCCGGACTGAGCCCGTCGGCAGTGCGTGCCCGCCGAGCCGCTCCGCCCATACTGCTGGGCTGTCACCGCCGACCTTGACGCTGAGGTCCAACGCTGCCTCGCGCAGGCTTGCCTGTGCGACGCGGCGCGCCAGCTCCGGCCCGTAACTGTGGCCCCAGCGTCGCCACAACCAGTCCGGCACGTTGAGACGGGTGGTATCTTGACACCGCAGGAGCTCCGGCCCGCGTTCGGCAACGCGGCGCAGCACGGCATTCACCAGCTTGGCGAACCGGTGCGCGCCACGATCGCGCCGGGTGGTCTCCACGGCCAGATCCACAACGGCGTGAGGCGGCATGCCAAGGCCCACAAGCTGCGCCGCCCCCGTGAGCAGGATCGGCCACAGGCGGCCCTTGTCGGCGGGCAACGGCCGCTCAAGGAACGCTTTAAGGACGTGCTCCAGCTCGCCTTGACGGCGCAGCACGGTGGCGGCAACGGCACGCGCCAATGCCCGGTCGCGCGGCTGCATGGCGGCGAGCTCGGACGCGGTAGCGCGGTCCGCCAACACCTGCTCCAAGGGTCGCGCCTCCATCAGCACGCCGGCGATGAGGTGCACCGCTAGCGTGCGCGCAGCAAGCCCCGGTGGGCCGGGCCGTGCGTTCAACGTCTGTTGGCCTTTGCGCACGTTGGGCAGCGTCCGGTGGAGGTCCTGCGTCGAGCTCCGCTCGCCGGCCTTCCCCGCGCGGGCGTGGTTACAGGGCAACGCCCGCCAGGATCGAGCCAGGGTCGAGCCAGGGTCGGCCAGGGTCGGCCAGGTTGTCCAGGGTTGGCATGGATATGCCGCGTGGGAAAGGCTGTTTGCAAGTGCCAATCAAGCCAGACCCTGGCGACGCGGCGTTGACCCGCTCGGGCTCGGCTGCACCCCTGCTCCCGCTTAGCGGGCGACCCGTGGGTCCCAGCAACGCGGGGAACCCGAGCGCTAGCGAACTGCCGCCAGTGCTGTGCGGTGCACTCGGGCGCCCCAAAGGCTGCGCAGGTCTTGAAATAAGATAAGGGCGTGGCGCTGTGGCGGTTGCGGTTCGGTTCATGATCGAGACGTAAATGCTGCACGCGTCATTCTCCGCCTGGGATGTCAGGCGCTTGCTGAGGGAAGCTCCACCCTGAGCGCCTCGCCGCTAGGGTGGTGGAGAGGACATCACATATTTGCTGCCGAGGTAGGCGCGGACGACCTCGGGATGGCCCTGGATGTGATCCGGGGTGCCGCTGGCGATGATGCGACCCTGATTTAGGCAAATGATGCGGTCGGACGCGCCCATCACCATCTTCATGTCGTGTTCGACCAAGAGCACGGTGATGCCGCGCGCCCGGATCGCTCCCAACAGCTTCATAAAGCTTGCGGTCTCCACGGGGTTCATGCCCGACACGGGTTCGTCGAGCAGCAGCAATGTGGGCTTGGCGGCGAGTGCGATGGCCACCTCGAGCAACCGCAACTCGCCATACGGCAGCGAGGCAGCGACGGTGTCTGCGCGTGACGTCAGGCCAACGAAATGCAGGATGTCGCCGACCTCGCGGGTCAGCTGCGCCTCTTCCCGGGCGACCGAAGACAGGCCGGCAACGATCGCCAGCGTCCGCTGGCGGGAGTGCAAGTGCCGGCCGATCGCCACGTTATCGTGCACGGTTTGGCCGGCAAAGATGCTGGTTTTCTGGAAGGTTCGCACGACGCCACGTGCGGCAATCGCGCTGGCTTTGAGGCCGGTGAGGCGCGCCCCGCGATAGCGGATCTCGCCGCGTGCGGGTTCGATGTAGCCGGTAATGGCGTTGAACGCCGACGTCTTGCCGGCCCCGTTCGGGCCGATGAGGGAGAGCACCTCGCCTTCCCGCACCTCAAAGGAGATGTTGTCGACAGCTGTGAGCCCGCCGAAGCGAAGCGTCAACCCTTCCACCACGAGCGCGATGCCACCGCTCATGGGATGACTGCGGTGGGCACGCGCCCCTGCCACCAGCGCCGCGCCGCCGGCACGATGCCCTCGGGCAGGAAATGCACGATCAGAATCATGAGCACGCCGTAAATCACCCATTGTATCTCGGGCTTGATAGCGGCAGCGCGCAGCAGGTCGGGTAGCAAACCGAAGATCAGACCACCAACGATAGGGCCGGCCTGCGTGCCCTTGCCGCCACTGATCACCATGATGACCATGGTGACGGTGTAGATGAACAGGAACACGTCGGGGTCGACGATGCGCACATAGTGGGCATAAAGCACACCTGCCGCGCCGGCCATGGCGGCGGATACCACCGTAGCCAGCACGAGGTAGTGTGTCACATCGATCCCGACCGAGGTCGCGAGCGCTTCGTTCTCCCTGAGCGCCACCATGGCACGGCCGGCGCGGGAGTGCACCAGGCGACGGATCAGGACGTAGCAGAGCACGGCGACGATGAGCGTGAGCCAGTAGTTGGCGGGTTTGCGCAAGAAGGCCAGCTCGACGACGCCTGGTATCGCCAGCCGCAGCGCGGGGATGTTGTTGAGCGCCATGGGGCCCTGGGTCAGCTCCACCCAATTGAGCGCTATCAGACGCACGACTTCGGCGAAGCTCACCGTGACGATGACGAAATAGGCCCCGCGCACCTTGAAGGAGATGCGCCCGATGACCCAGCCGCTCAGCCCTGCGAGCACGACGCCGCACAGCATGGCGAACCACACCGGTTTGGGCTCCAGGCTCACCAACCAGTTGGGCAACAGATGCACCTCGAATCCCAACGATACCAGGCTCGACGCGTAAGCGCCGATCCCAAAAAAGGCGACGTGACCGAGGCTCAGCTGGCCCGTGTAACCAAGCAGCAGATTGAGGCTCATGGCTGCAATGATGAAGATGCCCGTCATGATGAGCACGTGCAGGGCATATAGATCCGTGAGCCACAGCGGGATGGAGGCAAGGAACAGCAGCCAAAGAGCGGTGAGCGCGCGCTTCACCCGATGCGCTCCTTCTGCGCGAACAGGCCCGTGGGCCTCACGAGGAGGATGGCGATGATGAGCAGGAAGCCCATGCCGTCGCGAAAGCCCGAGGACACGTAGGCGGCGCCCAGCTCCTCCATGAAGGCCAAAATGAAGCCCCCGACCGTAGCGCCAGGAATACTGCCGAGCCCGCCGAGGATGACGACGGCGAAGGCTTTGAGCGAGGCGAGGTCGCCCATGGTCGGATAGACGACGAAAACGGGACCCAACAGTGCGCCTGCGGCAGCGGCAAGACCCGAGCCCAGGGCGAACGTCGCGGTGTGGATGAAGTCGATATCGACGCCCATCAACAAGGCGGTCTCCCGATCTTGGAAGGTGGCGCGCATGGCCTTGCCAAGCTTGGTGAGGGTGATGAGCGCATAGCTGCCGGCGATGAGCGCCGCCGCGACCGCGAACACGAACAGCCGGTTCCACGACACCGAGACCGGTCCCAGCACCAGCGGTGACGACGGGAACGGCGTGTCGATCGACTTGGCCACACCGGACCACGTGAACTGCTCAAGATTTTGCAGCGCGATCCAGGCACCGATCATCACCAACATCGTGGTATCGATGTCGGTGCCCTTGAGCCGGCGCAGCAGCGCAATTTCGAGGATCGCTCCCAGTGCGATGCCGGCCAGCACGGCCAGCGCCAGCGCCACGAAGAAGTTTACGTCGATGGCCATTACGCAGAAGAACATCATGTAGGCGCCGAAGCTGTAGAGCTCGCCGTGGGTGAAGTTCACCACCCGCATGATGCCGAAGATGAGAGTGAGGCCGATCCCCAGCAGCGCGTAGGTGCCGCCGAGGATCAGGGCATTGAGTGCGTGCTGGAGCAGCTGGTCCATGGTGTCACCCCGGCGCGTATCCCGGGATCCATCTCACCGCCGGCTGCGATGCCCGTGGATGGTCGCCTCCCCGGCAACAGAGCCAGGGGCGGATACCATCGCTCAGGCCTACTGCCTCACGACTTTGCCGCCATCGATCTTGACGAGGTACACGCTCGGCACGTTCTGCGCGCTTTCTTTGCCTGCCGGGCCTTGCTTGATGAAGGCGATGTCGCCGTTGACGCCCTTCACCTTGACGTCCCACAGCGCTTTGGTGATGGCCTCGGCTTCGGCCTTGCCTGCCGCCCTGATGGCCTCGAAAATGACGTGGACGCCGTCCCAACCGCGAAAGCCTTCGGTCAAACCGCCGACGTTGTACTTCTTCTCGTTCCATAGGCCGACAAACTTTCTGGCGATGTCCGGGTTCTTCACCGCTTCGGGAAACCAGGGCGTAAAGAACACGAGATGGAAGGAACCGTTGGCCGCTTCGCCCGCCTGCGCAATGAGCTGGTCGGGCGAGTTGGAACCCCCTGTGGTGATGATGCGCGCCGTCAGCTGCTGGTCCTTGGCCTGTTTGAGAATGAGCGTGATCTGCTCAACTGCAGTGGTCACGAATAGCGTGTCGGCGCCTGATGCCTTGATCTTGGCGAGCTGAGCCGAGAAGTCGGTAGCCTTCGGATCCATGGTCTCCTTGACGCCGATCTCGACACCTGCCCTCTGCGCGGCCTCGGAAAATTCCTTGGAGGCGCCCAGACCGAAATCGTTGTTGGTCGCGAGGAAATCGGCCTTTTTGATGCCGAGCGACTGGAACAGCGGCGTGAATGCTTTGGCTTCCATCTCCGAGGTCGGGCTGATGCGGAAAACATAAGGGTTGCCCGAGGTGGTAATCTTGCCGGACGAAGAGGTCTCGACGAGCATCGGCACCTTGTACTCCTCAAGCTTCGGCATGACCGCAAGCGTAAGGGTCGAGCTCCAGGCGCCCATCATCACAGGCACCTTGTCCTTGACGATCAACTTCTCCGCGGTGGCCACCGCTTCCGTCGGATTGGACTTGTTGTCCTCGACGATCAGCTCGATTTTCTTGCCGAGCACGCCACCCGCCTTGTTGATCTCCTCCTCGGCAAGTCTGGCGCCCTCAGTCACGTAATTGCCCGAGGCGGCGAACGCACCCGTGAGCGGCTGCGTCACGCCGATCTTGACGGTGTCCTGGGCGCTCGCCGGTCCAGCGAGAAGCGCCGTACCCAACATGGCGCCTGCGACGGCGAGGGCAAATCTGACGGTCATGGCTTTCATAGGCATCTCCCGTTGCTCGACGTGCGCGATTGACACAGAAGCTCTCCAGTGACTTCGGCTGGCGGTAGCGCATTTATAGGAACGTTGCAAAACACCGGCACAGATTGAGGATAGGAGAGCCTGCCACGCCGACATCTTTCCTCACGCCATCTTCTTCCTCAAGCGCGGAATGATCTCCTTGGCGACGGCCGTGACCTGTTCCTCCTCGTAGCGGTAGGGCACGAAGATGATGCGATCGATGCCGGTGGCCAGATGGGCCTCGAGCTGCTCAACGCATTCCTCCACCGTCCCCATGATGGCGCTTTCCATGGTCGATTCCGACCACGAGGCGTAGTCCCACTCGGTCTGCAGCCACTGCTTCATCGGCGCCTCGATCTTGGCGCGGGCACCGATGCAGATGGGCAGCTGGTTGGTGGAGATGAGGGTGTCGGGATCGCGGCCCGCTTCCTCGGCGAAAGCGCGCACCTTAGCCCAGGCGCGCGCGAAGCCGTCTGCCGTGTAGTAGTAGGTGAGCCATCCATCACCCTTGGTGGCTGCACGCTTGAGCACGGCATCGACGTACCCGCCGATCAGAATCGGCGGCCGCGGCTTCTGCAGGGGTTTTGGGTAGAGCACGGCTCCGCGCAGCTTGTAGGGTGGGTAGTCGCCGTCGACTTTGTCTTCTGTCCAGAGCCGGTTGATGACCTCGAGGCTCTGCTCCATGACCTTGCCGCGCTGATGGAAATCCACGCCAAGTGAATCAAATTCGCGCTTGTACCAGCCCACGGCCGCGCCAACGATCAGCCGCCCAGCGGAGATGTGGTCGATGGTGGCGAGCTCCTTGGCCAAGAGCACGGCGTTGCGCATCGGCAGCACTAGGATGCCGGTGCCGACCTTGATCTTTGTGGTGCGGGCCGCCACCGCGGTGAGGATCGACAGCGACTCCTGAATGGGAAAACTCGGGTCGACGCCGAGCAGGATGTGGTCCCACGCCCATAGGGACTCATAGCCCAACGCCTCCATCCGGACGCCATAGTCGATGAGCGCCTGCGCATCCGGCATCTCGGGGTATTTGGTGAAGTTGCGCATCGCGATGCCGAATACCGTCGCATTCTTTTTTTTGGCTGCCATCCCGTTCCTCCGTCATCCCCGCCAAACCGGGCACTCAAGCACCTCTGCTCGTCAACGCCTGCCCGCCCACCTCAAGCCGTGTACAGCCGTTCCGGGTCCAGCTCCCTCAGCACCGCGAGTTCCTCTTGGTGCGGCGGGTCGGCCGTCGCCACGTGGTCGTCGAACAGCAGCGCGAAGCCGGTGTTGTCGCGCACCTCCTCCCGCGTCACGCCCTCGTGCATGGCAAGTACCTTCATCTCACGGGTCTCCTCGTCGAAGCCCATGATGGCAAGATCAGTGACCACCCGCCACATCCCCCCCTGGGGCAGACCTGCGCGATCGCGCGTGCGGTGGCCCTTGATCCACCCGGGCGACGTGATGAAATCCACGTCCCTCACGAAGCGTCGCTTCTCGTGCTTCATGGCGACGATCATGTTCGTGAGCGAGGAGATGTCGTTTCCCCCGCCGGTACCCGGCAAGCGTATTTTGGGATTGTCGGCTTCGCCGATAAAGGAAGAGTTGAGATTGCCGAAGCGGTCGATTTGTGCTCCGCCCATGAAGCCGACGTCGACATAGCCGCGTTGCAGGAGCAGGAGCACATCGGTGATCGGCAGCACCATGTTGGAGCGACGGGTACAGCGCTGCTCGTTCGTGGATGGCGGCAGCTCGCCCGGCACGATGAAGGGGCCGATCGTCCCGCCCTCAAACAAGATGGTGAGGTGCGGAGCGAAGTTGCGCTGCGCCAGAGTTGCGGCCAACAGGGGAATACCGACGCCGGCAAATACCACTTGGCCATCCTGCAACAGCCGCGAGGCCATGACCGCCAGCAATTCGGAGGCCGTGTAGGCACGATGCGGCGCCTGATGCCTAGTCATTGTGCACGCTCCGGCCGCGGCGGCATGCGTCGAGCACCTCGTCCATGCCGATCTTTGCGAGATAGTCGGCCCAAGACTTGGGGCCGTAGTAGAACTCGTCCAAGTAATCGCAGCAGCCTTGCAGCGCATCTTTTGCGGTGCGTTCCGCATAGGCGTCGAGTTGCGTAAAGAACGGCTCGTAGACGCCATAGCATTCGTGCGGCGCACAGCCGATGGGTGCCTCGACCACGGCTTCCACCGTGAAGAAGGGGATGCGCGTCTGATCGGGGGTGCGGCGGATCTGGTCGTTGGAAACGATCCGCTCGGTGGTGAGGATGACGCGGTTCGCAGCCATGGCCATGTCAATGTCCATGAACTGAAGGCCATCGAGCTGCGCGTTGCCGTAAGCATCGCAGCGCTGCACGTGGATCAGAGCCACGTCTGGATTGAGTGCGGGCAGTAGCACGAGCCGGTCGCCGCTGAAGGGGCACTCCATCGTCTTAAAATCGTCGCCGACCCGTTTGCTCACGTCCGAGCCGATCATCGATCGTGACGGCATGAACGGAATGCCCATGGCGCCGGCGCGATAGCGCAATCCGATCGACATGTGACTCCATTCCTCGAAGCGGGCGAGCTTATTCTCAGTAAAATGGCGCATCACCTTCGACACACCCCAGACGATGCCTTGCGAAAACCAGCTGGTGATGATGTGTCGAGAGGCGCCGGAAGCGAGCAGCAAATCGCCTTCGGTGGAGGTGATCGAACGCGAGACGGTGAGATCTTTCCGCCGCGCGCGAATGAGCGCCCAGATCATGGCCATCGGGGTGCGCGACATCGTGCACCCGCCGATGCCGACGTGATCGCCGTCGCGCACGAGCTTTGCCGCCTCTTCCAGTGACATCACCTTCTCGCGCAGGCCGCGGTCGCGGGCGAGTGTGGCGCTGCGCAGTTGCTGATATGGCTTGATCAGGCTCTCGCTCTTCATGCGGGGCTCATGCTTCTGGATTTGCTCATGCAGCCGCCGCCATGCCGTTATCGCGATTGAAGGCTTCAATCATCTCGTCCCATTGCGGTACCAGGTCGTGCAAGCCACGCCAGAACTGCACTGAGCGTCGGCGGTCAAAATCGGCGACCGCGACGCCTTGCTGTTCCACCCAAGTGAAGTAGCCCAGGTTGAAAATGCGCTGCCGCTCGCGCTCGGTGGCCTCGAGTACGTGTTCGGTGCCGGCGCCGAGCAGATGCTGGCCGACAATCTCGGCGGCCGTCTCCGGCATCAACTCTCCGCGGTTGTGGCGCCGCTGCAGGTAGCGAGCCAGTTCGCTGGCATACATCGCGTGCGCATCGGTAGCCACCGTGACGATCACATCCGTTGGGCCAAGCCGGCAATGCTTGGCCATCTTGATGGCGCCCAGCACGTTGGCAATCGAGGAGAGCCCGAAATAGGCAAGTGCCCTCGTCATCTGCGGCTCGATGCCGAGCCGCCGGACCAGGTACTCGCGGCCCGCATCCGTATTGAACACGGCATTTAGCCCATCGGTGGCCTGGTCGCTTACCCCGATCACCAGGTCCGTGTTCATGACGTTGTGGATCAGCGGCACATGCTTGTCGCCAATGCCTTGGATGTTGTGCTCGCCATAACCGTTCATAAGCAGCGTCGGGCATTCGACTGCCTCGACCACGGCTATGCGGCTCCCGAGCTCGTCCTTGAGGTAGTCGCCGGCGGCCAGCGTGCCAGCCGACCCGCTGGCGGCAACGAACCCAGCAAGGCGCAGGTCAGGGGAGGTTGCGCGCAACGCCTCAAACACGGCTCTCAGTGCCGGGCCGGTGCAGCGCCAGTGCGCGAGGTAGTTGCCGAACTCGCTGAACTGGTTGACGATCTCGTTGGCGCCATCGAGCTCGAGTTCCGCGCACTTGTCGTAGATTTCCTTGACGTTCGATTCCGTGCCCGGCGTGCGCACGATGTCCTCCGGCGCCCGCACCCATCGGGCGAGCCAGTCGAAGCGCTCTTGGCTCATGCCTGCCGGCAGCACGGCCACGCCGCGGCAGCCGAGGATCCTGGAGATGGCGACGCCTCCGCGGCAATAATTGCCGGTCGAGGGCCACACCGCGCGCTGGCGTGTGGCATCAAAGCGCCCCGAGACGAGCCGCGGCGCCAGGCAAGCATAGGCGGCGAGCACCTTGTGCGCCGCGATCATTGGAAAGAGGGCTCCCAGCACCACGACAACGCGCGCCTCCACCCCGGTCAGCGCCGGCGGCAGCTCGATGTGCACCGGCGTGCCCACCGATCCCGTGCGCGCAAGATCGTTGAACCAGTGCACGCGCTGCAGATTGAGCGGATGGGGCGCGTCGGCGCTGATGTTGGCGAGCGCCGCGCTGAGCGACTTGGCGATGCGGTCGGGCTGCGCCAGCTCGGCAAACGTTGGCAGGCGCACGCCGTTGTCCCTGAGCAGCGCCAGCGCGCGTTCACGCACCTTGGCGTCCTCGACCTCGGTCGGGAAGTCAAACGGGCCAGCCTGTTTACGCCTTCCCATGCGGTGCCGATGCGCGCCGTGTTGCGCGTTTTCCCCGTGTCCTATCTTTCAGTTGACCCAACTATCCTATGGGCGTTTGCGCGGGGCAACCAGGATTGTTCGCGCACTCGGACCAGGCCTGCCCCGCCTCAGCGGCGAGCCCGCATTTCCGGCAAGAGGCGCACAAGGCCTGGCGCGGAGCGATTTGCGCCGGACGACGCTGCTGCCAACTCCTGCCTGGCCAACTCCTGCCTGGCCAACTCCGGCCTGGCCAACTCCGGCCAACTCCCGCACCCGGCTTGCCGGGCGCCAATGCCGGCACGTGCAGGCATTGGCGAGGGTCGCGCTCTGGTGCCCCGCCGCCTTACGCGGCATTGGGCCCGGGCACCTGTGCCTCCGCCATGCGCTTATAGACCTCAGCGTCGCGCCGCTCCATGTAGCGCCGCGGTGTGGCGAGCTGGGTGAACCCGTGGCGCGCGTAAAGCCCGTGGGCGTCGGCGGTCGCCAGCAACCAGAGTCGAAGGTCTTGCAGTTGGGGGTGGGCCACGATCGCTGCCAACATCCGTTTGCCGATGCCCATCCCGCGGCGTTCTTGGTCGACGAACACATCGGACACATATGCAAACGTCGCCCGGTCAGAGATCACCCGGGCGAAGCCAACCGTGGCTCCCCCCTTGAGCGCGGCAAAACACAGCGAGCCCAGCACAGCGCGATCAAACACGTCGCGCGGCATCTCGCCTGCCCAGTAGCTCTTGCGTTGCAGCCACCTGTGCACGCGGTCGAGGTCGATCCGCGACACCTCCGTTGTAATCTCGATCGAGCAGTTAGGGTTGCCGTTGCAGGGCGCCAGCATGGCCAATTCCTCGCGACTAGCGGCTTGAAACAAATAAGCCGCGCACTTGGCGCGGCTTGCGGATGAGCTATTTCAATCCCGGCTCATCGCACTCGCGCCCGGTTCGGCGTGAGCATGCGTCGTCGTCGCGGATTTATAGCGAGGTACATGGCGAGCGGCCTAATACAGCCTCAACGGTGAGATGTCAACGAGCGCTCATTTTGGTTTGCGGGCGCCAGGCCACGTACGCAACCCGCTGTTGCTCCTTATCCACTGGGCTCGTTTTCAGGTGCGGGCTCGATCGCCGCGCGGGTTGCGGAGCGGCAATCGCTTGCGCCTCAGGGGAGCGGCTGGCGCAGGTCGCGAACGTCAGGCGACGGCGCAAGCGACCGCGGCGACGCCAAGCTTCTTGAGATAGAACTCCCCGTCGCCCAACAGCGTCTCGCACAGGGTCAATCGCTTGTAGTAGTGGCCGATCGCCAGCTCGTCGGTCATGCCCATGCCACCGTGCAGTTGGATGGCCTGGCCGCCGACAAATCGTGCCGCGCGAGCTGTCTGCACTTTCGCCGCCCACACGGCGCGTTGTGCGTGAGGCGCGTTGTCATCGAGCGCTTGCAGCGCCGCGTGCACGATGGCTCGCGCCTCCTCCCCAGACACGCTCATGTCAACAAGCCGGTGCTGCAATACCTGAAATTTGGCTAGCGCCTGGCCGAACTGCTGGCGGGTCTTCAGGTACTCAACGGTTGCCTCAGTCACTGCCGCCATCGCTCCGCAAGCTTCGGCGCAGGCCGCTATGGCGCCGCGGTCGATCAGCCGATCGATCGTGGCGAGCCGGTCCTCGTCGTCATCACCGAGCCTTGCATGCCGAGCAAGCTTGGTTCCCGCAAAACTGACCGTTGCGCCCAGTCGCCCGTCAAGCGCAGGGGCAACATTGAGCCGCACGCCGCCTGCGTCGCGCGGAACGAGAAACAGTCCGAGCGGGCCCGCCTGCGAGCCCAGACGCGCGGAAACGATCAGGGTGTCTGCTGCGTGCGCTCCCAGCGCGAAGCTCTTTTCGCCATCGACGATGAATTCGCCGCCTTCCTGACGGGCAATTGCGTGCACATAGTCGCGGGCGTAGCCGCCACCCGGTTCTGCGTGGCAGAAGGCCAAAACCAGCCCCCCGGTGGCGATGCGCGGCAAGAGCGTTGCGCGCTGCGCCTGGGTACCGGCCTCCTCGATGGCGCGGGCGCCGAGCACGATCGTGCCGAGCAGCGGCTCCAACACCATGTGGCGACCGGCGGCGGCCAACACAATGCCAAGCTCAGTCATGCCGCCGCCCGCCCCTCCCGCCCACTCCGGCAGCGCCACGCCAAGCCAGCCAAGCTCGGCGTATTTCGCCCACTCGGTCCGCCCGAACCCTTCCATTTCGGGTCCCCGTGCGAGTTTCTTCCAGCGCTCAAACGCATAGTTTTCCCTCAGAAACGCATTGATGCTGTCATGCAACATCTGGCGCTCGTCGGAGGAAAAAATTGCCATCGTCCTCCCCACCTGTTCAGAGCCCGAGCGCGCCCTTGGCGCTGATGTTTTTTTGCACCTCGCTCGAGCCGCCGTAGATGGTGGCGGCGCGTCGATAGAGGTGCTCATAGATGACATCGGCCGACTCTTCCGGGCCAATGAGCTCACCGTTCCAGCCTGCGTGCAACGCCGCGCTTTGGTAGACCATGCCGTGCCGACCGAGGGCATCGATCCCGGTCTGCAGGATCGCTTGCACCAATTCGGTTCCGCGCAGCTTTAAGGCAGCGGCACCCATCAGCGATGGTGCGCCGTTGGCTCTGGCGGCAGCAAGCTGGTCGGCCATGAGCGCCTTGACCGTGGCAAGCCCCACCTCATGCTCGGCGAGGCGCCGCTGGAACGCGGGGTCCTCGGCAAGCGCTTTGCCGCCCTCCCGCGTGGCCTCGAGCAGGCTCCGGATCTGGTGCAGATAGGCTTCGAGCTTGGCGACGTCGACATTGCCGACACGTTCATTGGCCAACAGGAACTTGGCGTAGGTCCACCCCTTGTTCGCCTCGCCGATCCGGTTCTCGACCGGCACCCGCACGTTCTCGAAAAACACCTCGTTAAGGTGGTGGCCCAGGGTAATGCCGATAATCGGCCGCACGGTGATGCCGGGCGACTTCATGTCGATGAGCAGGAACGAGATGCCCTCCTGCTTCTTGGCGTTGGGATCCGTACGCACGAGCGCGAACATCATGTCGGCCCAGTGTGCCATCGACGTCCAGATCTTCTGGCCGTTCACCACGTATTGATCGCCCTCGCGGACCGCCCGCGTCTTGAGGCCCGCAAGGTCCGAACCAGCACCCGGTTCCGAGTAGCCCTGGCACCACCAGGTGTTGTTGCTGATAATGTCGCCCAGGTACCTCTTCTTCTGCTCCGGCGTGCCGAAGGTATAGATCACGGGCCCGGCCATGGTCGGGCCGAAGGACACGAGCGGTGGTGCACCGGAGCGTCCAAGCTCTTCCTGGAAGGCCAGAAATTGCTCGGGCGGCCAACCGAGCCCGCCGTGCTCTTTCGGCCACTTTCCCGTGAGCCAGCCCCGCGCGCCCAGGCGCTTCAGCCAGGCATCGTACTCGTCCTTCTCCAGATGCTGGCCGCGCGCCTGCTTGCGCGCGACCTGCGGTGGGATCTCGCGTGTGCAAAAGGCGCGCACCTCCGTGCGGAAAGCGTCGAGCTCGCTATTGTGCTGCATGGCATGGATAAACATGGGGCCCGCGCACCTCCCTGGCATGAGGAAGCCTGTTGCAATCACTCTATAGCAGGCCGCGTAGCATGCCGCGCTGTTTGCGTGCGATAGGCTCTGGGATAGGCCCTGGGATCGGCCATGGACGCGGCCGACATCTGGGCCGACCTGGGTCGCCGTTGCG
Source organism: Hyphomicrobiaceae bacterium (assembly GCA_024281145.1). Lineage (GTDB taxonomy): Bacteria > Pseudomonadota > Alphaproteobacteria > Rhizobiales > Hyphomicrobiaceae > AWTP1-13. The sequence continues at coordinate 8,608 of JAMXLN010000273.1, read as the reverse complement.
CGATGGGACGCCAGGCCGCGTGGCGGCAGCGCGCCTAGCGCCCCTCCGGTTCATGCGGCCGCAGCGGGTCGTGTGGCCCCTCAAATCTGGGAATAGCCCGAGCCCTTGATCGTCACGCCGCGCCCCGTCGGTTTCTCAACGAGGCCATATTCGCCAAGGATCTGCTGGCTATACGTGACGCGGCCGTTGACCTTCTCGGCTGGTTCGCTTGCCAACAGGAGGGCCGCGCGCGCCATCAAGGCGGGTGGCTCGGCGTTGGGGTCAGCCAAGCTGGAGACGAGCTTGTGATAGACGGTGCCAGGCGTAGCAACGACTTGGGACGGCGATAATGCGGTCACGGCGATGTTGTGCCTGACAACCTCCTGGGCAAGCCCCTGCGTGAAGCGCTCCAAGGCTGCCTTGGTGGCGCCGTACATGGTGCCCCCATTGGCGGGACGCGCGCCACTGAACGGGGCGCGGCCTGGGCCGATGGCCGAGCCCGACGAGATGTTCACGATCGCGCCGCGGCCCAGTTTGATCATGCCAGGCAGCACGAGTTGCGACAGCATGAAGGGGCCATGCACATTGACGGCGAAGGCTTTGTGCCAATGTTTGACGTTGTAGTCGATGATGGGCTTGTAGTAGGTGAGCGCCGCGTCATTGACCAGAATGTCAACGGTGCCGAAGGCCTCCTGCGCGGTTCTGACGAGGTTTTGGCAATCTTCCTCCTTGGAGACATCCCCCACCACGGCAATGGCCTGGCCGCCGGCGTCCTTGATTTTGCCGACGGTGGCAGAGAGCGAGCCGGGCAGGAAGCGGTGATCGCCTTCATGCAATGTCCGCGCGGCACAGACCACACGCGCACCCTCCCGCGCGAACAGTTCCGCAATGTGCTCACCGATCCCCCGACTGGCACCTGTAACAATGGCAATGCGCCCATCCAGCTTGGCCATGGCCCTCCTCCGTCCTCGGGCGCTCAACTTAGAATGGCCTAGCCGATGAGGGCCAGCCCCCGCTGCGGTGCGGGTGGACCTCTCATGAGCCGAGGTTGCGGGGCTTGTGCGCAGGCTCAGCTTCGAATCGAGCTAGGCCGTCTCCATTTTTGAGGGTTGCGCGCCTGCGGGGGGCCACGTCAGAGAGCAAAAAAAGTGCGTTGACCCAGCGCCGGCAGCCGCCGGGTGGTTCGGCATGGCCACGTCGCCGCCGATGCTCACGGCCCGCTGCGCGTCCCCTGCGCGGCGACGGACTGGCGTTGCCCAAGCGCCCTCGTATCAGCTTTGGCAGAGCCGGCGTGCAAGCCGATCGCGGGGGATCGGTTTGCTTTGCGCCCCGGGAGGGGGCGTGCTGTCACAGGGCGTGTTGTCCTCTTGCTTCACGCGCAATGGGTTGTCATTGATCCCTCTCGCCGCCACAGTGCGTGCAAGCTTCGCGTGCGTGCACCTGGACAGGCCAAGTGCGTGAATTGGAGCGCAGTCGATGAACAGGATCGACCCCAGCAATCGTGGCCGCGCATGATCGGCGAACCAAGGAAGGCCACGAAGACGGCTGGTGAGGCAAAAAAGGCAGCTGACGGCGGTTGGCGCGAGGCTCTGAAGACGATCGCCTACGCGGTCGTTATCGCCTTGGTGGTGCGGACGCTTTTCTATCAGCCGTTCAACATCCCCTCCGGATCGATGAAGTCGACGCTGTTGGTGGGCGATTACCTGTTTGCATCCAAGTTCGCCTATGGCTATGGCCGATATTCGTTTCCGTTCGGCATCATTCCCTTCAAGGGTCGTTTCTTTGGTGCCGAGCCAAAGCGCGGTGACGTGGTCATCTTCAAGCTTCCCCGTGACAATGCGACCGACTACATCAAGCGCGTCATCGGTTTGCCTGGAGATGAAATTCAGGTGCGCGATGCGATCGTCTACGTCAACGGTCGCGCGCTGCCGCAAACGCCGGCGGGGGCCTACGTGGGCCCTGAGGAAGGCTGGCGACCTAAACCGCGTTTTCAGGAGACGCTGCCCAATGGCGTGACGCACTATGTCCTTCATTGGGAGCGTCAAGCCGATCTCGACAACGTTGGCCCCTTCCAAGTGCCGGCGGGTCATTACTTCATGATGGGCGACAATCGCGATAACTCCATTGATAGTCGGGTGTCGGCGCGCTACGGGGTGGGTTATGTGCCCTACGAGAACCTCGTCGGCCGGGCGGAGATTATTTTCTTCTCCATGGCGAGTGACGATCCCAACGCGTTTCGCCTGACAAGCCCCTGGACGTGGCCCTTCGACATCCGATGGTCTCGCATCTTCACGATCGTGCGCTGATAGGCGATCGACGGCAAGGATTGGGCGAAGCGGCGCGGCTATCGGATTAGCGCCACAGTTGGTCGCACGTGCACCATCGCGTTCGCGATGGTGCGAGCATCACGCAATGCCCGGGCCGCCCGGGCCGCCTCCCCAGGCCGGCTCCCCAGGCCGCCTCCCCAGGCCGCCTCCCCAGGCCGCCTCGGGGTGCTGCACGAAGAGGAAGTCCGCGTCACGGGAATGCAACGTTGACGGAGATTTGGGGTTGCGGTTGCTCATATCGCAACCCTGACCAAATTCCCGGATTGCGCTGAATAGAACCGGGCGATGCACCGCCGCAGGCGCGGCTCAATGGGCCCGAACGCCCTCTTCTTCCGAAGGGCAGCACCGTCAAGCTTCAGTTCGAGGTGCGGCCACAAACCGGTGGTAAGCCACGCTGCATATGCCTCATTGCGGGGTGAGCGAGACCATGAGGAAGAGTAACAGTGGCCTCGCGCAAGCGCTGCTCGCACTGCGGTCGCGCTTGGCGCGCTACCATCCTGAAAAGCACTATATGCGAGGACCTGGTCCCAAGACGCTCAGCAAATTGGGCGATGCCTATCGGGAGCAAACCGAGAGCGATCTTCACGAGCGCGTTCCGGAAGCGTGGTTAGCCCTTATTCAGTCGATTAGGGAACGCGAGCGAAAAGGTTGATCGATCTGCCCGCGTGGGATGTTTTGTGGTTTGCGCGGGGAACCTGCTTGCGTCGATCATAGCGGCGCGGGCTATTTGCGTCTTAATAGAGTTTGCGAGTGTGCGGGCCTTGCCCAAAGAGTTGAGAGTGCTCTTGCGGCGCGCAACGACGATCGCGATCGCAATTGCGCGCCGCGGCGCAGGCGAGAGTGCCGCGGTCTTTCGCTGCGGTGGCGCTGCGCGGCGAACGCTCGCCAATCCCGAAGGAGAATTGTTCGTGTGCGGTCAGCGCTAACAATGAAGGGATGCGAGGGGTTCACCAGATAATCCGATCGCGCTCTGCGGATTGAGGAAGGCAAGGGATCGCAGAAGGCACCGACACGGAGTGGGGTTCGCCCCTGGCGCACCCCAGGCTCGCCACGCAAAGGGGGCGGCTCCCCCATGCAGCAAGGGCAGCGGGTGGGCTAGATGGTGCCGTCGCAGCGAATGAGCTCGGACTTGAGGAAGCCGATCTGGCTCATGACCTCGCGGTCGAGGTTGCCCTGGCCCAGCCGGCACTGCGCCTTGATGAAGCGCAGATCGATATCAAAGCCGAACAAACCCTTGAGCTGCTGGCGCACGTTGTCGGGCAGCTCACCACCGAGGAGCGCGCTACCAGATTCGATCAGCGTACACACCTGACCCACGAGTTCGGGCCCGGATGCACGCAGTTTCTCCATGGCAGCGATCTGTTCCTCGACGGACTTCACGTATTCCTTGCTGCACTTGGCGAACTTGTCGGGCTCGGGTATCTGGGGACCGCCGAACGGCAAAGGCAGTTGCGCCGCCGCCGAGCCCGACAGGGCGGCCGCGAGGGTGAGCACTGTCAGGGTCGCAAGCCGTCGCATGGGGCATCTCCGACTGCTGATCCGCGAAGCCCACAGTACGGCTGTGACCGGATGTGGGCGGATTCATTACCGGAGCATTACGAATTGCGCAGCCGGGATCACGCCCGTGGCGATGAACGCGAGAACCAGCCTCTGCTGCCGCCTCCGCCCAGCACGTTGGCCAGCGTGGTCCCGAGCGCGGCCGGGCTCTCTGCCACCGCGATGCCAGCAGACTGCATGGCTTCCACCTTGTCCTGGGCCTTGCCCTTGCCGCCCGCGATGATTGCGCCGGCATGGCCCATACGACGGCCCGGCGGTGCGGTCCTGCCGGCGATAAATCCAACCATCGGCTTCGTGCGGCCGCGCTTGGCCTCCGATTTTATGAATTCCGCCGCGTCCTCCTCGGAGGCGCCGCCAATTTCCCCGATCATGATGATGGAGTTGGTGGCCGGGTCGGCGAGGAACATTTCTAGCACTGCAATGAACTCGGTTCCCTTGACCGGATCGCCGCCGATGCCCACCGCGGTCGATTGGCCCAGTCCAGCGTCGGTGGTCTGCTTCACCGCCTCGTAGGTGAGCGTGCCCGAGCGAGAGACGATGCCAACCTTGCCGGGCTTGAAGATATTGCCGGGCATGATGCCGATCTTGCAGGCGTTGGGCGTGAGCACGCCCGGGCAGTTCGGGCCGATCAGACGTGACTTGGAGCCGTCGAGCGCGCGCTTCACCTTGACCATGTCGAGCACCGGAATGCCCTCGGTGATGCAAACGATGAGCGGTATCTCGGCGTCAATGGCCTCAAGGATCGCATCGGCGGCGAAGCGCGGCGGGACATAGATCGATGTGGCGGTGGCGCCCGTCTTCGTCTTGGCCTCCATAACCGTTTCGAAGATGGGCACGCTGGCAAGCTTGGGATCGGGATGCTTGCTGCCGCCCTTGCCCGGGGTCACCCCACCCACGACCTGTGTGCCGTAGGCCAACGCCTGCTGCGTATGGAAGGTCCCTTGGCTGCCGGTGATGCCCTGGCAGATAACCCGCGTCGATTTGTCGACAAGGATGGCCATTAACGTGCCCCTGTGATGTCGCCTGGGGTTGTGGGGCAGATTTCCGAGCGGATCAAGTGCGCCAATGGCTGCACGGGCGAAATCAGAAGCTGGGCCCAAATGGGCTCGTGATTTGCACGTGGCGCCGGCCCCGGCGTCTTCAAAAGTTCTCTTGGCGTGCCGTGGGTGACCAAAAGGGGCACCCAGGATCAAGTTGCGCACCCCAAGCTTGCGGCGCGCTTTGCGGCGCCATCTTGAGCCGCCGCTCAGCTAGCTCGCCATGGAGGTTGGGCGCGCGCGCAAGCCCGTGTTGCGGGGGCGGTGGGGGCAGTGGCCCGGCCAGGTACGCGGCTCCCGCGCCGCCATGACCTGGGCAAGTGCGCATTCCTCAACGTGTCTGGCGCACCTCATCGGTGATCTTCTTGGCCGCGTCTGCGAGATTGTCGGCGGGTATGATCTTCAACCCCGACTGCGCCAGGATCTGCTTTCCCAGATCGACGTTGGTGCCTTCAAGCCGCACCACCAGTGGCACTTTGATCGCCATCTCCTTGGCAGCCGCGACCACGCCTTCGGCGATGATGTCGCAGCGCATGATCCCGCCGAAGATGTTGACCAGAATGCCCTGCACGCTCCTGTCGGAGAGGATGATCTTGAAGGCTGCCGCCACCTTCTCCTTGGATGCGCCGCCACCCACGTCGAGGAAGTTGGCGGGTTCCATGCCATAGAGCTTGATAATGTCCATGGTGGCCATGGCGAGGCCTGCGCCATTGACCATGCAACCGATTTGGCCGTCGAGCTTGACGTAGTTGAGGTCGTACTTGGACGCTTCAACCTCGGCGGGATCCTCCTCCTCCACGTCGCGCAGGACGGCAACATCCTTGTGGCGGAAGAGCGCGTTGTCCTCGAAGTTGATTTTGGCATCGAGGCAGGTGAGCTTGCCGGCCTTCGTCACCACCAGCGGATTGATCTCAAGCAGGCTCATGTCCTGTGCGACAAAGGCCGCATAGAGTTGGCCGATCAGCTTGACGCACTGGTCGATCTGGTCGCCCGTGAGCTTGAGCGCGGTCGCCACCTTGCGGCCATGAAAGGCGGAATAGCCGGAGGCGGGATCGATCGACAGCGTGATGATCTTGTCAGGCGTGTCGTGGGCCACCTTCTCGATGTCCATGCCGCCCTCGGTGGAGGCGATGAAGGAGATCCGTGAGGTGGCGCGGTCGACCAGCGCCGACAGATAGAGCTCGCGTGCAATGTCGCAGCCGTCTTCGATAAAGAGGCGTTTGACGGTGCGGCCACCGGGACCTGTCTGCGCGGTCACGAGCGTCTTGCCCAGCATTTGCTCGGCGGACGTCTTGACCTCGTCGATGGACCGGGCAAGGCGCACGCCGCCCTTGTCGCCGGCATCTGCCTCCTTGAACTTGCCCTTGCCGCGGCCGCCGGCGTGGATCTGTGCCTTGACGACCCACACGGGACCGGGAAGTTTCTCTGCAGCCGCAACCGCCTCCTGGGGCGTGAAGGCCGGCGCGCCTTGAGCCACCGGCACTCCGTAGTGACGCAACAGCTCCTTGGCCTGGTATTCGTGAACGTTCATCGGGCTTCGGTCCAGCTTGGTCGGTTCAGGTGGCGCTGCGGTCCGCGATCATCTCGATCTCAACCTTGGCGCCCATCGGCAGCGCCGCGACCGCAATGGTGGAGCGGGCGGGATAGGGTTCGGCCATGTAAGTCTTGTAGACGTCATTCACGGCAGCAAAGTCACCCATGCTGGTGAGGAAAATCGTTGTCTTGACGACGTGGGCGAAGGTGAGGCCTGCCGCGGCGAGAATGGTCTTGAGGTTCTCCAGGGATTGCCTGGTCTGCGCGGCGGTATCCCCTTCGACCAATTTGCCGGTGCGGGGATCGAGTGGGATCTGGCCCGAGACGAATACGAGCTCCCCGCTCTCGATCGCCGCGGAATAGGGGCCAATGGTCTTGGCCTTCGGCGTTGTGATGGCTTTCTTGGCCATAGAAAGAACCACCTTATCCTGCCAGGTGCGGGGCGATCTTGGTGCAGGCCGCGATCAGTCCTTTCACGGACTCCACCGACTTCTGGAACATCGTGCGCTCCGCCGCATTAAGATCGATCTCTACGATCTTCTCGATGCCGTTGCTGCCGACCACCACCGGCACGCCCACATAAAGTCCCTTTACCCCATACTCGCCGTTGAGATAGGCGGCGCACGGCAGTACCCGGCGTTTGTCCTTAAGGTAGCTCTCAGCCATCAGAATGGCCGAGGATGCCGGCGCATAGAAGGCCGATCCGGTCTTCAACAAGTTGACGATCTCGCCGCCACCCTTGCGCGTGCGGTCGATGATGGCATCGATCCTGTCCTGCCTGATCCAGCCCATCTTGACGAGGTCGGGCAGCGGGATGCCAGCGACCGTCGAGTAGCGGGCAATTGGCACCATGTCGTCGCCATGCCCGCCGAGCACGAGCGCCGTGACGTCCTCCACGGAGACTTTCATCTCCTCAGCCAGGAAGGTGCGGAAACGCGCCGTATCCAACACGCCGGCCATGCCGATGACCCTGTTCTTCGGCAGACCGCAGGCCTTTTGCAGCGCCCACACCATGGCGTCCAGCGGATTGGTGATGACGATGACGAACGCGTTAGGGGCGTACTTCTTGATGCCGGCGCCTGCCTGATCCATCACCTTGATGTTGATGCTGAGCAGATCATCGCGGCTCATGCCGGGCTTGCGCGGCACACCGGCGGTGATGATGATGACGTCGGCTCCCTCGATTTCGGCATAGGCGTTGGCGGGCTTGTACTTGGCATCAAAGCCCTCGACCGCGCCGGCCTGCCAGATGTCGAGGCTCTTGCCGCCTGGTACACCCTCGATGATGTCGAAGAGGACGACGTCACCCAACTCCTTCAGTCCGATGAGGTGGGCAAGCGTGCCGCCGATCATGCCAGCGCCGATCAGCGCGATTTTTTTACGCGCCATGACTAATGCTTCCTTGGCTAAAGGTGCGTCGATCCTCGTTGGTTAACCCGAAATCCCGCACCATTCAAGCGAGGCGATCCGGCGCTCGGATTGGGTGCCGCAAGTTCGGCAACGCGCCATTTCTCATGCCGACGCCGCCCTACCGATGCGCTCAAGACGGCCCGTGAGATACTCTTGCGAGCGCATTTCGTAGAGACGAGAAGACGTGCGCTCGAACAAAGTTTGCATGTCTCCCGCCGGATAGAGGGCATGTGGCTCAGCTGCGGCTGAGGCAATGAGACAGACGCGGTTGTCATAGAGGGTGTCAATCAGGTTGACGAACCGACGCGTCACCTCGCGGCGCGCCGGCGTGAAAATCGGGATGCCATCGATGAGAAGCGTATGAAAGGTATGGGCAATGTGCAGAAAGTCGTTCGCTCCCAACGGCTGCTCGCACAGCTCCCCGAACGCAAAGCGCGCTACGCCCATGGAGGCGAGCGGTACGCGCACCCTGCGGCCCTTGACCATGAGCTCGGTCGGTGCGCCCGGATGCTTGCCGGTGAGCTCGCTCCAAAGTCGGTCAAGCTGGGCCTTGGCATGCAAATCGGCGGGCGCGAAGTAGAGCTGTTGGCCTACCAGTTTCTCAAGCCGGAAGTCCTTCGCCGCCAATAGCTCTTCCAGGTTCATGTGCTGCTCGATGAGTGCAATGAATGGCAAGAACAGCGCACGGTTGAGCCCGTTTTTGTAAAGCTCGTTGGGCGGCACGTTCGAGGTGGCCACCACCACCACCGGCTCGGCGAAGAGCTC
>JAMXLN010000272.1 GCA_024281145.1 Hyphomicrobiaceae bacterium | reverse complement strand
GGGAGCGTGCGCATCGGTGGCGAGCGGGCCTTTTAGCTTCGCTGCGCGCGGCGCCGCGCGGCCCGCGCTCAGCTGTTGGCTCTGGGTGATGAAGGAGCCGGCCAGCATTACGATGCCGCCTACCACCTGCAGGGCGGTACAGGGCTCATCGAGCACGACGACGGCGAGGACGAGCGTGACAAGCACCTGCAGCTGGATCACCGGTCCCGTCAGGTTCGCGCCGGCGTATTGATTGGCGCGGTAGTTGCAATATCGCCCGAACAGAAAATGTAGCAGTCCGACGGCCATCATCCAGGCGATCGCGTCTGCGGGGAAATCGGCGAGCCGGGCGAGCTCCCCGGAGAGCGTCGCGACCAGCAGGAATGAGAGCACACCGATCGGGACCGTCAGGGCCATGCCCTGCGTGGGGGTGCCGGTCACCACGGCGCGGCGCGCGGCGGCATTGTTGAGGGCGAAGCTTGCCGCCGACAGGATTGCAAAGATTGCCCCTAGCACGGTCACTCCCAAGGTTCGCCCGCCGCCGCTTGTGCGGCCGCCTGCTCTAGCATCGTTCGGCCGTGGGCACCGCCCGCGGACCAAGCCTCTTCTAGCAGGGCTGCGCCAGAGCGTCGGCAATCGTTTTGAGCGCGGCGCGGATCTCGGGCGCGTCCGCCGCGGCGGGTTGGGCCGAGCGCAGGGAAAAGAAGTTTGCCAACCGATCGAGAACAGCTGCAGCATCGGCGCTGCATGTGCCGCCGACGTGCGGGCACCGCGCAAAGCAGCGCGCGAGCATGGCAAGCTCGATTTGCTCGGCGGCGAGCTCCGCTCTTTGGATGTGTTGCCGCACGGCATTGGTGCGTGGGCTTGGCGCGGGGTGGGGACCGAGCTTCAGGCGCCGCCGCAAGGACCGCAGCGGGCCGATCACCTCGCGCCGCCAATCCGCGACGGCGTCGTCGAGGCGTGCGAAATCGCCGGCTGCAAGCCCGATTTGATGCTCGCGCGCGATGAAGAGTGCGAAGAGCAACAGGCAGACGTCGCCACCGAGGCGGTCTTGCAGCACCAGGCACGCTTCCGACACGGCGGGTCTTGCATAGAGATCGACCGCGAACGACCAGTGCGACCCCTCTGCGTCAAGATCTGTATCGGGACCCCCTTGCATGCTTGCGCTCGGGTCAGATCTTGGGTTCGGTGGCGATGCGGCCCTTGGCCTCGCCCCAGCGCACCAGCCCCGTATCGAGGCCAAACAGATCGAGGGCCCGCCCGACAGTGTGGTTGACGATGTCGTCGATCGTCTTTGGCTCGGTGTAGAAGGCAGGTACCGGCGGCATGACAATGGCTCCCATCTGCGTTACCGCCGCCATGCTGCGCAGATGGCCTAGATGCAACGGCGTTTCCCGCACCAAAAGCACCAGGCGCCGGCGCTCCTTGAGGACGACGTCGCCGGCCCGGCTCAACAGCGTTGAGGTGACGCCCGTGGCGATTTCCGACAGGCTCTTGATGGAACACGGGGCGACGATCATCCCCATGGTCTGGAACGAGCCGCTGGCGATCGAAGCGGCGACGTCGTCGATGCGATGGACAAAGGTTGCCAGCGCATTGACCTCGGCGACCTTCATGGGCAATTCATGCGCGAGCGCCACCTGCGCCGACCGCGTCATGACGAGATGTGTCTCAAGCTCCAGGGCCCGCAACGCCTGCAGCGTGCGCACGCCCAAGACGATACCTGAGGCCCCACAGATGCCAACGATCAGGCGCTTTGTGGTCGGGGAGTTCATGCCCAATGATAGCCTGAAACGCCCGCAAGGGTGACCGGCAGGTGACGTCGAAGCGCCTCGCCCGGGCAACCATGGCTCGGATCAACCATGGCCAGATCAAACATGGCCAGACCAAACATGGCCAGACCAAACATGGCTCAGATCAAACATGGGTGGGATCAAAGTCCCCTTTGAAGCGCCCCAATCCGGCAACGGGCCGCGCCCGCGGCCCGACCAGCAGATGGGCCGATCGCACCTCAAACGCGTGAGCCCGCCACGGGACAGCCGGTCGACGGGCATCAAAGATCCTGAAAGTGCGGCTTGCGCTTTTCCAGAAAGGCCTGCCTGCCCTCCTGGGCGTCGGGCGCCTCGAACATCTCAGCGCACACCTCCTCCTCGAAAGCGACCATGCTGTCCCAGGAGTGGCGCAGGTTGTGGGCAATGGCTCTGCGCGGGGCAAGGATTGCCCGCGGCGAGGCGCTGGCGATGCGTTGGGCGGCTGCCTCGGCCGCCGCGGACAGCTCGGCGCGCGGTACGACCTTGCTCACGAGGCCCAGAGCGTGGGCCTCCTGGGCCCCGAAGTTTTCGCCCATGAGCAGGATGTCGAGCGCCTTGTTGCGGCCAATGAAGCGGGGCAGGCGCGTAAGCCCCATGCCCCAGCTCGGCACGAGGCCAAGATAGGCGTCGCCAGCGCGAAAGGTGGTGTTGTCGGCAGCGATGCGATAGTCGCAGGACCAGGCAATGGCGGTCCCGCCGCCAATGCAGTAGCCGTGCAGCGCTGCGATGATGGGCCGCGCAAACGTTTCTATCCTCTCGAGCGTGCGCCGGCCGTAGTTGCGGAACCTTTTGCCCGCCTCCGGGCCTTGCGGGCGGGCCTGCTGGCGCAGGTCGGCGCCTGCACAGAAAGCGCGCTCGCCGGCGCCGGTGAGGATGACCACGCGGACCTTGCGGTCGGCCTCCACCCTATCGAAGGCGGCGTGCAGGGCGTCCAGGGTGCGCGTCGAGACGGGGTTCATCGGCGGATCATCGAGCGTCACTCGGGCGATGGGCGCCCTAATCTCAACGCGCACGAGCTCTTCGGCCACAGCATCCTCCTGCGGATTTCAACGCTGCCAATTCGGCCCTCGGTGGGGGCCCATCAAAGCTCGCTTGAGCATTGGGATTGATGCATGCCCGCGATAACGCCAGCCATGGCAAGGCGCGGGGGTCACCGGTTACTTTGCCGCCTTGGCCTCTGCCGCGACGCTCGCTGCATCGAAGGCGTTGATCTCATCGATCAGCTCGTTGGTATAGGAACCTGCGACGTCGAAGTCGGCGGGCAGCAGGTGCTCCGCCTGCATGAGCTTGGCGACGCCCTGCCATTGGGAGGCGAGATTTTCTCCCCACTTGACGCCGGCCGGCACCTGGTAGCCGCGGAAGCGCGATTCGAAGACGATGCGCGACTTTTGCATGGCGGTCGCCTCGTCGCCGTCGGGCTTGGTGGCCGGATAGAGTTCCCAGTGAATCTTGATGGCCTTCTCCGGGTTCGTCAGCCCAAAGATGGTGGACTTGGCGATGCAGCGCAGCACCTTGACCGCGACCTCCTTGTTGTTGGCCAGAAAGTCCTCATGCGCGACGATAACATTGCCGATCAGGTCGTCGAAGTAGGGCGGCTTGATGTGCACGAGCTCGATGCCCTGCGCTTCGAGGGCGGCGACCGCGGTGTCCCACGCGAACCAGGCCGCGGCGTCGCCGCGCTTCAGGGAGAGCGCGGCTTGCGCACCCTCGCCAATTGGCAGCCATTGCACGTCCTTGTCGGGATCGATCCCGGCGGTCTGCAGCATCTGGCGCCCGTAGGGCACCGCACCGGTGGACATGGCGATGACACCCATGGTTTTGCCGCGCAGGTCCTCCGTCTTCGTCAGTCCAGAGCTCTTGAGGGCGACGGCGCGATAGATGGTGGAGCGCGAATAGGTGTAGATCGCCTTGACCTTGGCACCCTTTGCGCGCGCCATCATCAACACCTCGGGGCCGAGGTTGGCGAAGGTTATGTTCTTGGCGGCGATCTGTTGCATTCCCGCCGTGGCCCCTTGAATGCCGACCACATCCACGTCGAGCCCTTCTTTGGCCCAGCACTTGGAGTAGCGCGGCAGGGAGGAGTGCGCGGCGTGTCCCACGGACAGATCCGTCGTGGTTGGCGAGAAAATCAGCTTGTCGGCCTTTGCCGGCACGATGGCGGCGAAGAGCGCGATGGCGGCGCCCCTCAGGGCGGGAAAGCGGAGCAGAATTGGCATCTCTCGATCTCCGGGGGGCAGCGGGTTCAAGCCGAGGTGACGTCTTTGGGCTCGTTCCAGAACACCAGTTTCTTGTGGGCGAACTGCAGGGCCAAGTGGCAGATGATCCCGTAGAGGCCGAGCAAGATCAAGAGTGCGAACACGCGCGGGATGTTGAGTTGGTAGTTGGCATCGAGGATGAGAAAGCCGATGCCGTCCTTGGAACCGACGAATTCGCCCACCAGCGCCCCAAGAATGCTGAATACCGCGGCGACGCTCAGTCCGGCGAAGATGAAAGGCAGCGCATTGGGGAGCTCCACCAGACGAAACGTGAGCCACCGGCTGGCGCGCAGCGAGCGCATCAAGTCGAGCTTGCTCTGCTCGCAGCTCCTGAGACCGATAATGGTATTGACGAGCACGGGGAAGAAGGCGACGAGCGCGGCCGTCACGATCTTCGATAGGGATCCATAACCGCACCACACGAGAATGAGCGGTGCGATGGCGATCTTGGGTACGGTCTGTAGCGCCACGACCCAGGGATAGACGGTCTTCTCGACGAAGCGGAAATGCGAGATGGCGGCACCGAGCGCGACGCCAAAGAGGCTGGCGATGGCAAAGCCCGACAGGGCACGATAGATCGTAATGGTGAAATGGCGCAGAAAGAGGCCGCTTGCCATGCCGTTCCAAAACGCCATGGCGATGTGACTTGGCGGCGGCAACAGCAGAGCCTCCACCTCGAAATAGCGGACGTGAAATTCCCAATACATGAGGAGGAGCGCCGCAAACAGCGGCGCGGTGGCGCGATCGATGACCGTCCGCCTCAGTCGCCGCCAAAACGACGTGGTGCTTACTGGCGCAGCAACGATGGCGTTCCGGGCCTGGGTGCTCATGCCAGGGCCTGCGTGGGGTAGCAGGCAGCACCGCCGCTCAGGCGGGCGCGGATGCGCGCAACGTGTGCGCCGAACACCTCACTGTTGATGATCGCGAGATTGCGCGGCCGCGGCAGGTCCACAACGATCTCCTCCACCACCCGTCCGGGACGCGGTGACATCACGATCACACGGTCCGCGAGAAAGACGGATTCGGTGATCGAATGCGTGATGAGCAGCGCGGTTTTGCGGGTCGCTGACCAGATATCGATGAGCTCGAGGTTGAGTTGGTCGCGCGTCAAGGCATCGAGCGCTCCGAACGGCTCGTCCATCAACAGCATCGCCGGATCGTGCACAAGGGCGCGGGCGATTGCCACCCGCTGGCGCATCCCTCCCGACAGCTCATGGGGATACTTGTTCTGGAATTCCGCGAGGCCCACGGTCTGGAGCAGCGCCATGGCGCGCGGCCGATAGATCCCGGCGTCGAGTTTGAGAACCTGCACCGGCAACAGCACGTTCTCGAGCACCGTCCGCCAGGGCAGCAAGGTTGGGTCCTGAAACACGATGCCGATCTGCTCGGACGGCCCGATCTGTTGGGCGCCGTTGATCTTGATGGTGCCTGAGGTGCAGCGCTCAAGCCCCGCGATCAGGCGCAGAAGCGTGGTCTTGCCGCAGCCGGATGCGCCCACCACGGTGATGAATTCCCCTGCACCGACCCGCAAGCTTGCGTTGTCGAGGGCGCGAACCCGCTCACCGGCGGCGCTGGTGAACGTCTTGGAGACGGCAGCTAGCTCGATCACAGGCATGGGCGCGTGCTGCTGGGATGGCGTCGGCATTGCGTGGGCCCTGGCCGTCTCGTTGGGTTGTGCGCCGTGCGGCGGATCGATGAGGTCCGAGCAAAAAGTATGGTTCCCCCACAGCGCTCCTGGCAAGGCCTGCCCATCCGATGCAAGCCTGCCCTTATGGCGAGGCAGATCGCGGATGCGCGCATCGCCAAACCCGTGCTTCAAGCCATCCCAGCGTGAGCTGGGCCGAGGCCTCTCAGGCGAGCCCAACCAGCCGGCGAACGTCCATGGGTGTCACGCCGCGCTCGCGCAACGATCGCAGGCTGGTGTCGCGGGCGCTCTTGGCGAGCTTGCGGCCTGCCGCATCGGTGATCAAGCGGTGGTGATGATAGACGGGCGCTGGAAGGCTGAGCAGCACTTGCAGAAGGCGATGCAGGTCGGTGGCGGCGTAGAGGTCGCGCCCGCGCGTGACGTGGCTCACGCCCTGCCAGGCGTCGTCGATCACGACGGCCAGATGATAGCTCGCCGGGGCGTCCTTGCGTACGATGACCGCATCGCCCCAGCGCTCGGGCCGTGCCTCGATCATCTGCGACCTGCCGTCCTCGTCGAGTTCGGCGAAGCGAAGAGGGCAGCTTGCCAGTTTCACCGCAGCGGCGATTGCTGCCGCCATGTCGAGGCGCAGCGCGTAAGGCTCCCCTGCAGCACGACGGCGCGCGATTTCGTCGGGGGCCCGGCCCCTGTAGAGACCAGGGTAGAGCGGCGCGCCGTCGGGATCGCGGCCGCAGCTTGCGGCGGCAACCTCGGCCCGGGTGGCGAAACAGGGATAGAGCAGGCCCATGCGCTCGAGCCGCTCGCTCGCAGCGCGGTAGGCAGGGAGGCGTCGGGACTGAAAGACGACGGGCTCCTCCCAGGCAATGCCGAGCCAGGCAAGGTCGGCCAGGATGCCGGCGACGTAGCGCGCTCGCGCGCGGCCCTCATCGATGTCCTCGATGCGCACCAAAAACCTGCCACCGCCGGCGCACGCACGCCCATAGCCGACGAGCGCGGAGAACGCGTGGCCCAAGTGCAGCTCGCCGTTGGGGCTCGGTGCGAAGCGAAAGACGGGCTTGTCCATGGCAGCATCGCAGGCAATAGACAGCGGGTGCAACGCTGTCCAGCGGCGACCTCTGCGGGGCCTCGCCGCCCCCTCGGTGTTGGGCAGGGCGCCGGCTAAGTGGTCGCGCACGCTCGTTGCGGGTGAGAAACGCCGGGCCCTCCGTCGGGGCTCGCTTGCTGGGGCAGGGATGTGTCCGCGGATAGCTCAACACAAGGCCGCGCCGCACGTTGTGCTAGGCGGTAAGGCTGCCCCTCCTGTCTGGGTTTGCCGCGCAGGGGCGGCAAGGCCCATCAGGCCCGCGCCCAGCGCCCAGCCATCGGCTAAGGCCGACGAGCGATCCTCTTGTTGCCCACCTCGCCCTTCCCCATTAACGAGACTGCGCGCGTTGGATCAGGAAGGCGGCGAGGCGGTGGACACGAAATCGCGGCTAGGCCGGCACGGGTTACCACCCCGGATCATCGTGGAAGAGAGCGATATCCGCGAGGGCGTGCGCGCGCTCCGGCGCAAGTGCCCAGTCATGCGCCGGGTGCACGATCTGACCGGTCTTCCGCCGCTGCGTCGCCGGCCTGCGGGTTTTGAGGGGTTGGCGCGGGTCATCGTCGGCCAGCAGCTGTCGGTGGCGAGCGCGTCGGCGATCTGGCAGCGCACCGTGGCCGCCTGCGTGCCGTTCGAGCCCAGTGTCCTGCGCGCACTTCGAGACGAGGACCTGACCGGTGTGGGGCTGTCACGCCCGAAAATCCGCAC
>JAMXLN010000271.1 GCA_024281145.1 Hyphomicrobiaceae bacterium | reverse complement strand
AAGCCGCCGCTTAGGAAGGGCGACCAGGTGGCGGTGCTGCGGGTGACGACATCGTCGGATACGATGAACGAGGTGCCTCTGTTCGTGGCGGAGGACGTGGACCGGGCCGGCCCGATGCGGCGCGGTTTTGATTCCATCTTGTGCCTGGCCACCCGGTGGCTGCCGTAATACGCTCCCTGGAAGCGGACACGATTGACACGGCGCACCTCGTGGCGAGGGCGGTTGTCTGACATGGCATCGGCCAAGTTCATCACCTTTGAGGGCGGCGAGGGCTCGGGTAAGTCCACGCAGGCGCGCCTGCTCGCGGACCGGCTCCAGGTGCGCGGCATCGAGGCGCTGCTCACGCGCGAGCCCGGCGGCTCACCCTTTGCCGAGCGGGTCAGGGCACTGCTCCTCGATCCCGCGATCCCGGCGCATGGCGCCCTGTCCGAGGCGCTCCTCTTCTACGCCGCGCGGGCCGACCACCTCGACAAGACGATCCGCCCGGCATTGGCAGCCGGCCGCTGGATCATTTGCGACCGCTTTTCCGATTCTTCGCGGGTCTACCAGGGCGCTGCCGGGGGCTTGCGCGCGGCCACCCTCGACGCTTTGGAGCGGCTCGTCGTGCTTCCGACGCGGCCGCACCTCACCTTGATTCTCGATCTGCCGCCGATGCAAGGTTTGGCGCGTGCGCGGGCACGCGGCACTCTTGTGGGAGGGGTGGGGGCGCCGACCGATCCCTTTGAGGGCCGCGATGCCTCGTTCCACGAGCATTTGCGCAAGGGCTACGCGGCGCTTGCCAAAGCCGAACCGCAGCGGTGCGCCCTCGTGGATGCGACCAAGCCGACCGACGTGGTCGCAGCCGAGATTTGGGCGCTGGTCGAGCAGCGTCTGCTGTCAGGCGCACGCTGATGGCCAGGGCACCCGCCCATGAAGACGAAACGCTGCCCGAGGCCGACCGCCTCGATGGCTTCCCGCACCCGCGTGAGACGCGCGAGCTTTTTGGCCACGCGGAAACTGAGCAAGAGTTGGCTCAAGCCTTCGCAAGCGGTCGCATGCACCACGCTTGGCTGATCGCAGGTCCCGAGGGCATCGGCAAGGCGACGCTGGCCTATCGACTGACGCGCCACGTCTTGGCACCGCGCGCGGAGCGCGATGCAGGCGCCGGCACGCTCAAGATCGCCCCCAATAGCCCCACCGCCCGGCAAATTCGCGCTCTCGCTCATCCCGGTCTTCTGGTGTTGCGGCGACCTTATGATGTGCGCTCAAAGCGGCATGCCGCCAGCATCCCTGTCGATGAAGTGCGCCGACTGAAGGCGTTCCTTGGTTTAACGGCTGGGGACGGCGCCTGGCGCGTCGTGATTGTCGATGCCGCTGATGAGCTCAACGTCAATGCCGCCAACGCACTGTTGAAGTCGCTGGAGGAGCCGCCAGGTCGGGCGCTTTTCCTGCTCATTGCCTCCGAGCCCAGTCGCCTGCTCCCGACCGTGCGCTCGCGCTGTCGGCGCCTCCTTCTGGCGCCATTGACCGGCACGGCACTGCGGCAGGCCAGCGAGGCGGCGCTCGCGGCAGCGCAGAAGGATATGCCGGGCCCAGATCGCTGGCGGCTGCTCGAACGCTTGGCCGAGGGAAGCGTACGCCGAGCCTTGCTCTTGGCGGGCAGCGGGGGGCTGGAGCTCTACGAGCGCATCGAGGCTGTGTTGGGCGCGCTACCCAGCGTCGATTGGCCTGCGGCGCACGCGCTTGCCGATCAGCTGTCCCAATCCGCCAACGAACAGCGCTTTGCAGCTTTCTATGACCTGCTGCTTGAGATGCTTTGGCGGCTGGTGCACGCGCGGGCGCTGGAAAGCCCCGTGGCACCCGAAGCTGCGCTTGCGCGGCGTCTGATCTCAGCGACGAGGCTGCCCGCCTGGGCAGCCCTGTGGGAGGATATCGGCCGTGAGCGTGCCGAGGCCGCCCTTCTCAACCTCGACAAGCGAGCCTTGGTGCTCGGTACTTTCGCCAAACTGGAGCGCGTTGCCCAGCTTTGAGGCTGGGCCCGGCCCATGCTTTCGCATTGCCAGTGGCGTTGACGGCAAAATCGTGATAGCGGAGCGCCCGATGAACGCAGAGCCATCCATTTCCCGTTCTTTCCCCTGCGGAGCCCTCGCCCGGCCCCGTGCCCGAATGTGCTGATCCCACGCCCCGGCGCCACCTTCGCCTAACGAGACGAGATCAGTCGCTTGAACGGGACCTGCACCATGAGCGGGCAGCAGAAATTCTACATTACGACAGCCATCTCCTACCCCAATGGGCCGCCGCACATCGGCCATGCCTACGAAGCCATCGCCACGGACGCCATCGCGCGCTTCGAACGCCTCGACGGTAGGGACGTGTTTTTCTTGACCGGCACCGACGAGCACGGCCTCAAGATGAAGCAGACAGCCGTCAAGGAGGGCCTCACTCCGCGGGCACTGGCTGACCGCAACTCGCAGCGCTTCCGCGCCATGGACGAGGCGCTCCATCTCTCCAACGACGATTTCATTCGCACCACCGAGGCGCGGCATTATCGCTCCTCCGAGGAGATCTGGGAGCGCATGGCGTCGGCACACAACGGCGACATCTTCCTCAAGAAGTATGCCGGCTGGTACTCCGTGCGCGATGAGGCCTTCTACGCTGAAAGCGAAACGAGCGTGGGGCCGGACGGCGTGCGCGTGGGCCCGCAGGGAACACCGGTTGAATGGTTCGAAGAGGAAACCTATTTCTTCCGTCTCTCGGCCTATCGCGACAAGCTGCTCGAGCATTACGAGAAGCATCCCGATTTCATTCTGCCGCGCGAGCGCCGCAACGAGGTGGTGAGCTTCGTCAAACGCGGATTGGATGACCTGTCAATTTCGCGCACGACGCTCGACTGGGGCATCAAGGTTCCTGGCGCGCCCGAGCACGTCATGTACGTTTGGGTGGACGCCCTGACGAATTACATTACCGGCGTCGGTTTTCCTGACCAGAGCCATCCACGTTGGCGCTACTGGCCGGCCGACGTGCACGTCATCGGCAAGGATATCGTGCGCTTTCATGCCGTCTATTGGCCGGCGTTTTTGATGTCGGCCGGCATCGAGCTGCCCCGGCGCGTATTTGCCCACGGCTTCCTCAACAACCGTGGGGAGAAGATGTCGAAGTCGGTCGGCAACGTGGTCGACCCTTTCGATCTCGTCAAAGCCTACGGGGTCGACCAGGTGCGCTACTTCCTGTTGCGCGAGGTGGTGTTCGGTCAGGACGGCATCTACAGCCCCGAGGCCATCGCCAACCGCATCAATGCGGATCTGGCCAACGATTTGGGCAACTTGGCGCAGCGGTCGCTGTCGATGATCGACAAGAATTGCGACCGGCGGATCCCTGCCCCCGGTCCCTTGACGGATGCCGATAAGACCCTGTTGGCGGCAGTCGATGCGCTCTATGTCCAGGCGCGGGAGAACATGGACCGCCAGGCCATCAAGCAGTACCTGGACGCCGTTTGGGCGGTCGTGGCGGACGCCAACCGCTATTTTGCTGGCGAAGCGCCATGGGCCAAACGCAAGACCGATCCCAATCGCATGGAGACGATCCTCTACGTGACGGCCGAAGCGGTGCGCCAAGTCGCGATCCTGGCCCAGCCGGTAACGCCCACGGGAGCGAGCCGGCTGCTCGATCTGCTGGGACAGGGACCGGATCGGCGCAGCTTCAGGTCACTGGGCGAGGCTGGACGGCTTGAGCCGGGAACCTCCATTCCACCGCCGACAGGTGTGTTCCCGCGCTACCTTGAGCCGGGCGCCGAGTTGCCAAAGACGAGCAAGGAAGGCAAGCGGAAGATGCCACC
This sequence comes from Hyphomicrobiaceae bacterium, assembly GCA_024281145.1. GTDB lineage: Bacteria > Pseudomonadota > Alphaproteobacteria > Rhizobiales > Hyphomicrobiaceae > AWTP1-13. The sequence goes on along the minus strand of JAMXLN010000271.1, from coordinate 15,838 downwards.
CGAGCAAGGCTAACTCCGCGATCGAGCTCCAGACGGGTCGACTGCCAACGCGTCAGGCGACGATCAGGACGGGCGGCGGCGCGGTTGCGCTTGGGGATCCGGCGTGCCCCGCACGTTGTCACAGGGAGCGAGTTCGCGGCACTCTTAGGGCGCTGTAGCGATCTTTGAACAGAAACCGGGCGCATGCTGATCGATCATCACTGCCATCTCGATTTCCCAGCCTTGGCCGCCGACCTCGATGCGATAGTTAACAGGGCGCGCGTCGCAGGTGTCGGCATGCTCGTCAGCATCTCTACGCGCATCCGCCGTTTTGATGAGCTTCGGGCCATCGCGGAGCGATACCCGCAGGTCTTTTGTTCCATTGGAACGCACCCGCATTACGCGCACGAGGAATTGGACGTTCCCGTGGATGAGATCGTGCGGCTTGCCCAGTACGCCAAAGTGGTGGCTATCGGCGAGGCTGGGCTTGACTACTTCTACGATAACAGTCCCCGCGAGGCCCAGGTCACAGGCTTCCGTAACCACATCGCGGCCGCGCAGGCCACGGGGCTGCCACTCGTCATTCATGCCCGCGATGCCGACGCGGATGTGGCTGCGATTCTCGAGGAGGAAATGGCAAAGCGGCCGTTCACGGCGGTGCTGCACTGCTTCACGGGTGGGCCCGAGCTTGCTCATCGCGCCCTCGAGATTGGAGTCTATGTGTCCTTCTCCGGCATTCTGACCTTCAAGAAGTCCGACGTATTGCGTGAGATTGCGCGCAGTGTGCCGCTCGACCGGCTGCTTGTGGAGACGGACGCGCCCTACCTTGCGCCGGGCAAGTTCCGCGGCAAGCGCAATGAACCGGCCTATGTGGTCGAAACGGCACGAGAGCTGGCCAACCTCAAGGGCGTCTCGGAGGCGGAGATCGCTCGTGCAACGAGCGAGAACTTTTTTCGGCTCTATGCCAAGACGCCGCGATCGGCCTACACCGCATGAGGATGCGCTTCACGATCTTGGGGTGTGGCTCTTCCGGCGGCGTGCCGCGCGTGGGCAATGTGTGGGGCAACTGCGATCCGGCCAACCCTAAAAATCGGCGGCGGCGCTGCGCCCTCCTGATTGAAAAGTTTGGCAAAGGCGGGCGAACGACCGTGCTGGTCGACACGCCGCCAGACCTGCGCGAGCAATTGCTCGCCGCCAGCGTTGAGCATATCGACGCTGTGCTCTACACCCATGCGCACGCCGACCACACGCATGGCATCGATGATCTGCGTGGCATGTTCTTCATCACCAAGCGCCGCATTCCCGTCTACGCCGACGCCGAAACGCGCGCCAGCCTTGAGAGCCGCTTCGATTATTGCTTTGCCCAGCGTTCGGGCTCTCTTTATCCCTCCATCCTCGATGCGAAAGCTATCCGCGCGCCCGATCCCATTCGCATCGATGGTGCCGGTGGGATCGTCGAAGCCGTGCCCATTCTACAGGAGCACGGGGAAGCACCCTCGCTGGGCTTTCGGTTCGGCGCGGTTGCCTATTCGCCCGACGTCGGCGGCATCCCCGATGCCTCGGTGGCATTGTTGCGGGGTCTTGACCTATGGATCGTCGACGCGCTACGGCCGATCTCGCATCCAAGCCACTTCGGCGTGCAGCAGACGCTCGAGTGGATCGAGCGCCTCGGTGTCAAGCGAGCAATCCTCACGCACATGACGGTTGAGCTTGACTACGAGCGGCTGCGCCGTCAGCTGCCGGCGCATGTGGAGCCGGCCTACGACGGCATGGTGGTTGAGGTCTGAAGCTGCGGGCCCTTAGAGGGTGGAGGGGGCGAAGCCAGGACGCGTCAGCGATCGAGCCTCGGCACTTAGCGCACCGCTCCCGTCCTCAGGTCGAACAGTTTGCCGTTGTCCGTACAGGAGGGCAGCGCCAACTTGATGAACGTGTCGACCGTGTGCTCGGGGGACTGCAGGGAGGCTGGATCTTCGCCCGGGAACGCCTTGGCGCGCATAGCCGTGCGCGTCGGCCCTGGATTGAGGAGATTGACGCGCACCGGTGTGTTGGCGATCTCGCCGGCGTAGGCTCTCACAAGTGCCTCAAGCCCCGCCTTGGAGGCGGCGTACGGACCCCAGTAGGCGCGCGGCGCGATCGCTGCGCCCGACGACACGAAAATGGCACGCCCGGCGTTTGAGCGACGCAACAGCGGGTCGAGTGTGCGGATCAGCCGCCAGTTGGCCGTAAGGTTGATCTCGATCACTTCGTTCCAGGCATCGGCCGACACGTGGCCAAGCGGCGAGAGCGGCCCCAGGATACCGGCGTTCCCAACCAGGATGTCGAGCTTATTCCAGCGCTGATAGATGGTGGGGCCAAGCGCGTCGATCTTGTCATGCGACTTAAGGTCGAGGGTGAGCAACGTGGCGCTGCCGCCGATGGCTCGGATCTCGTCGTCGACCTCCTCCAGCGCGCCAGCGGTCCGGCCGACCAGGATGAGATGCGCGCCTTCCTGGGCATAGGCCAGCGCCACCGCCCGACCAATGCCGCGCGTGGCTCCCGTGACGAGGGCGAGACGGTCAGCAAGGCGCCGGGAGTTGTTGTTCATGGTGTCGGTAGGGACGTTGCGGCAGCCTCGCGGCCAAGAGGATCTCGCCTTGACGGGAGCTCGCTCTTCTCACTGCGCCAGTGGTGCCTCTTGGGTTCTGTTGGGCGCCGATTGCACTTCAAAAGCGCGGGCAGCGCTCTTGGCAGACCGAAGCTGGGCCACATCTTAGCGTCCCATCGAGCAGAGATTTCAGCGCCAGATGAGCCTCGCGCTGACATCAGATGATCCCCTGGAGGCCGAACTCATCAGAGTGCACGACCGCGGTCAATAGGAGCGTTGTGGCGACTTGGGGCCAATGCACCGCTCCCGCGCCCTGCACCGGCAACCGCGGGGGCTTTAGACGAGGCCTCAAGACGATGGACTGCCGCCAGAGGTCGCCTCGGGCTCGCGCGGTGCTGAGACGCAAATGGGAGGCAATGCAACCCCAAGATCCCCACTGGCGCTTGCTAAGGGCGCTAGTTCTTCGGCGCGTCGGTCTTCGGCTTGTCCATCAGCTCCTTAGTGATCCGGACGGCGTCCTCGTAGGCCTTCTGCGCCGCCTCCTTGCCCTTGTCGTAATAGGGCTTGGCCGCCTCGCTGGCGCGTTCGGCTGCCTGCTTGGCCTGGTCGGTCGCCTCCTTGGCTGCGTCCATCGCCTTGTCCGTGTAGGGCTTGGCCTTCTCGCGCGCCTGGTCGGTGGCCTCCAGCATCTTCTCGGTGCTGGAGGCGGAAAGCTCCTTTGTGCGCTTGACGAGCCGCTGAAACAGCGACGCCTCAGGCACCAGCGCGGCAGATTTTAACGCCGACACTGTGCGGATGAGGTCCTCGTGGTCCTTCCTTGCTTGTTCGCCCTGGACGCGATCGGGCGCGCCGGTGAAGACTACAAGCGGAGTGCAGGCGGTAACGACCTTCTTGCCTGATTTGGTCCACTGCGCCTCTTCCACCTGCGTTTCCTGGGCGAAGTAGATCTTCTTGCCTCCCACCTCCTGGCGCAGGATGGTGCGATCGATCACGGGTACGACGTGGCCGCCAAGCTTGCCGACAAGGCCAAAGTGCTCGCCCTCTGGATCGGCGAAGTCAACGAACAGGGTCACGGTGTCATCGGCCGAGAGTGTCTCTCGGATAGCCTCCTCGACAGAGGCCGCATGGGTGACGGTCTTGGCCTTACCCAATCGGTCCGCGTCGATCGAACGCAGAAATTGGAAGGTGCCAACGCTGCCGGAATTGGCCGGTGGTAGGATGAACCGCAGCTCTCCGGCGGCGGTCGTCAGCTCAACCCAGTTCGTAATGTCCTTGTTGCGCGTGACGGCGAACAGGCACTCACGCACGTCATCCTGCCGCACCAGAGTGAGCGCGGCGCCGGCATTCATCTGCCGGCTCTCGAGCGCGAAGGCGTCGAGCTGACCATAGCCCAGCTGTCGGGGATCGGCGAGCACGCGCTCCATGTTCTCGCGTGTACCGGCCGACGGGGTGCAGCGATAGTCAAACTGCGCGAGTTTGAGCTGCTGGGAGAGCACGGGACAGAAGCTCGCCGCATAGGCGCCTGCGCTGGCACCAGTGTTGATCTGGCTGGCACCGGCCGGCAGCCAGGGTGCGCAGAGCGCGGCAAAAGCGAGGGGGAACAACACCACGTGCTTTAGGGAGCCTCGAACGGGCAGGTGGCGAGGGATGCGGCGCATAGTGAGGGTCTCCTGCACCAGATGGGGAAACAGCGACAGCTCGCCCAGCGTTGGCGGCAGCTAAATGACAATGGTGGCGCAAATGCGCGTGCGGAAGGACGTTACCAAAATGTCATGCCCAAGGGGGCGCCCAAACATCAAGCTGCACCCGCGGACGGCGGTAAAGCGGGCCAAATTGGGCGCGGGCTGCGAGCCTTTGCACGACCAGCGTACCGCCCCTTGGTCGGGATACCGTTGGAGGGATTGCTTCCAGGGGGTAGAATGCTCGGCATGGTCACGATCCTCGACAACCGGCCGTTGCGGCATCCCGAAAAGGTGGGCAAGCCCGATGCGCCGCTTCTGCGCAAACCGGAGTGGATCCGAGTGCGCATGCCCACCGCGTCGGCTGCGTTTGCTGCGACGCAACGCATCGTGCGCGAGCACGGATTGCACACCGTGTGCGAGGAGGCGGCCTGTCCCAACATCGGCGAGTGTTGGCAGCAGCGCCATGCGACGATGATGATCATGGGCGACACGTGCACGCGTGCCTGTGCCTTCTGCAACGTCGCCACTGGACTTCCCAAACCACTCGATCCTGCGGAGCCGGAGCATGTCGCTGCCGCGGTGGCTCAGCTGGGACTAGCGCACGTGGTCATCACCTCGGTCGATCGCGACGATCTTGCAGACGGTGGGGCGCAGCACTTCGCTGAGACCATCCGCGCCATCCGCGCACGCACGCCCGATACCACCATTGAAGTGCTCACCCCGGACTTCCTGCGCAAGCAAGGCGCTGTAGAAGCTGTGGTGGAGGCAGGGCCGGATATCTATAACCACAATCTCGAGACCGTGCCGGGGCTCTACCTCAAGATCCGCCCCGGCGCGCGCTACTTTGCCTCGCTCAGATTGTTGCAGCGGGTCAAAGAGCTTTCGCCCGCGATGTTCACCAAGTCGGGCATCATGGTGGGGCTCGGCGAGGAGCGCGAGGAGGTGCTGCAGGTGATGGACGACCTGCGCACGGCCGAGGTTGATTTTATGACCATCGGCCAGTACCTGCAGCCAACGCGCAAGCACGCCGAGGTCAAGCGCTTTGTGCCGCCAGACGAGTTCAAAGCGTTGGAGAAAATAGCCCTGGCGAAGGGCTTCCTGCTCGCCTCTGCCAGTCCGTTGACCCGCTCTTCCCATCACGCTGGCGCCGATTTTGCGCGCCTCAAGGCGGCGCGGCGCGCCGCAACGGTCTTGCACCAGTCGGGTGCAAGACCCGTATCATTTTAGCGGGTCGCTCCCGACGCGAGCCCATGAGCCGGTGAGGTTGCGCTCGCTCTAGCCAGAGGAACGAGCAGGGCGTCATTGCGCAGTCGGAGTGGGCCGCCGGCCTTAGGCTTGCGGCTCTCCGGAAGTTGGGAGGCAAACGAGAAGGCGACGATACGCTTGCGCTCGCGCTGGACAAGTCAGGCGGGATCGGTATTGAAGGGGCATTGAGTGTGTGATGACCGTCCCCCGCAGAACTGAATTCCCGCCATGCAGCGCGTCCTTGTCATCGGCATTTCTGGAGCCGGCAAGAGCACGTTCGCGCGCAAATTGGCGGCCAGGACGGGGCTACCTCTGATCCATCTCGACACCGAGTTCTGGAAACCGGGCTGGAAGGTGACTGAGCGCGCCGAGTGGCGCGCTAAGGTTGCCAAGCTGGCGGAGCGGAACGCTTGGATCATGGACGGCAATTATGGCGCCTCGCTCGATCTGCGCCTGCCGCGCGCTGATCAGGTGGTATGGTTCGATTATCCACGCCTCGTTTGCGTGCGGCGGGCTCTGTGGCGCGTGGCCACGACCTACGGGCGCGTACGCCCCGACCTGGCGCCTGGGTGCCCCGAACAATTTGATCGCGAATTCCTGCGCTTCATCTGGAATTTTAACGCCAACAGCCGCCCCAAAATCGTGGCCATGCTGGCCGAGCACGGCGGGCATCTGAGCCCCATCGTGTTCCGGCGGGACCTTGACGTGAGGGGATTTCTTGCGGGCGTAGGGGCAAACTGAGGTATCGCATCGCACCATGCCGAGCTTCAGCACCACCCGCCGCGTCCCTTTCTCACCGCGCCAGATGTTCGATCTCGTAGCCGACGTGGAGCGCTATCCCGAGTTCTTGCCGCTGTGCGAGGGGTTGGCTGTCAAAAAGCGAGAGCGCGAGGGGGATAAAGAGCTTCTGCTGGCCGAGATGACGGTCGGCTATCGCGCCTTTCGCGAGACCTTCGTGAGCCGGGTGATGCTCGATTTTGCGAGAATGCAGGTCGATGCCGGCAGCCCACCCGGCACCGTCAGTGGTCCATTTCGGCAGCTGCAGAACCGATGGAACTTTGCCCATGCGCCCGAAGGGTGCGATGTGCACTTTTTCATTTCTTATGAGTTCAAATCGCTGGTGCTGCAGATATTGGTGGGAAGCCTGTTCGACCGCGTATTCCGCCGCTACACCCTCGCCTTCGAGGAGCGCGCACGCACGGTCTATGGCGCATCGGGCGCAAGCCCTATCTCGGGCGCGCAGGCGCGTCAGGGCCGATAGCGGCTGGTCTCCACCTCTCCGCGATCGACGCGGCGCGAGAATTCCGTGGTACCACCAGAGGCAAGAATGCGCGCTTGCTCCACCCAATTCTCGCGCTCGATGCGACCTTTGAAGTCGAGCGACTGGCTGATGCGGTCGATCTCCTCCGCCGTCCAGTTGGCAATCTGCTCGTAGCCGACGATGCCCATCTGATTGAGCTTCTTCTCAATCAGCACGCCGATGCCACGGATCCGTTTCAGGTCCTCCGCGGGTGCGCCGCGCAGCCCCTTTGCCGCGCCGATGCGCGGGGTGCCCACGGAGCCCTGTGCCCCGCCCTGGTAGGCCTCGGACCGCACGGAGCGCAATGCGCCAAGATCGGCGCGTGGCGCGGTTCCAGTCGGGGCTGCCGCGTTGGTCGCCGTTTCGCGGATCGCATCGGGGAGCTTGGCAGGTCGCACGGCGGTCGCACCCTCCTCTCCGCGTGCACGTCGGTCGTAGTCGCGCGAGAAGGCGGTATCCCCGCCCCTGCCTAGGATCTGCGCTTGCTCGATCCAGTTCTCGCGGGCGATGCGGCCATTGACGCCCAGCAGCGCATCAAAGCGTGCAACATCGGCCGGCGACCAGTGCGCGATCTGGGAATAGCGGCCGATGCTTTGGCCAAACAGAAACGTCTCAAGTTCGGCGTCGATGCCGCTGATGCGCTGTAGATTGTCCCGCGCCGGCGGCGCCGCAGGGCGGATCGGTTGGGCGGCTGGCCACGGCGCTGCTGGCTCCAGCGCGGCCTTAGCGAACGCCGCGCGCTCGGCCACCAAAGGTGGCGAGAGGAAGTTTGGCTCGGTCCGCGGCAGGGGGGCAACCGTGGCTCCCATTGAGACCACAGCAGCCACCGCAGCAGCACCGTCGGTCGACACGCGAGGCGCCATGGCGGCCGGTGGGGTATCGGTGGCCAACGCAAAGGTGCGCGGCTCTCCTTCGTCGCGTGTCGGCGCGGCGTTCGCGACCTCGCCGCGTCCCGCGCGCATCGCGTAGTAGGTGACGCCTCCCTTGGAGAGAACTTGCGCCTGTTCGATCCAATTCTCTTTGTTGATGCGGTCGCTGAGGCCCAGCGCCTCACTGATGTGCTGCACGTCCGGCCGCATCCAAGCGGCGATCTGCTCATACCGGCGGACACCTAACTTGTTCAGCCTCGCCTCGATCTCAGGGTCGATCAGGTTGATGCGCTTCAGGTCTTGGGCCTCGGCCGCTTCAGAGATCGGCACGGCAAGTCGATCGGGTGGCACGACAAGCGGGGCGGGTGGTGGCGCTGGCAGCAATGGCGCGCGCATTTGCCCAGCGCCGCTGCGCGCAAACTGCGCCGAGCCCTCAGCGGGCTGCGCCATCTCCGGGAGCGGTTCGACCGGATGCACGCTGGCCGCCTCGGGTCGGCTACTGGCACTGAGCCTGCGCCGCACGAAACAGGCGACCGCAGCTCCGACGAAGTAGGCTGCCGTCATCAGCAGCAGGGTCTGTACGAATAACGCGACCATGTCTCAGTCCCCCGAGCCTGCTTGAGCGTTGCCGCCTCGAACAGGAAAACACATCCGCTCAGCCGCAGCGAATAGCCCCAAGCCGGGCTAGGAACGATCGCTGCTCGGCCGGCCGCAGGAAAACCAGCCGATCACCAGGCCGATGGCGAACGCCGCCGCCAGCCACCACACGAGCTTTGCCGCCAAGTAGTCCATCTGCCCCTGCCCCTATTTTTTCATCGCCAATCGCCGTGCGCTACTGCGGGCGAACCGTGAATTCGATGCGCCGGTTCTTCGCCGAGTTCTCGCTGCTGTCGTTGGGGGCGAGCGGCCGCGTTGCGCCGAACCCGATGGGCTCCAGCCCACCTGGGTCCACGCCCGCCTGCACCAAGTAGCTTACCACGGATTGCGCACGCTTCAGCGACAGCGCCTGATTGGCATCGGGACTGCCCTCGGCACTGGCATGCCCGGCGACCTCGATGTGCATGCCGGGGCACGACTTGGCCGCCGCCGCTAGCTGGTCGAGCGTCGGAAAGCTGGCGCTCTCAAGCTCGGCGCTGGCGTAGTGAAAGTGAATGAGCCCGCTTTTGGCGACCCCAGCCAGTTGCTCCTCGCAAGCTTTCGCGCGCGCCACCGCCTCGGCAGGCGGAGTGGGCGGCGCCGGGGGCGTTTGGCTGGCGGTCGTCGCCTCGACCCTGTCCTGGACCCTGACCTGGGCCGTATCTGCGCTGCTCACCGATGGCGGTGGGGGTGTCGTTGGAGGTTCTTTCACCTTGATCTGCTCAGTCAATTTGATCGTGGCCGGAATGGCCGCCCGCAGGCGTGCGCGAATGATGTCGGCTGCAGCCGCATCCTCGGCGGTACCCCCGACAAAGAGCGTGGCGTCTTTGATCTGCGCGCTGCCACTTTCAAGCTGCGGCAGTTCGCGCAGGCTCGCGAGTACCCCCTCCATCCAACCCTGGGTCGCGCCCTCTGCTGGTTCCATCCGATCGACGATCGCGGCGCCGGGCAAGCTCTTTTTGGCCGCCGCAACGATGTCGGCGCGCAGCGCATCGCTTGGTACATAACCCGACAACACGAGCTGACCCTGGATGAGCTCGGCTGCCCAAGTGAACGGGCTGACGGGCGGCGCCGTGAGTTCGTCTGAGGTCACCTTGACTCCCCTGGGAACGCTGTTGGCGAGCGCCTGCTTGACGGCCCGGTACGCGGCAATGTCTTCGGTCTCCCCGGCGATGGCAAACTCCAGATCCTGCATCCGCACGAAGCCGCGCTTGATCGACGTGAGCTGCTTTAGACCAAAGCTGACCCCGGCCATCCACAGGTCGGTCGAGGGAACACCGCGCGCCAGCTTCGTGCGATCGACCACCTCAAACCCGGGAAAGGTGGCCTTTGTCACCCCCAGGATCGCTTGTCGCGCACTGATGCTAGGCGCTAGCCCGGTAAGGCGAATGCGGTTGTTGCGCCGGCTTGCCGCCCACCAATAGGTCTCCGCCCGATCGAGCAGGCCCGCCTTGTTGTCGATGGTGCGCACGCCCCACACCGTGGCCAGCGCTTCGGCAGCTTTACCTGGCTCGCCCTCTTCCGGCGCCCGGCCGCTTAGAATGGCGTCCCGGCCGTCGAATTCCGTCATCGCCCAAACCATCCCGCTCTGGGCCAACGCGTTGCTGGTGCGCGCCGCCAAATCGCGTTCCAGGTGACCGTGCTCGGCCTGCACCGCCACCCAGCTCAGCACGAGCAGCGGGATGATGCCCCATAGCCACCGCCGCCAGTTGCATTTCATGCGTTTTTGGCTCCCGAGATGGTAGCGCCCGTCCGCCCGAAAAAGTTGTGGGCCCCGCCGCGCTGCCGTGCCAAAAGTGGCGGAAATCGGCTTACGCGCCCCGATCGTCGCCCGAGGATTTGTACCGGGCTCTATCGAGGCGGCACTATAGACAACCGACTCCCGCATTCCAAGCGGGCGCAATTGCCCGTGCCCCTTGGGCGACACGGCGCGAAAATCTCGGGTGAGGCTTTGGAGGAGACGCACATGGGCGGCGAAACCGTGCTGGTTGCTTCGAGCGGAGGTGTGACGCGCCTGACGCTCAATAGGCCCGATAAGCTCAACGCCTTCACACTTGCCATGCACGCGGAGTTGCGGGCGGCTCTTGAAGCGGCAGGCGCCGACTCACAATGCCGCGTGATTGTGCTGACCGGCGCTGGCCGCGCCTTCTGCGCCGGACAGGATCTGGCGGAGACCCGTGGGGGCGGCACGGCCGATGCCGGCAGCCGGTTGGAGCAGGCCTACAATCCGCTCGTCAAGTTCATCACCTCCCTGGAGAAACCCATTATCTGCGCCGTCAATGGCATCGCCGCGGGGGCCGGTGCCAACGTCGCCCTCGCCTGCGACATCGTCGTGGCGGCGCGCAGCGCCAGTTTTCTGCAGGCCTTCACGCGTATCGGTCTCGTTCCCGATGCCAGCGGCACCTGGACCTTGCCGCGTCTCATCGGGCCCGCGCGCGCTCGAGCGCTCACCATGTTGGCCGAACCGCTGCCGGCAGAGACAGCCGCGGCCTGGGGCCTCATCTGGAAGACGGTTGACGATGACAAGCTCGAGGCGGAGGTCTCAGCGCTGGCGAGCAAACTCGCAATCGCGCCCACCTACGCGCTGGGTCTCACCAAGCGCGCCCTCGCGCTCTCTTCGACCAACACACTGGCTCAGCAACTCGATCTGGAGCGCGATCTGCAGCGAAAGGCCGGCGCCTCGCCCGATGCGGCGGAGGGCATCCGCGCCTTCCTCGAGAAACGCGCACCCAAGTTCACCGGAAAAAGCGCATGACGCGTGACGCCGCCGAGATGGCCCAGGCGTGCGCAGATGCAATGTGGGCGGATGATAAGGCTAGCCGCACCATGGGAATGCAGATCGAGAAGGTGGGACCGGGCTTCGCCGTTCTCTCCATGAGCATCGGCATGGACATGGTCAATGGACACGGTCTGTGCCACGGCGGCTATATCTTCTCGCTTGCCGATTCCGCGTTGGCGTTCGCGTGCAACTCGCACAACCAACGCCACGTCGCCCAGCACTGCCAGATCGCCTACCTGGCTCCCGGGCGCCTCGGCATGCGCTTGCTCGCCGAGGCGCGAGAGCGCTATCGGGGCGACCGCAGCGGCATCTACGATGTGACGGTGCGTACGGAGGCGGGCGAAACCATCGCAGAGTTCCGTGGCCACAGCCGGTCCATCCCGGGCGTCCTGGTGCCGGAGGGCTAACCTGCCGATGGGATCTTGATGGTCTCATCGCTGCGGCGGAGCGCCCGACCCCTCGTTCCGCCGCGGGGTGAGGTCGGGTTGGCGCCAATTTTGAGCCGCGGCCGTCATTCGACGCGCCGCGGCCCAATTGCTATACCGACACCAGCGTCACCAGATCCGGTGTGCGCCACGGGCTTCGGCGCCGATGCGACCTGCGGGTGGGTGCAGTGCGATAGGTGCAGTGGCCGCGGTGGGCTACCTTTCCCTTTCGGCTTAGCTCAACCCAAGTGTCTCCCGATGCTCGACTTAACGCCGCGCCGCGAAGACCTCGAGCCTATTGAACTTGCCTCGCGTGCGGAGATTTCGGCGCTGCAGCTGGAGCGGCTCAAGCGCACGCTGCGGCGGGCCTACGAGCGCGTGCCCCACTATCGTCGTGCATTCGAGGCCGCAGGTGTGCACCCTGACGACCTCGCCAGTCTGGCCGACATCGCCAGGTTTCCCTTCACTTGCAAGGAGGACTTGCGCGCGGGCTATCCATTTGGATTGTTCGCGGTGCCGCGCGAAGAAATCGTGCGGCTTCATGCGTCGTCCGGGACCACCGGGCGGCCGACGGTGGTCGGCTATACCAGGGGCGATATCGAGGTATGGGCGGGCCTTGTTGCCCGCTCCATCCGCGCCTCCGGCGGGCGGCCGGGCATGAAGCTGCACAATGCTTACGGCTACGGTCTCTTTACGGGCGGTCTGGGCCTGCATTACGGCGCGGAGCGGCTAGGTCTGACCACCATTCCGGTATCCGGCGGCATGACCGAGCGGCAGGTGCAGCTCATCGTCGATTTTGAACCCGACATCATCACGGTAACTCCCTCGTACATGCTGGCGCTCTTGGACGAGTTCCGCCACCAGGGGCGCGATCCCAGCGCTACCTCCCTCAAGGTGGGCATCTTCGGCGCCGAGCCGTGGACGGATGCCATGCGCGCCGAGATCGAGGCCGCCTTCGACATGCATGCCATTGACATCTACGGCCTCTCGGAGGTGATGGGACCAGGCGTCGCCAATGAGTGCGTGGAGAGCAAGGATGGGCTCACCATCTGGGAGGACCACTTCTATCCCGAAATCGTCGAGCCCCAGTCAGGCTCTGTGCTCCCTGACGGGGCAAGAGGTGAGCTCGTGCTTACCACCCTCACCAAGGAAGGTATGCCGATTATCCGCTATCGCACCCGCGATCTCACCCGTCTCCTGCCCGGTACCGCCCGCAACATGCGGCGCATGGAGAGAATTACCGGCCGCTCCGACGACATGATGATCGTGCGGGGGGTCAACGTGTTCCCCTCCCAGATCGAAGAGCAGATCTTTAAGGTGAAGGGGCTAGCGCCGCATTATCAAGTCGTGCTCACCCGCGAGGAACGGCTGGATCAATTGGAGGTGTTGGTCGAGGCATTGCCGTTACTCGCCGAAGCTGCAGAGCGCCGCATCTCGGCTGTTGAGCTCGGCAACCGCATCAAAAGCGTGATCGGTGTGACAGCCCGTATCACCGTCACCGATCCGGGCGGTGTCGAGCGCAGCCAAGGCAAGGCCCGGCGGGTCGTCGACAAGCGACCGAGGGCGTGAGGGCCTGCCAACCCTGCAGGGGCAACCCCGGCCCCTGGTGGATCCTGTAACGGGATCGCCTGGCGGGACGGTTATTGGCAGTAGGCGCTGTGGCGGCGATGTGCCAAATCCAAATGGAAGTGGTCGCGATGGGCGGCATTGGCCTCAGGACCAAGCACGGTACCAAACACCTCGCAGGAACTCCTATGCAGCCGTCGCAGGAATAGTGCCTCTGCACTTTTGGCGGGTGCTGGGTCAGCGCGCATGTCGGATGCACCTGTCCCACGGCTTTGCAGGTCCGCAGTCTGGATCGACGGTGACCTCGGGCTATCTGAAGCGGCATTGGCAATCGCGCTGATCTTGTGATCGCGCTGGTGTGCGGCCTTGCTGAGCTCAGGCGTCGCGCGCATCGCGGCTACTCTTTGCGCCTCCTGGTCGCGCGCGGTGGGGCCCCAGAAGCCGGCCACATCGATGGTACGACCGTCCGTGGTTACGAACCCCGAGATGTCGATGGCATTGGCGAATGCGTGCTCGCTCAAGCGATCGACGTGGCTGTGACTACCGATACGATTGCGGCACGCGTAGCCTGATGTGCCCCGCAGCCGGGCGATCCGGGCGCCAAACGCCTCCTGTGCAGCCGGCTGCAGGGCTTTCTCAACCCAGGTATGCAGTCCCACCACCATCGGGCAATTGACAACAACCGGCGGGCTGAACTCCACCTTGTTGGCGCCCGCACCGACGCGCTTCACCAACACCGGAGCTGGCGCGCCGCATTCGTCCTGCTTCAGTGGTTCCGAGATCTCCACCTCTGCCGCGATCGGGGCGAGCAGCCGCACGCATTCGCGCAAAGCCGAGATCACCTGGGTGTCCGACCAGACGTCGCCTGGCGTCGCGTTGCCACGTTTCATCTCTGTGGTCGGCGGGCTCGGCAGCGCGCCAAGCTCCGGCTGCGAGATGGAGGAGATTTTGTGCGAAGCCGCCGCGCCCCCCGACCGCTCCTGCTCCCGTGCCACCGGCACAGCTGCCCCGAGGCCCGACGTGGTGTCGTAGGGCAAGAGGGTGAACGCCGCGCAGCCGAGGACGGCCATGATCGAAAGCTTGTTGGAAACCGAATTGTTCGACACAGACACGACAGATCTGGACAGGTGCGCGAACGACTTCACAGCAGTCACCATCCTTCTCCGGATGCGGTTCGGCGAGCACCTGCCGCACATTATGCAACCGGCTTGTGGTGGAACTGTGATAGCGAGAACTTTGCGTTAGGATCGCGCCAGCGGTCCGGAGGCTCAAAGCCATGCGCATCTCGCTCTGCAACGAGGTCGTTCGTGAGCTGCCGTTTGAGCAGCAATGCGCTTTCGCCTGCGCTGTTGGCTACGATGGGTTGGAGATTGCGCCGTTCACGCTGAGCGATGAACCGCACCTGCTGAGCCCGCTGCGACGAGCCCAGGTGCGCAGGGCCGCCACCGACGCCGGAATAGCCATCACTGGTCTGCACTATCTGATGCTAGCGCCGGAAACACTGTCGATCACCTCCTCCGATGTCGCTCAGCGGACTCGGACTGTTGACGTCATGCGCAGGCTCTGTGAATTGGCCGCCGATCTCGGCGCCCGAACGCTCGTGCACGGCTCGCCGGCCCAGCGCCGGCTCGAACCTGGTCTCGAGGCGGACGGCCGCAAGTGGGGTGTGGAGTGCTTCGCCGCTGTTGCGGACGCAGCGCTGCGGGCTGGCGTGATTTACTGCATTGAACCGCTCGCGCCGCCCGATAATCAATTCATCCATACGGTGAATGAGGCGGCGGCTATCGTGCGAGCCATCGGCAGCCCCGCCGTCAGAACCATGCTTGACTGCTCGGCTGCGGCGCGGGCGGAGGCTCAGGCAATCCCCGACCTGTTACGCAAATGGCTGCCGACCGGTCTCATCGCCCACGTACATCTCAATGATCCCAACCGTCGTGCCCCCGGTGAGGGCGAGCTCTCGTTTGCGCCAATCCTGCGCGCGCTGCGCGAGGGTGGCTACGTCGGCACGGCCGCGATCGAGCCCTTCATCTATCAGCCGGACGGTCCCGTGTGCGCCGCGCGCGCCATCGGTTATGTGCGCGGGCTCTTGGCAGCGGGCTGAACTCCGGCTCCATCCTGGTCCCTATTCCGAGACGAGTATATCCGGATACGCTTTGGCAACCGGGAGTGTGTCCCGCTTCACTTTCACCATGAGACCTTCTAAAAACGAACGGTCACAGCGCGCATGCCCAAGGAAGCTGCCGACAATATTGGTCAGGCGCGAGGCTGTAGGGTGCACCGATGCGCTAACGCATTAAGTGGACTTGCTCACACGACGACGGTCCCGTAGCTCAGCTGGACTAGAGCATCTGCCTTCTAAGCAGAGGGTCGCAGGTTCGAATCCTGCCGGGATCGCTTTGTTGTTTCAATGGGTTTTTAAGTTTTCGTCATACAACTTATGAACGTAGGGGGCGGATTAGGGGGCGGATTTCGGTCAAAAATGCCCCCCACCAAATTCAGCATCCACCCTTGTTAACCTTTTGCCTTGTTCGTTTACCTTGGAATTTCATCCGTCGTCCTACGATCTTTGTTAGTCCCTCTTAGCGTCACGCCGGGGGACTAGAGGGCCGACGTTCTTCGTTCCCCCAAGGGTTGGATGTTGGCCCTCGCTTGGTTCCAGAGTGACGAGCCTGCCACATGACGGGCGGCTTCATTCGGACCTGTCACAAAACTGACTGACAGGGGGCTGACAAGCGGGCACGTGCCTGAGTAGCTTTGCCGCCGTGGCCTCGGA
>JAMXLN010000270.1 GCA_024281145.1 Hyphomicrobiaceae bacterium | reverse complement strand
CTCCAAACCAACCCTTTGGCTTCTCCTTCAGCGTCTTCTTGAGCAGTGCAAAGAGGATCTCCTCCTCCTCCGAGCCAGCCTTGTCGAGGAATTTGGCATCGCCGCCTTCGGCGCGTACGCCCAGGTGCACGAAGAGCGTCGCATCGCCACCGTCGTCGAGAATCATGTTGGGCATGCCGCCGTCGCCCCACTCGAAGAGGCGCCGCGTGTAGTCCCAGTACTCCTTGAGGGTCTCGCCCTTGACGGCGAACACCGGGGTGCCGCCGGCGGCGATGGCGGCCGCGGCGTGGTCCTGGGTGGAGTAGATGTTGCAAGAGACCCAGCGCACGTCGGCGCCCAGTGCCTTGAGCGTCTCGATGAGCACGGCGGTCTGGATCGTCATGTGCAGCGACCCGGCGATGCGCGCGCCCTTGAGGGGCTGCGACCTGCCGAACTCTTCCCGGGTCGCCATCAGCCCCGGCATTTCGGTCTCGGCAATGGAGATTTCCTTGCGGCCGAAGTCGGCCAAGGCGATGTCCTTCACCACATAGTCGCTCTGACGCGTCATGCCAGGGATCTCCGGCAGGGGTTGAGGGCCCAGTTGCGCGTGAGGGAGGGGCCTGATTGTGCACCCCGCGGGTGCGGCCTCGTCACTTCGCGCATGCCGCAAGGTGCGGCGCGCCCTCTATAGCCGGTCGCCCGCCCGGGTGCAATAAAGATATAAAGAACTCCTTATATCCCTCTATCGCCCCGCATTTTCGGGGCGCTCGGGCGAACAGCAGCGGCTAGTTCTCCTCGCCAAAGCCCGAGTCCACGAGCGCCACCAGCGCCTCGATCGCCTCCGGCCCCTCCGGGCCTTCGGCCTCGAGCGTGATGACCGAGCCCGGACCGGCCGCCAACATCATCAGCCCCATGATTGAGGTGCCGCCCACGGTTTGGCCATCGCGCATCACCCGCACGGTGGCGTCGAAGCTTTCGGCGCATTTGACGAACTTGGCCGAGGCGCGCGCATGCAGCCCCTTACGGTTGCGGATCGTCACCTCGGCGCACGGCTTGTTGCCCTTCAACACGATTGACGCCTTCTAGGTCGCCAAAGTCCCCCTCAGGGCTCTCCGGAGAGCACCTGGCTTGCCACGCTGATATACTTGCGGCCGGCCTCTTTGGCCGCATTCACGGCTGCCGCCAGCTTCGCCTCACCGCGCACGCTGGCGAGCTTGATCAGCATCGGCAAGTTGATGCCAGCCAGCACCTCGGCACCGGTCTCCGCCATGACCGATATCGCCAGATTGGATGGTGTGCCGCCGAACATGTCCGTGAGCACGATGACGCCGCCACCGGCGTCGACCCGTCGCACGGCCTCGATGAGCTCGGTACGCCGCGCCTCCACGTCGTCTTCTGGCCCGATGGACAGGGATTCGAGCTGCTCCTGCGGCCCGACAACGTGCTCGAGGGCGGCACGGAACTCTGCGGCCAACCCTCCATGGGCGACAATGACGACGCCGATCATCGTGTGATGCGTATCCTTTGCGGGGCGATGGGAGAGGCCCCGGGGCGGCGCATGATGATTGAGGCGCCCCTTGCGAGGCAAGCGGAAAGAGGTTCTTGGCCGGCGGATCAGCTCTGCCGGGCGCGCGCCAGTGCGATGGCAAGCTTAATGGGAGCCGAGCCTTCCCAGGGGGCCAGGGCGATCGTTGGCACCTCCACGCCGAGCAAGAGGGTGGTCCGATCGGTGTCGGGCATGCGCTCGATCGCCCCGGCCGGCGCGAGATCCACCACCAGGGCCAGTTCCGCCTCGGCGAGCGACTTGACCTCGACAATGCCGATGCCGCGCACCTCCATCCGGCCACGTATCGTCTTTGGTGCCCTGACCAGGATGCGCTCGCCGTGGCGCACGAGCCACACCTGATCGTCGGCCACCAGGATAGGCGACGCGAGCGCCGCCGGTCCACGCCGGGCCAGATACAGAAAGCGCAAGGCAAGATCCGATTTGCCGGCCCCCGAAGGCCCCCGCAACAGGGCCGCGGTATGCCCCAGCGCCACGCACGTGCCGTGCACAAGCTCCGCGGCGTCTTCAGTGGCGTCGGGCAAGGGGTAGGGCTCCCTTCGCGGCCGGCGTATCGGCTGCCGGGAGCCGCACGATGAAGGCGGCCCCGGCCACTTCCGTCGGGCCCGCCTCCCGCAGGCCTGCCGCGTCGGGCCTCGCCGCCGATGCTTGGCCCGCCCCGTTGCGGTTGGTCGCCCAGATGCGGCCGCCGTAAGCGTTGACGATCTCGCGCGAGATGCTGAGGCCAAGCCCCGAATTCTTGCCGACCGTGCGGTCGGTCTGCGGCCGATCCGAATAGAAGCGCTTGAAGATGTCCTCAAGCTTGTTGGCGGGGATGCCGGGCCCCTCGTCCTGCACCACAACTTCGATCTCGGATCCCGAGCGCCGCGCGCTCACCCTCACCACCCCTCTCGCAGGCGAGGAGGAGATGGCATTGTCGAGCAGATTGGTGACGACGCGGCTCAAGCGCTCTTCCAAGCCGCGCACCACATAGGCTGAAGGATCCAGCGAGGGAGCGATGTCGAGCACGATGCGACGCCCCTCGCCGCCCAGGATATCGCGGAACACGTTCGACACCCCGTGCAGGACCTCGCGCATATCAACGGGCTCGGTCTCCTGCAGCGCCAGCTCCGCGTCGAGCCGGGAGGCATTGGCAACGTCGGTGATGAGCTTGTTGAGCCGTTTCAATTCGCCCTGGATCTGGTGCACCAGTTCGGCCTGCTGCTCGGGGCTCTTGGCGTAGGCCAGCGCCTCCGCGGTCGAGCGGGCCGCGGTCAGCGGGTTCTTGAGCTCATGGGCAACGTCCTGGGCGAAGCGCTCGCTGGCTTCGATGCGCCGGTGCAGCGAGGCCGTCATCTCGCGAAAGGCCGTGGCCATCTGCCCCACCTCGTCGGCGCGGTGTGCGAGCTCGGGGAGCTCATCGCGCGCCTTGATGTTGCGGCTCACATTTTCGGCCACTTCCGAGAGCCTGCGCATGGGGCCGGCGATGGTGCGGGCGAGCAGGAAGGAGGCAAGGAGCGTTGCCGCAAACGCGGTGAGCGCCAGCGCGATGATGACATTGCGCTCTTCCGACAACACCTCGTCGATCTCACCCGGGCGCGTTGACAGCAACAGCACGCCTTGCACGGCCTTGCGGTATTGGATCGGCACGGCCATCGACACGATCTGCTCGCCCTTCTCGTTGACGAGCAGCATGGGCGTGGTGGAGCCGCCGAGCGCCATGCGCACCTCGGGATAGGCGGTGCCGTTGGCAGATCCGATCTCGCGATAGACCGGCAGCTCCCCGCGCATGAGCCACGCCAGAAATTTGGTCCAATTGTTCTTGACCTTGACGCGGCCGTGATACTCGCTGCCGGGCTCGGCGCGGCCGCCCTGGCCGCGCAGCAGCTGAGCAGTGTCGATGATGAGCGTGCCATCGTGCGCATAGACGCGCGCACGCGTGTCGGTGGCGGGTACGAGCCGTTTCAGGATCGGCGTGACGCGCTCAGGCGCAATCGACAGCTGCAGGGCGGCAAACCCGTCGTCGCGGAACGGGCTTTTGGAGCCCTCGATCTCCGGCAATCGGTCGGGATCGAGCACAATGCGGCCCGTTTCGAGCGAGGCGTTGGCGGCGATGGCGGCGGCGATGATCTCGCCTTGCGCGCGCAAGCTCTCGCGTTTGGCGTCGATGAGCCAGGCGTGATATTGGATGAGATAAAAAATCCCACCAAGCAGAATGGCAAGGCCGATGGTGTTGGCCAGGATGATGCGCCGCTGCAGCGTGCGGGTGAAGAAGCCAACAAGCGGACCCGAGACGACGTAGAGCCGCAGGCGCTGCAACAGCGCACGCGGATCGGCGAGGGCCTGGGTGATGACGCCAGCAAGGGCGCGAGGCTGAAAGAGGAGCGGCGCTCGGCTGCGCAGGCTACGCCCGAGGTCGACGACCTGCCCAAGAAGCGCGTGGGCGGCCGTGCGCAGGGTGCGGCCGCGCGCGGCGAGCACCGACAAGCCCTGCTTTTGCGCCACCCCGTCGCCCGCGCCGAGGCGCGCGCCTTCTGTCTCGACGGCCATTCCTTCTCCCGAGGCTTACGCCTCCTTGAAGCGGTAGCCGACACCATAGAGGGTTTCGATCACGTCGAAGTCGTCATCGGCCTGCTTGAACTTCTTGCGCAGGCGCTTGATGTGGCTGTCGATGGTGCGATCGTCGACATAGACCTGGTCGTCGTAGGCGGCGTCCATCAGGGCATCGCG
>JAMXLN010000269.1 GCA_024281145.1 Hyphomicrobiaceae bacterium | reverse complement strand
CGCCACCCGTGGCATGATGGTGGGCTACGTCGGTCCCGAGGCGGCCGTCGGCGGCCCCATCGCGCTCGTACTCGATGGCGATCCCGTGCGCATCGACTGCGCCGAGCGCCGCATCGAGTTGATGATCGGTGAGGCCGAGCTCGCGCGGCGCCGCGCCGAATACCGGCCGCGTCCGCCCCAACGCCTGGCGGGGGTGCTCGAAAAATACGCGCGACTGGTGGGGCCGGCGCGCGAGGGCGCCGTGACCCACGCCGGGGCCGCGGAATGGCCTCAGGAGTAGAAGAGCACCTCCCATGAGTGAGAGGAGAGTGGGCGCGCGCCGGAGAGAACGTTTGCGAGACGGAACTGGGCACGATATGCCCGACGTGGGCGCGCCCGCTCACCGGAGCGCCGCGCCGCCTGCCTCTTGAGCCGAGCCCGCGCCATGACTGACAGACCTCCCGACCGACTGTCCGCCGACCCGACGAGCCCCTATTACGATGCTGCCTTGCTTGAGCGCGGTGTTGGGGTGCGTTTCAAGGGCGTGGAGAGAAACAACGTTGAGGAATACTGCGTGAGCGAGCGATGGGTGCGCCTTTCGGTCGGTGCCACGCGAGATCGCAAGGGCCGGCCCCTCACGATCAAACTGGCGGGTGAGGTTGAGCCCTATTTCCGCGATCAGGCGGCCCCACCGGCGCGGTCGTGAGGGGCGGGGCTATCCGACCGCCTCGCAGAAACCCTGGTACTGCGTGACCAGCGGCTCACCAAAGAGGCCGAAATGGCGTGAATGCACGGCCGGATAGGCGCCCTTGCCTTCATCCTTGTCGTAGACGGTCGTGAGGTTGAGGAAGCCCTCCGTCACCACTTCGAGAAAATGCATGGCGTTGACCGCCTGAACGATGCGCAGCTGGCCCGTCCCGCCGCGCGTCTTGAGCTCGGCGCTCTGCGCCTTGGGGTCGATGGCAGAGATGCCAAACATGAGGGGTGATGCCTTCTCGGCCGTGAACGCGCCGTTGTTATAGGAGTGCGTGACGCCTTCGGTGAAGGTGCAATTGAACGCTTTGGGCTCGTCGGCAGCCGAGGGGGAGGCCAGCGCGATGAGCAACACAAGTTGAACGATGGGCCGGCCGATCATGGCAATCCTCCCTCTGGGTCGGCCGGCATTGAAGGCTGCCCGCCCCCGAAGCGCAAGCGAAGGGCGTGAGGGCCTTTTCTCCTGGCGGATCTCGTCTGCTGCCCCAGGGAGGGTTGTCTGTCCCCTTGGCTCCCCCGACCTGCAGCCCCCAGCATGACCCAACATTCAGCTCGCACGCGAGGGCAGGGTGTCTTGGGGTGTCTTGGGGTGTCTTGGGGCGTCTTGGGCCCCCCCCACGGCAGGGTCGGCGACCGTTGTGGGATTCCTCCCAATAACCATATCATCTCGTTTGTGGTTGTCGTCCCAATAAGGCTTTCCATAGACTCCGCGCCCAATGACCGGGACGCGGATGCTCAAGGACGGGCGCCCGGGACGGTTGCGGGACGGTTGCGCCCGCGGAGAAATGCCGGTGACGGAGCCGGGTAATGGCCCATGCCGCTGTCGGTTTGCTGGACAGCATCTCGGAGTTCTGCCGGCGCGCCGGCATGGCCGAGTCGACCTTTGGGCGGCGCGCGGTCAATGACGGCAAGTTCGTCTCGCGCCTGCGCGATGGGGCACGCATTACACCGGAAACGCTCGAGCGCGTCAGCGCCTTTCTCACCACCCGGGGTGTGGAGGCACCGACGGCGCCGCGCGAGCTCCTGCCGCTGCTGCGCGTCAGCGGCCTTCCCCGCATGGATGCCCGCATGGACGTTGGTCAGGCCAATGCCGAGGGCGCGCCATCGCGCAACTTTCGTTTCTTCGACAATCGGCAAAAGTACCTGCTCTTTGTCAACACCTGCAGCGAGAAGGAGATGGTGGCGCGACGCGTCGGCCTGGAGCTTGCGCACCTGCATCCGGAGCCGCCCGCCGTGCGCCTATTCGATGCCGGCATGGGCGATGGCACCGTGCTCACCCGCGTCATGCGTGAGATGCACCGCCGTCTGCCGACGCTGCCCTTCTTTGTGGTCGGCAAGGAGATCAGCCTGGAGGACACGCGGCTTTGCCTCGACAAGATGGCCGATCGCTTCCACGAGCACCCAGCCACCGTGCTCGTCGTCACCAACATGTATTACACCGAGGCGCCTTGGCTGGCTCCTAAGTCGCTCTCAGGCGCCACCTCCCTCGTCTGGCACGAAGTGGCGCTGACGGGCGGCACCGCCGCCGAATTCAGCGAGCAAATTGAGGGCTTGGAACCGTTGCTGGCCAAGGTGTGGCAGGCACGGCATTCGCCAAAGACCGGCAACCCCGTCTACGAGCGGCCCGCCGCCCTCGTCATCTATCGCGACGACTACCGTTTCCTGCTCGATGACATCATCCCGCGCCAAGGCCGGGCGCGGGCCGACTACGATCTGGTCATCGCCTCGCAGCCCTACCGAGCGCGCGTGCCCGTCGAATTCAAGGCGGCCAAGATCATCGCCCCGCTCGTGCGTTCCCTGCGCCCTGGCGGCCGGCTGCTTGGCATTCACTCCCGCGGCCGCGACCCGGGCATGGAGATCATCCGCAAGGTCTGGCCGGGGGAGGATCCCTTCAAGACCTCACGCCACGACATCTTGCGTGCGGCGCGCGCGGAGCTCGGGCGCGACGCGCGCCATTACAACTTCAACGCCTATGCCGATCAGCGCGCGGAATTTCGCTATTCCATGCACACCCTGCCGACCGAGATCGCCGCTGGCATCGGCACGTCCACACTGCTCGCGGCCTGGAATGCCGCCGTCTACGTGGCGCAGATCGACGACGAGCGGCTCGCCGCCGAACTGGGTGCGCGGCGCTACATCGATGCTACGCACGAGGTGCTGCAGGCGCACGGCAGTCTCTGGTTCCTCGACGAATCCTACGTCATCTCGCGCAAAAGAGGTTGAGGATGTTGCCCGCCGATATCGTGAAATCGCGCCCTGCGCTGGATTCGCCCGGCATCGCCGCGGTCGCTGCCGAGCTCGTCGCCTGCGGCTCGCTCGAGATGGGCGCCGATGCGCCCGAGGACGCACAACGCATTGCCTCGCTGCTGCCGGCCGGCACGCCGGTCTACGTCAACCACCTGCCCCGCCGTGAGCTTGCCCACACGCTGCCGGCCCTGGTGGCGCTGAGCGAGGCCGGGCTCGAGCCCGTGCCGCATGTGGCCGCGCGCCGCATCGCCTCGCGCGCGGAAGCCCAGAGCTTTCTCAAGCAGGCCGTGCGCCTCGCCAACGTGCGCAAGGTGCTCCTGATCGGCGGCGATGTTGCCGAGCCCCTCGGTCCCTACGGCGATGCCGCTCAGTTCTTACGCGATCATCTGCTGCCGGAAAGCGGCGTGCAGCAGGTGGGCCTTGCGAGCTATCCGGAGGGACATGCACGCGTCGCCTCGGGGAAAATCGCCGCTGCCCTTGCCGACAAGTTGGCGCTCGCCAGGGCCCAGGGGCTCGGCGTGCACCTTGTTACGCAGTTCTCGTTTGCACCCAACCGCATTGTCGAGCACTGCGCCGACCTCGCCCGCCGCGCGCCTGCCGTGCCCCTCTACGTCGGCCTGCCGGGCCCGACGAGCCCCCGCACGCTGTTGCGCTACGCCCAGCGCTGCGGTGTGAGCGCCTCGCTGCGTGCATTGCAGGCGCAGGGCATGGGGGCAGTGCGGCTCTTCACCCACGTCGACCCCACCGACCAGCTCACCGCGCTGGCCCGCCACGTGCTCGCAGGCTCCGCCAACAATGTCGTCGGTGTGCACCTCTACAGCTTTGGCGGGGTCGCTACGACGGCCCACTGGATGAACGACCGCATCACGGCGCGCCGCTGAGGTCCCCTCGGGTCCCACTATTCCGTCGCCGGGGTTTCGATGCTGTAGAGGTCGGCGGGATGTACCACCAGGCTGAGCGCCACGCGCACCGCCACCGCCAGCACCAGCAGGGCAAGGCCGGCGCGCAGCTGTTCGGCCTTGAGCCGTTCGGCAAAGCCCACGCCATACTGCGCCCCCACCACGCCCCCGACGATCAGCGGCAGCGACAACAGCACATCGACGCTCTGGTTCTGCATGGCTTGCAGGACGGTGGTGAAGGCTGTCACGCACACAATCTGGAAGGTCGAGGTGCCGATCACCGTGCGGGTCGGCATGCGCAGAAGATAGATCATCGCCGGGACCATGACGAAGCCGCCGCCGACTCCCATGATCGCCGTCAGCCAGCCGACAAAGGCGCCGATGGCAATTGGGGGAATGGCGCTGATGTAGAGCTTGGAGTGTGGAAAGCGCTGCTTGAGCGGCAAGCGTTGGATCCAGGTGTGTTGCCCGGCCCGCCGCGCCGAGCCGCCGGGACGCGCCGGCCCAGCGCGCAGGGTGCGCACGCTCTCGATCAGCATCAGCGCGCCGATCACGCCCAAGAGGATGACGTAGGTGAGCGATACGAATAGGTCGAGCTGGCCCAGCTGTTTCAGGGCATAGACGATCTTGACACCGGTGATGGCGCCGAAGAACCCACCCCCGATCAGGAAGTAGCCCATCAGCATATCGATATTGCCACGCCGCCAGTGGCCAACGGCGCTGGAGACCGAGGCGGCAACAATCTGGCTTGCACCGGTGCCGACCGCCACGGCGGAGGGAACACCCAAGAAGATCAAGAGCGGGGTCATGATGAAGCCGCCACCCACGCCGAACATGCCGGACAGGAAGCCGATTGCCAGGCCGATGCCGGCCAGCAAAAGCACGTTGAGCGACAGTTCAGCTACCGGAAGATAGATTTGCATGCTGCCCGCTTGTACAGGCTGCCGCTAGGGCGCGACAACCCATGAGCTGATTGGCCATGAGCTGATTGGCCATGAGCTGAGTGGCCATGAGCTGATTGGCCATGAGCTTATTGGCCATGGTTCTTCTTGGCCATGCGCATCTTGGCAGGATTGCCGGGCCAGCGCGAGATCGGGCATGGGTTTGGCTGGCCTCGGCGCTTAGCGCATCAACTCCTTCATGGCCTGGTCGAGGCCGCCCAAGGTTAGCGGATACATGCGCTGGGACATGGCATCGCGCAGGATCTTGATCGACGGGGTCCAGCCCCAGTGGCTCTCGGGTACCGGGTTCAGCCATATGCAGTGCTCGTAGATGTCGGTGACGCGCTTCATCCACACGGCTCCCGGTTCCTCGTTCATGTGTTCGACCGAACCCCCCGGCACCGAGATCTCGTAGGGGCTCATGGAGGCGTCGCCGACGAACACCACCTTGTAGTCGGCGGGGTATTTATGGAGCACGCTCCACGTAGGTGTGCGTTCCGTCCAGCGCCGTGCGTTGTCCTTCCAGACGAACTCGTAGAGGCAGTTGTGGAAGTAGAAATATTCTAGGTGCTTGAACTCGCTGCGCGCTGCCGAGAACAGCTCTTCGGCCGTCTTGATGTGCCAGTCCATGGAGCCACCGACGTCGAAGAACATCAGCACCTTCACGGTGTTGCGCCGCTCGGGGCGCAGGTGGATGTCAAGATAGCCCTTGTGCGCCGTGCCCTTGATGGTGTTGTCGAGATCCAATTCTTCGGCCGCCCCCTCACGCGCGAACTTGCGCAGACGCCGCAGCGCGATCTTGATGTTGCGGGTGCCGAGTTCGACCTTGTCGTCGAGGTCCTTGTACTCGCGCTTGTCCCACACCTTGATGGCGCGCCCCTGGCGGTTCTTCTTCTGGCCGATGCGCACGCCAGCGGGGTTATAGCCGTCGGCTCCGAACGGGGACGTGCCGCCGGTGCCAATCCACTTCTTGCCGCCTTGGTGGCGCCCCGTTTGTTCGGCCAGACGCTTCTTCAATTCTTCCATGATCTTTTCCCAGCCGCCCAGCGCCTCGATCTTGGCCTTCTCCTCCTCGCTCAGATAGAGTTGCGCCAGCGAGCGCAGCCACTCCTCGGGGATGGCGACGTCGATGGCCTCGC
>JAMXLN010000268.1 GCA_024281145.1 Hyphomicrobiaceae bacterium | reverse complement strand
GCAACCCCCGACGACTATGAGGCGAACGATGCGCTCTTGTGCATCGCGGCGGGGAGCTATGTCACAGAGGACAAGCGACGCCGGCTGTCGCGAGAGCATTTCTTCAAGACCCCCGAGCAAATGGTTGAACTCTTCGCCGACCTGCCGGAGGCGCTGGCCAATAGCGTCGAGATCGCCAAACGCTGTGCCTTCCGGCCCAAGGGGCGCAAGCCGATCCTGCCGCGCTTCGTGGCGGCGGCTCCAGGGACGAGCGAGGAAGAGCAGCTGCGGCTCGAGACGGCTGAGCTCGCCGCCCAAGCGCAGGCGGGCCTTAAGGCGCGTCTCGCCGTGACGGAACTGGCGCCCGGGTGCACCCCCGCCGACTACCAGAAGCGGCTTGCCTTTGAGATCGACGTCATCTCGAAGATGAAATTTCCGGGCTACTTTCTCATCGTCGCCGACTTCATCAAGTGGGCCAAGGCCAACGGCATCCCCGTGGGCCCCGGGCGCGGCTCGGGCGCCGGTTCGGTTGTTGCCTGGTCGCTGACCATCACCGATCTTGATCCTTTGCGCTTCGGTCTGTTGTTTGAGCGCTTCCTCAATCCAGAGCGCATTTCGATGCCTGACTTCGACATCGATTTCTGCCAGGACCGGCGCGATGAGGTGATCCGCTATGTGCAGGAGCGCTACGGCGCCGATCGCGTTGCCCAGATCATCACGCACGGGAAATTGCAGGCCCGTGCGGTGCTGCGCGACGTTGGCCGCGTGCTACAGATGCCCTACGGGCAGGTCGACAAACTCTGCAAGTTGATACCCAACAACCCGGCCAATCCGGTAACCCTCGAGCAGGCCGTCGCGGGCGAGCCCAAGCTGCAGGAGGCGCGCGACAGCGAGCCGCTGGTGGCGCGACTGCTCGAGATCGCCCAGAAACTCGAGGGGCTCTACCGCCATGCCTCCACGCACGCCGCCGGCATGGTGATCGGCGATCGGCCGCTCGACGAACTGGTGCCGCTTTATCGCGATCCCAAGTCGAGCTTCCCGATCACGCAGTACAACTGGAAGCTGGTTGAGGCGGCGGGCCTGGTCAAGTTCGACTTCCTAGGGCTCAAGACGCTGACCGTGCTGCAAAAGGCCGTGGCGCTCATCAGGCGCGGTCGCGGCCTCGACATCGACCTTCCGAAGATTCCACTCGACGACCGCAAAACCTTCGAACTGCTGGCCAAAGCCGATACGGCGGGCGTGTTCCAGCTCGAAGGCGCGGGCGTGCGGGAGAGCTTGAAGCGGCTCAAGCCCGACCGCTTCGAGGACATTATGGCCATGACCGCCCTGTACCGGCCGGGCCCCATGGACAACATCCCCACCTATATCAACCGCAAGCACGGCGAGGAACCGGTCGACTATCTTCATCCAATGCTTGAGCCAATCCTGAAGGAGACCTACGGCGTCATCATCTATCAAGAGCAGGTTTTGCAAATCGCCCAGGTGATGGCGGGCTACTCGCTGGGCCAGGCCGACATCCTGCGCAAGGCCATGGGCAAGAAAGACAAGTCCATCATGGCCAAGCAGCAGGCCGAGTTCGTGGCCGGGGCGGTCAAGCGGGGCGTGGCGCGCGAGGAAGCTGCCTACATCTTCGAGCTGGTCGACAAGTTTGCGGGCTACGGCTTCAACAAGGCGCACACGGCGGCTTACGCGCACGTCGCCTACTACACCGCCTATCTGAAGGCCAACTATCGCGAGGAGTTCCTGGCCGCGTCCATGACACTGGATGCGGGCAACACCGACAAGCTCGCCATGTTCACGGGCGAGGCCAGAAAATCCGGCATCGCCATCTTGCCGCCCTGTGTCAACGCCTCCGAGGTCGACTTCTTGGCGGGCGACAAGACCATTCGGTACTCCCTGGCCGCCCTCAAGAACATCGGCACGCAAGCGGTCGAGAGCGTGGTGGCCGAGCGCGCCGCCCATGGCGCGTTCAAGGACCTTTCGGACTTCGCGGCGCGGCTCAACGGCAAGGCGCTCAACCGGCGGGCGCTGGAGACCCTGGCGGCGGCGGGTGCTTTCGACGCGCTGGTGGCAAACCGCGCACTCGTGCATGGCAACGTCGAGCAGATGCTGGCATTTGCAAACCGGTTGGCGCTGAACGCGGCGCACGGGACGGCCGACCTCTTCGGCGCCGTCTCCACGGCTCGGGCACAGATCGACATGCGCTCCATCAAGGCTTGGACGCCGATGGAGCGCCTGCAGCGTGAGTTCGAAGCCGTGGGCTTCTTTCTCTCCGGGCATCCGCTCGATGCCTACCGTGGCGTGCTCGATAAGCTCGGCATTCTGCCCTACGCGGAGCTTGAGGCACGCGCCGACCGCGGCGTCGTGGCGGGGCGCTTGGCGGGCATTGTCGTTTCTGCCCGCGAGCGGCGGTCGCAGAAGGGCAACAAGTTCGCATTCGCGATGTTTTCCGAGCCCACCGGGCAGTTCGAGGCCGTGATCTTCTCCGAGGCGCTTTCTGCGTCCCGGCATCTGCTCGAGGCTGGCACCGCGGTGCTGCTCACGGTGGAAGGCGAACGGGACGGTGACGTCCTGAAGCTGCGCGTGCAGTCGATCCAGTCGCTTGATGAGGCCACCGAGGGCCTGCAAAGAGGCCTGAAGGTGGTCCTCGACGGCCATGCTCTGCAATCGGACGCCGGGCGGCTCGATGAGCTGAAGGCCACGCTCAAGCCGGGCGGCAAGGGCGTGGTATGCCTCAGCATGCAGCTCAAAGATCGGCGCCGCGAGGTGGAGATCGCCATGCCCGGCCACTTCGATATCTCGCCCGCCCAGAGGGGCGCCATCGCGACCGTTCCGGGCGTGCTGGAGGTCATCGACCTCTAACGTGGACCCATCGCCAGCCCGGGCCACGGTCGACGCAGGTGCATTGACGAGGGCCTCCATACCGGCGGAGCTTCGGGCGCCCTGACCCTTGGTTTGGGGTCAGGGCTCCTTCCGGGGGTGTCGACATGATCGGTCGCACCGCGGGCAGGGATGAGGTAGGTTCAGCTGATGACCTTGACGCCGACATCGCCGACGCGGCTGATCCTGGCCCTCGCCGTGGCCGGGATCCTCGGTGGTCTCTCGACCGCTCTCGCAGGGGATCCCGTGTTGCCCCCGCCGACCGGGGCGGCCGTGCCGCGCGTGGCGCCCGTGCAAACCGACGACGGGCTTTACCGGCAGAGCTGGTTCCAGCTCTCGTTCCTTGATCTCAGAGAGGATTTTGCGGACGCCAAAGCTGCCGGGAAGCGGCTGGCGGTGCTGTTTGAACAGCGCGGCTGTGTCTATTGCGCGGGCCTGCACAACGACGTGCTGGCGGCTCGATATATCAATGACTACGTGCGCGAGAATTTCGCGATCGTGCAGCTCGACTTGTGGGGCGCGCGCGAGGTGACGGACTTTGATGGCACGGTCCTGGCTGAGCGCGCACTGGCCGAGCGCTGGGGCGTGATCTTCACGCCCACCATCGTGTTCTTGAAGGACGACCTGACGGGGCTCGAGGGCAAGTGGGGGCGTGAGCTCGAGGCCATCGAGCGCCTGCCGCTCAGTTTCAGTGCCGACACCTTCTACGACTTGTTCGTGTGGGTCCGCCTCAAACTCTACGAGCGCGATCGCAATTTCCAGCGCTTCCACATCGCGCGCATTGCCGAGCGTGAGGCGCTGAAGGCGACCCCGGACCGGCCCGGACGGACCAACTGAGTGAGACGGAGCCTCCATTGCCCTTCAACCTCGGTTTTGTGCTCTTTCCCAATGTGACGCAGCTCGACTTGACGGGCCCCTTGCAGGTGCTGCATCGGCTGCCCGAGGCCCGAGCACATATCGCCGCCAAGTCGCTCCAACCCGTCCCCAGCGACTGCGGCTTGAGCCTGGTGCCCACGACCACGTTTGCAACATGCGAGCCGCTCGACCTCCTCTGCGTGCCAGGGGGGTTTGGCGTCTCGGGCGCCATCGCCGATAGGGACACGATCGATTTCGTGCGCCGACAGGCGGCGAGGGCGAACTACGTCACGTCCGTCTGCACCGGCGCGTTCGTGTTGGGAGTAGCCGGATTGCTGAAGGGCCGCCGCGCCACCACGCACTGGGCGTACACGGGGCTGTTGCCGCTCGTCGGGGCCGTCTACGCTGAGGCGCGGGTCGTGCGCGATGGCAACGTTTTCACGGGTGCGGGCGTGACGGCCGGCATTGATTTCGCGCTCTGCGTCGCGGCGGAGGTGGCGGGCAGCGAGGCGGCGCAGCGCATCCAGCTCTCGCTCGAATACGATCCTGCGCCGCCCTTCACGGCCGGCAATCCGCGCCTCGCCCCGGCGTCCGTGCGCGCGGGCATAAGCGAGCGGTTCGGGGCCCGCCTCAGCACGTTTCGCGGCGAGTTGGAGCGGGCGATGGCGCCGCAATCGAGCTAGTGCGCGCCGCTCAGGGCAGCGGCGAAGTTGGCGAAGAATTGCTCCGCGAGCTTGCGGGCGGTGCTGTCGATGAGCCGGCTCCCGAGCTGGGCGATCTTGCCACCGACCTGCGCGTCGACATCATAATTGAGCCGCGTTGCTCCGCCCTCGGCATCCGCCAGCCGCACGTTGGCCCCGCCCTTGGCGAAACCGGCGACGCCGCCCTCGCCTTGACCGGAGATGCGGTAGCTGTTCGGTGCATCGATGTCCGTGAGGTTGACCTTGCCTTTGAAACGTGCGCTCACAGGCCCGATCTTGACCTTGACGGCAGCCTGAAGCTCCGTGTCGGAAAGCTTCTCCAGGCTCTCGCAACCGGGAATGGAGGCCCGCAAGGTCTCCGCATCGTTGAGCCGCGCCCACACGGTGGCGCGGTCCGCCGGCAGCACAAACTCGCCCGACATCGTCACCGCCATGGCGCATCACTCCCTGGAGCAGTCATCGGCACTCCGCCGAGCCCGAACCGCTGGCCCTGTCTTTGCTGGGACGCTTCTGCCCCGCACTGGGGGAATGCCCCTGCCGGCACGGCGGCTTGGGTACCTGATCGGCGCGCGCAAGCATCATAGTCCCCGCGCCAGATCAAAGGCAAAGGACCAGACCGGCGCGCTTTGATGGGGGCACCCCGCCGCGCATCCCGCTCCGATCCGGGTTGGGTCTTGGCAGCCGCGTCTGGCGGGGCAGGCTCATGCGCCCTTGCGCTCGGCCTCCATCTCCTCCGTGCGCCGGTCCAGATAGGTGCCGACGAGCTTGATCAGGTCGTCGATCCGGTCTTGGAAGAAGTGGTTGGCCTCCGGCACGACCGCGTGCTCGATTTTGACGCCCCTCTGGACTTTGGTCTTGACGGACAGCTCCGCCACCGAGGCGGAGGGCACCACGCGGTCCTTGTCGCCGTTCACCATCAGGCCCGAGGACGGGCACGGGGCCAGGAAAGAGAAATCATAGAGGTTGGCCGGCGGGGCCACACAGATGAAGCCGTCGATCTCCGGCCGACGCATCAGGAGCTGCATGGCAATCCACGTGCCGAAGGAGACCCCGGCGATCCAGCAGGAGCGCGCGTCGGGGTTTTGCAGCTGCAGCCAGTCGAGCGCGGAGGCCGCATCCGCCAGTTCACCAGGGCCGTTGTCGAAGTAGCCCTGGCTGCGTCCCACCCCGCGGAAATTGAAGCGCAGCACGGAAAACCCGCGCTCAACGAACATGTAGTAGAGCGCATACACGACCTGATTGTTCATCGTGCCCCCAAATTGCGGATGGGGATGCAGGATGAGGGCAATGGGGCTGCCGGAGGGCGTTTCGTGATGATAGCGCGCTTCGAGACGGCCGGCGGGCCCGTTGATGATCAGCTCTGGCATGCGTGTGTGCACTCGCTCGCAGTTAGGGGAGGCCACCAGCGCGCTGCCCACGGCGCCGGTGGAGGTCGTTCACGGTCGTCCGCACGAGGCCGCAAATATACTTGACTCTCGCACTCGGAATTTCCATATATCGGCGTGAGTTTAGAACAGTTCGAAAGAGCTTGGCCCTGGGGGTTGGGGTGGGCGTCCCGAACCCGCGCGCAAGGCCGTGTCTCTTAGCACGAGCAGGGGTGGCAAGCGCAAGTGCGGGAGCGAGGCTCCATTCGGCGTACAAGTGGAGAGGCGTTGTGGAGTTGAACACGCGCGGCAGGTATGCAGTTACCGCCATGGCCGATCTCGCCAGGTACGGGGGCGGCGGCGCGCTGGCCTTGTCGAGCATTGCCGAACGTCAGCAGATCTCCCTTTCCTATCTGGAGCAACTCTTCCTCAAACTGCGGCTGGCCGGGCTCGTCGAGAGCGCGCGGGGACGCTCGGGGGGCTATCGGCTCGGGCGGGCGGCGGACACCATCACCGTTGGCGAGGTCATGGCGGCGGTGGAAGAGGACATTCGCATGACCCGCTGCAACGGCGCAGCCGACCAGCCCTGCCTCCCGGGCCAGCGGTGCCTCACCCACGGGCTGTGGGATGCGCTGGGCGATCAAATCGCCGCCTTCCTGCACAGCGTCACGCTCAAAGAGGTGATTGATGGCATCCCCGCGGCCAAGCAGGCGGTGCGTGTCGGCCGATCGCGCGCGGTGCCCTTTGGACTGGCAAGCGAATGAGCCGGGCGCGCACATATCTTGACTGGAACGCAACGGCGCCGTTGCGCCGCGAGGCGCAGGTGGCGATGCTTGCTGCGCTCGATGGCGTCGGCAACCCGTCCTCACCGCATGCCGAGGGCCGGCGCGCGCGCGCCATCGTGGAGGATGCGCGCGAGCAGGTGGCAGCCCTCGTCGGCGCTCGGGTGAGCGAGGTCGTCTTCACGAGCGGCGGTACGGAAGGCAACAACGCGGTGCTGGCGGCCGGCTGGGACAAGATCCTGCTCGCTGGCATTGAGCACGACTCGGTGCTGGCGCCAGCACGCCATTCGCGAGCCCGGCTCGTCACTCTTCCTATCGATCATGACGGGGTCGTTGTGCGCGACGGGCTCTCCCGTGCGCTGGCATCGGCCCCAGAAGGCTCAGGGCTGCTGACACTGCAGCTCGCCAACAACGAAACCGGTGTGCTGCAGCCGGTGGCCGTCGTTGCCGATGCAGCCCGGCACCATGGGTGGGCCGTGCACAGCGATGCGGTGCAGGCCGCTGGTCGCGTTCCCGTCGACGTCGCCAACCTCCGCGTCGATTACCTGACGTTGTCGGCGCACAAGCTGGGTGGTCCCCAGGGGATAGGCGCGCTCGTGATCCGCGGACAGAGGACCTTGTTGCCGTTCATCCGCGGCGGGGGCCAGGAGCGGCGCCGCCGCGCCGGTACGGAGAACGTTGCGGCCATCGCGGGTTTCGGAGCGGCCGCGGAAGCGGCGCGGTGCGAACTGGCTCAGATGGCGCGCGTGAGCAGGCTCAGGGCGTGGCTGGAAAGCCAGGTGCGTAGCGTGACGCCCGAGGCCATCATCATCGCCCAGAGGGCTGCACGCCTGCCCAATACGACCGACCTGGTGCTGCCCGGCGTCAGCGCCGAGACACTGGTCATCCGGTTCGATTTGGCAGGTATTGCGGTCAGCGCGGGTGCCGCGTGCTCCTCGGGCAAGGTCGGGGCGAGCCATGTGCTCGCGGCCATGGGCCTCGCCCCAGAGCTCGCTGGGGCTGCCATCCGCATCAGTTTGGGCCATGGCTCTACGGAGGGCGATGTCGCGCGTTTCCTGGACGTTTGGACTGATCTCGCGGCCAAGCGCCGCCCGCGCGCGGTGGCCTAGAGGCGCAACGCACGCGGACTGCAAAGAGACACGCACGCAAACAGGATCAGAGCACGATGCCAGCAGTTCAACAGACGATCGATCAGGTGCGAAGAATCGACGTCGACCAGTACAAGTATGGTTTTGAGACGACCATCGAGGTGATCAAGGCGCCGAAGGGCCTCAACGAGGACATCGTCGCCTTCATCTCGCGCAAGAAGAGCGAGCCGGCCTGGATGCTGGAATGGCGCCTTGAGGCCTACCGCCGCTGGAAGATGATGAGCGAGCCCACTTGGGCCAACGTGCACCACCCCAAGATCGACTTCCAGGACCTCCACTACTACGCCGCTCCGAAGTCGACGGAGGGCCCCAAGAGCCTCGCCGAAGTCGATCCGGAGCTGTTGCGCACATACGAGAAGCTCGGCATCCCGCTCAAGGAGCGTGAGATCTTGGCCGGTGTGCAAAACGGTTCGCGCGTGGCCGTCGATGCGGTGTTCGACAGCGTCTCTGTCGTCACCACCTTCAAGGAGGAGTTGGCAAAGGCAGGCGTCGTCTTCTGCTCGATCTCGGAGGCTGTGCGCAGCCATCCCGAACTCGTGAAGAAATATCTGGGCTCGGTGGTGCCGCAGTCCGACAACTTCTATGCCGCGCTCAATTCGGCGGTGTTCTCCGACGGCTCGTTCGTCTACGTGCCGCAAGGCGTACGCTGCCCCATGGAGCTTTCCACCTACTTCCGCATCAACGAGCGGCAAACCGGCCAGTTCGAGCGTACCCTGATTATCGCCGACAAGGGGGCCTATGTCTCGTATCTTGAGGGATGCACGGCGCCCACCCGCGACGAGAACCAGCTGCACGCCGCGGTGGTTGAGCTCATCGCCCTCGAGGAGGCGGAGATCAAGTACTCGACCGTGCAGAACTGGTATCCAGGCGACAAGGAAGGCCGGGGCGGCGTCTACAATTTCGTGACCAAGCGTGGCGACTGCCGCGGACGCAATTCCAAGATCTCCTGGACGCAGGTGGAAACCGGCTCGGCCATTACTTGGAAGTATCCGAGCTGCATTCTGCGCGGGGACAACTCGCGCGGCGAGTTCTATTCCATTGCCGTCTCCAACGGCTATCAGCAGGTCGATAGCGGCACCAAGATGATCCACCTCGGCAAGAACACCTCGAGCCGGATCATCTCCAAGGGCATCGCCGCCGGCCACTCGCAGAATACCTACCGCGGACTGGTCTCGGCGCATCGCAAGGCGACGAACGCGCGCAACTTCACCAATTGCGATTCGCTGCTGATCGGCGACAAGTGCGGTGCCCACACCGTGCCATATATCGAGGCCAAAAACGCATCCGCACACTTCGAGCACGAGGCCACCACATCCAAGATCTCCGACGACAAGCTGTTCTATTGCCAACAGCGTGGCCTGTCGGAGGAAGAAGCGGTGGCGCTGATTGTCAACGGCTTCGTCCGTGACGTGCTGCAGCAGCTGCCGATGGAATTCATGGCCGAGACACAAAAGCTGATCGGCGTCTCTCTGGAGGGATCGGTCGGATGAGCTGGCGTGCCGGCTGGCCAAACAGCGAAGGCCATGCCCCGGAGCCCACCGCGATGGATAGGGCCGCCGGTGCAGGTTCCGGTTGCGCCGCAACAAAAGGCCGGAAGTCCGTCCACGGCTTAGGGAATCGCCCCTTAGAGGTGCGCAAGAGCAAATCCCGACCCCGGCGCCGCCTTGGGACGCACGTTGAAAGACGGATGGACAATGGGGCCGCGATGGTGAAATTAAGTAAAAGCCGTGGTCAAATGGAGCGGCCGGGAGACAACCTGGCCCCTGAGGGTGGTGAGCGGACGGCCAGGGAAAGATGGAGCGAAAAGATGCGTGATGCGGCGGAATTGTTTGCGGCGGTGACGACGGCCAAGCTGAACCGGGAGTTGGATGAGCGGGAGTGTAAACGGCGCAACGCGCTGTCGCAGACAAGTCCGGGGCTCGTGCTGCGGGCGGGTGACGTGGGCACCGTCGTTGAGACCTTCGGCCCCGGCGAGGCGTTCCTCGTCGAGTTTGTCAAAAACGGCAAGGCGGCAAAGGGAGAATGCGACTGGATGGGTGTACTCTACCCAACCGAGATCGAGCTGGGCTCGGGCCCTGAGAAGAGTTGACCGACGGGGCCCTCGAGAGCCCCGCGATGTGGAGATGGCGTGAGCATGTTGGAGATAAGAAACCTCCGTGTGAAGTTGGCAGAGGAGGATAAGCTGATCCTGAGCGGGATCAGCCTTGAGGTACCCAAAGGCCAAGTGCACGCGATCATGGGGCCCAACGGCTCCGGCAAATCGACGCTGGCCTACGTGCTGGCCGGCCGCGAAGGCTACGAGGTCATCGGCGGCGAGGTGCTCTGGAACGGCGAAGATTTGCTCGCCATGGAGCCCGACGAGCGGGCCGCCAAGGGCGTGTTCCTTGCCTTCCAATACCCGATGGAAATTCCAGGCGTCGCCACCATGACGTTCCTGCGCACCGCCCTCAACGCTGTGCGTCGCAGTCGTGGGCAGGCGGAGCTCACCACACCCCAGTTCATGAAGCACGTGCGCGAGGAGGCCTTGGGCCTTGCAATCGCCGACGAGATCCTGAAGCGGCCGCTCAACGTCGGCTTCTCAGGCGGCGAAAAGAAGCGCATGGAGATCTTGCAGATGGCGGTGCTGGCACCCACCCTGTGCGTGCTCGATGAGACCGACTCCGGCCTCGACATCGATGCCGTGCGCATCGTCTCCGCGGGCGTCAATAAGCTGAGGTCGCAAGACCGGGCGATGCTCGTCATCACTCATTATCAGCGGCTCCTCAACTACATCGTGCCGGACAAAGTGCACGTGATGGCCGACGGTAAGATCCGCAAGACCGGTGGCAAGGAGCTGGCGCTCGAGCTCGAGAAGAGCGGCTACGCCGAGTTCAAGAGCAAGGCCCTCGAGAGTGCTTGAGGCCGGCGCTACCATGACACTCGCTTCGACACGCACCAAGGCAGAGCAGGCGCTCTCGCGCAGTTTCGAGGCTGTCGCCGCCGAGCTGCCGGGCGGAAGGGCCATCGCCGAGGCGCGCAAGGCGGCCATCGGCACTTTCGCGGCGCTCGGACTGCCGCACCGTCGTCTCGAGCAATGGAAATGGACGGACCTGCGCAGCGCCCTCAAGGAGGCCCTGCCGCCCGCCGTCAACGAGCGGCACGAACTTTCGGCATCCATAATCGACGCTGCGCTGGAGGAGCTGGCTGCCATCGACGCGCACCGCATGGTGTTCGTTGATGGACGGCACGCGCCGCAGTTCACCACGCAAGCCGACCTCGGCGGCCTCGAGGTCACGCCACTTGCCGAGGCGCTGCGCCCCGACGGCAGTGCCAGCGACGCGTTGACGGATCAGAGCATCACCGGCAACGAAGCCGTGGTGGCCCTCAACACGGCGTTCATGACCGACGGCGCCCTCATTCGCCTGGCCAAGGGCGTGCGGCTTGACAAGCCCCTTCTCCTCCTCTTCGCGCGATCCGCGCGGGAGGGGCGCCTCGTCACTCTCCGCAACCGCATTGTGCTCGCTGAGGGCGCCGAGGCTACCGTCATCGAAGCTCATCTCGCCCTCCCGGGAGCGGCCGCCGGCCAGACCAACACCCTCACCGATGTCAGGCTTGGGCCCGGCGCGCGTCTTGCTCATGTCAAGTGTACGTTGGCCGGGGAACGAGCAAGCCACCTTGCCACCTGGCTCGCTACCCTCGGACAGACTTCGGTCTACCGCGCGTTCCAATTGACGGCCGGCAGCGGGCTTGTGCGCAACAACATCTTCGCCCTGTTCAAGGGCGAAGGGGCCAAACTCGACATCTCCGGGGCCTTCCTTGGTCGTGAGGTCGAGCATATCGACACCACCCTGGTGGTGGATCACGCGGTACCGGGGTGCGAGAGCCGAGAGCTCTTCAAGGGCGTGCTGGCCGATCGGGCCCATGGCGTCTTCCAGGGCAAGGTGATCGTGCGGCCCAATGCTCAGAAAAGCGATGGCAAGCAGATGGCCCAGGCCCTGATGCTATCGCCGGACGCGGAGTTCGATTCCAAGCCTGAGCTTGAGATT
Organism: Hyphomicrobiaceae bacterium; assembly: GCA_024281145.1. Classification (GTDB taxonomy): domain Bacteria; phylum Pseudomonadota; class Alphaproteobacteria; order Rhizobiales; family Hyphomicrobiaceae; genus AWTP1-13. Next base: position 7,880 of record JAMXLN010000268.1, on the reverse strand, counting down.
CATGCCGATGATGTTGTCTGCGGCCACGGCGCGACGGCGGCGGAGATCGACGAGGACCTGCTATTCTACATGCGCGCGCGCGGCATTCCGGTTGCCCAAGCGCGCGCGCTCCTGATCGAAAGCTTCATCGGCGAGGCCATCGACAAAGTCGAGGACGAGCGCCTGCGCGTGGCGCTTGCGCAGATGGCCAAACGCCGGCTGACCGGCCTTACGGCCGCGCAGCCCTAGATGCCGCAAGAGCGCGGCGATGGAGAAATGTACATGACGGCCATGCCGAAAGAGACCGACATCAGGGGCGATGCCGCCTACGATGTGGAGACCATCCGCACGGACTTCCCGATCCTTTATCGCGAGGTCTATGGCAAACCGCTGGTCTATCTGGACAATGGCGCCTCGGCGCAGAAACCGCGCTCGGTGCTCGACGCCATCGACTACGCCTACAAGATGGAATACGCCAACGTCCATCGCGGCCTGCACTATTTGTCCAACGCCGCGACCGCGCGCTATGAGGATGCGCGCGAGACGGCGCGGCGCTTCCTCAATGCGCCCAGCGTGGAGGAGATTGTCTTCACGCGCAACGCCACCGAAGGGATCAATCTCGTCGCCAGCTCCTACGGCATGGATTTTCGCAAGGGCGACGAGATCGTCGTTTCGATCATGGAGCACCACTCCAACATCGTGCCCTGGCATTTCCATCGTGAGCGCAAGGGCTGCGTGCTCAAGTGGTCCCCGATCGCCGATGATGGCACGTTCTTGATCGAGGAGTTTGAAAAGCTGCTCAGCAAGCGTACCCGCATGGTGGCGATCACGCACATGTCGAACGTGCTTGGCACGGTCGTTCCCATCAAGGAGGTGGTGCGGCTAGCGCATGCGCGCGGTATCCCGGTTCTCGTGGACGGTAGCCAAGCCGCCGTGCATCTGCCTGTCGACGTGCAGGATCTCGATTGCGACTTCTACGTCTTCACCGGACACAAGACCTACGGTCCCTCAGGCATCGGCGTGCTCTATGCCAAGCGCAAGCACCTCGATGCCATGCCGCCCTACATGGGCGGCGGCGAGATGATCGAGAGCGTGCACCAGGAGGCGGTTGCCTATGGGGTGACGCCGCACAAGTTCGAAGCCGGGACGCCGCCCATCGTTCAGGCCATCGGCCTCGCCCCTGCCCTCAACTACATGCTCCAGGTGGGGCGCGAGCGCATTGCCCGCCACGAGGCCGATCTCAAAGACTACGCGCACGCGCGCCTGCGCGAGCTCAACTGGCTCAAGATCTACGGCCACGCCAGGGACAAGGGTGCCATCGTCTCATTCGGCATCGACGGCCTGCACCCGCACGACATCTCGACCATCATCGATCGCTCGGGCGTGGCCGTGCGCGCTGGCCACCACTGTGCCCAGCCCCTGATGGATCGGCTCGGTGTGGCGGCGACGTGCAGAGCCTCATTTGCCATGTACAATACCAAGGCCGAGGTCGACGCTTTGGTCGAGGCGCTGATCAAGGCGCACGACTTCTTCGCATGACTGGCCCGATGCTCTGGTAGGCGCGGAGCGGCACGCAGGGGCCCGGTCCTTTGCGTCAGTGGAGTTTGGCAATGGAGAGCAAGACGGCAGACAAGCCCGCCGCGGCAGACACGCCTGCGGCCCCAGAACGAGCGGCAGAACCAGTGGCCGGATCGTCGATCCCGCCGGAGGAGCTGGAGCAGCTGACCGCCGACATCGTAGCTGCGCTCAAGACCGTCTATGACCCGGAAATCCCGGCCGACATCTATGAGCTCGGCTTGATTTACAAGATCGATGTGGACGATGAGCGCAACGTGGCCGTCGAGATGACGCTCACGGCCCCTGGCTGCCCGGTCGCGGGCGAGATGCCGACCTGGGTGGAGAACGCGGTGGCTGGCGTGGCCGGCGTTGGCCAGGTCTCGGTGAAGCTCACCTTCGATCCGCCCTGGGATAAGGACCGCATGTCCGACGAGGCCAAGCTGGCGCTCGGCATGTTTTGAAGACCAGCGCACCGTGCAGGCTCGTTGCGGGCAACACGAGGAACGGTCCTGCCGGCGCGGGAGCCACGAGCTGGCCGCTGCGGCCGGCCGAGCCGGCGCAGTAAGCTTGCAAGCTGCAGTGGCAAGGGCGCCTCAACGATGTCGGCCGTCGTGGCGCGGAGCACCTGGCCGATCGAGGTGAGGAGGAGCTCGCCGTCGCCGACAGGCGCCTTTCCAGCATCCTCCGCATCGGGCAGTCCGAACGGGCACGTGTCGCGGGGCCACAGCATGGCTGTACGTCTCCTCCCCCCACACGTGAAAATGGCGTCGCTTTGCTGCGCGGACCGGTTTCGTGCGCGAGCGGCACACAGCGGCGCGACTCTCTCAACCTGAAGCGTCACTGTAGCGACCATTGTGTCGGCACTACGGCCCCTGCGTCGCCAACGCGTGGCAAGGGATGGTTGCCCTGCTTGCGAGGCGCGCCGCTCGCTTAGGTCACGCCCTCAATGTTAGGCCGATTGCTCGTCCAGGGCCGCGCCTGCTCGAAGAGCGCGGCAATGCGCAGGAGGCGCCAATCTTCGCCGCGGCGGCCGACGAGCTGGATCGCCATCGGCAGGCCGTCGCTGTGGAGCCCACACGGCACTGTCAGCGCCGGATGCCCCGTCAAGTTGAAGGGATGCGTATAGGGATACCAAGCCTTGCGTACGGTGTCGATTTTGCTGCCCTCGATCTCGATCGGTTCGAACAGACGCTCCTCGATGGGGATGGCGGTGCGCGTCAGGGTGGGCATGACAATGGCGTCAAAGCGCGCAAACCAGGTCTCTACCTTGCGGTAGAGCTGCGTGCGAGCGAGCAGCGCGCGGCCCACCGCCTCCGCCGTCGTGTCTTTGCCAAGCTCCATCTGCCTGAGCAGCGTCGGGCTCAGCCGGTTGCCCCATTTTGGCAGCAGGTCGCGAAAGCGTGCGTTCCAGAGGGCGCTGGAATAGGCAAACCACATGGGCTCGATGGGCTCCATGTCGTCGTCCACAGGTTCCACCGAAGCGCCAAGCGTCGCAAGCGACATGGCCGCCGCCTCGCATGCCTCGAGGACCTCTCCGTCGATGGCAGTGTTGGCGAGCAGCGGTCGCCAGGCGATGCGCATGCCCACGAGCGAGCCGCCGGGTGAGGCGGCAGCGACGAAGCCGCTCGACGGGGCGCCGAGGGAATAAGGATCGGCCGCATGCTGGCCGGCCATCGCCTCGAGCATGAGGGCCGTATCCATCACGCTGCGGGCCATCGGGTTGATGCTCGACACGTTGGCGAAGACCTCTGGTGCCATGTCGTGCGGAATGACGCCGGCGGATTGTTTGAACCCGACGACACCGTTGCAGGCAGCCGGGATGCGCGTAGAGCCGCCGGCATCGGTGCCCACGCCGATGGGACACACACCTGCTGCCAGCGCCACCGCTGCCCCACCGGAGGAACCGCCGCTGGTGCGATCCGCCGCCCAGGCATTGCGGGTGCGACCGAAAAGCGGTGCCTCCGTGTAGGGCATGTGGCCGAACTCGGGTGTGGTCGTCTTGCCGATGAGGATCGCGCCCGCGTCTTTGAGACGACGGACACATGCCGCATCCTCCGCCGGCACGTTGTGCTCGTGGATGTAGGAGGCAAAGGTCGTGCGCACGCCCTGAGTATTGACGAGGTCTTTGACGTGGAACGGCACGCCGTGCAGCGGCCCGACCGCGCCTGCCTTGGCGAGGGCCTGATCGGCCGCCGCGGCGTCTCTGAGCGCCTGATCCGCTGAGATCGTGATGAAGCAGTTACAGGCCGCTTGCACAGCCTGCGCCCGCGCCAGGGTGGCGCGTACGACCTCTGTCGCCGAGATCTGCTTGGCGCGAATCATGTGCGCGAGCTGTACGGCGGAGGTGTAGGCAAGGTCGGTGGGCGTCATGGCGGGGTCCTGCATTGGTGCATGCCGATGCGCTAGGCTATAGCCAATTCGGCCGCGGTAGAATGGTGCCGGTGGTCGGGCTATTCCCATGCTGGACGAACTCAGGCGGGAAGAGGAGAGTGCCATGCAGATCGGCGTCATCGGGCTCGGCCGCATGGGGGCCAATATCGTGCGTCGCCTCATGCGGCAGGGCCACACCTGCGTCGTCTATGACCGCGACCCGGAGCCTGGCCGCGCGCTCGCCAAAGACGGCGCCAGCGTTGCCCCCAATCTCGCCGAGTTGGTCAGCACCCTTGATGCCCCGCGCGCGGTATGGATCATGCTGCCGGCGGGCGCGACGACGGAAGCGGCGATCGACGAGCTCTCCCGTCAGCTAGAGCGCGGAGACACGATCATCGATGGCGGCAACACGTTCTGGAAGGACGACGTCCGTCGTGCCGGCCAGCTCGCGGCCCGTGGCCTCTACTACCTCGACGTCGGCACCTCGGGCGGCGTGTGGGGACTGGAGCGCGGTTACTGCCTGATGATTGGTGGCGACGCCTCGGTGGTGGACCGGCTCGATCCGATCTTTGCTGCGTTGGCCCCGGGGCGCGGCGCCATCGCGACCACCGTCGCCCGCCAGGGACGCGATCGGCGCGTCGAGCAAGGCTACCTGCATGCCGGCCCCAGCTGCGCCGGCCATTTCGTCAAGATGATCCATAACGGTATCGTGTACGGCATGATGCAGGCGATCGCCGAAGGCTTCGACATCATGAAAAACGCCACGTCGCCGCGACTGCCGCATGAGCTGCGCCTCGAACTCGATCTTGCCGACGTAGCCGAGGTGTGGCGGCGCGGCAGCGTCATCACGTCCTGGCTCCTCGACCTTATGGCGTCGGCGCTGGCCGAGGACCCCAAGCTCGCGGGCTATTCGGGTCATGTGGAGGATTCCGGTGAGGGCCGCTGGACGGTCGCGGCGGCGATCGAAGAGGCCGTGCCGGCCGAGGTGCTCACCGCCGCGCTCTATGCGCGCTTCCGGTCACGCCAGGATCACACCTTCGCCGAGAAGGTGCTCTCCGCCCTGCGCAAGGGCTTCGGCGGCCACGTGGAGCCGCGAGAGGCATGACAAGGTTGGGCGGCTACACACTGGTTCTGTTGGCATGACGCCTTCGCTGCGCACCGGGAAGGGAAGAACTATGCGGCTACGATCGCAGCCCCCGCTCGTCATCGTATTGATGGGCGTCTCGGGCTGCGGCAAGAGCACCACCGGTGCGGCGCTATCCAAGCGGCTCGGTTGGCCATTCCGGGATGCCGACAGCTTCCATCCGCCAGCCAACATTGCCAAGATGAGTCGCGGCGTTGCGCTCAACGATGACGACCGCTGGCCGTGGCTCGCGGCCATTGCGCAATGGATCGACGCACGCTGCGCGGCCGGCAAGCCCGCCATCGTCTCCTGCTCGGCGCTGAAGCGTGCCTACCGCAGCCGCATTGTCGGTCACAGGCAAAGCGTGCGGCTGGTCTATCTTAAGGGCGACATGGGCCTGATCGGTCAGCGCCTCCAAACCCGCAAGGATCATTTCATGCCGGCATCTCTGCTCGAGAGCCAGTTCGCTGCGCTCGAGGAGCCGGGCGCCGATGAGCGACCCTTGATCGTCTCCATCGCCGTGTTGCCGCAGCAGATCGTGGACACCATCATCGAGCAGCTGCGGCTCGCGCCTGAGGACGCCTAAGGTGCGGGAGTTCCGGCGCATCCCAAACCCATGATGCGAAGCGGCGCTGAGATCCACCCGCGCAGGCGAAGCCCTACCGCCTGCCCCCCGTGCTCTCAACGGGTGTGGCTCAACTGTCTGCTGCAAACGATATCTTGGGTTCTCAACCCACAACAAAGTGAGGAAACGGGTCGGCGAGGCGCCACGTTCTCAGGGTTGGCCACTGCGGGGGGCCGTCATCGCGACCGGCGCGCCCGTGCGCGATGGGCGGGCATCAGGGGGCCTCCCCAACACTCCCTGGTGTCCGCTAAGCGGGCAACTCCTTCTGCCACCGCGCAGTTCGCAGAGGAGCACGCACGCGGCCGGCACGTGGGCTCCCAAGCACCCGAGTTCCCAGCAACCCAGGCTGCAACCCAAGCTGCAAGCACCCAAGTGCCCAGCACCGTCTCGAGCATTTTAAGACTGGAGGCGAGCCCGGCCGCACGGGCGGCCGACGAGCCTCGCGGGGCGTTCAATTCGCCGGGCGTGTCGACCTTCTCAGAAACGCCGGCACGTGATCGCCAAGGCCCACTGGCGAGGGCCCGCGGCGATCGGGGGAACGTGGCGGACGCGGTTCCCAGGGCTGTCGCGCGTCTCTGGCTTGCCGTGGCTCTTTCGGCAACCTGGCTGCGGTGCGGACGGCCGGCTCGAGTCTCTGGCCGCGTTCGGCGCGTCCATTGGGTGCGCCGAGCCTGCTATCGCCCGGACGTTGTGGGCCGCCGGGCTGAGCGTGATCGCGACGCCGCGCCTCGGGTGTGGGCCGGCCCGCAACGGGCTTAGAACGGGCGTGGCCATTGCGATCACCGCTGGCGACCGCGTTGCGCTCCACGCGCTGCTGTGCGCCATTGCGCCCCTGGCGGCGCTCGCTTGCGTCGGCGTGCCCTGGTCGGCCGCGGCGACCGGGGCGGCTGCGCCGGCGTTTGCCACCAAGCGCGATGTCCTGCGCGCTCGGCGGTTCGCCGATCCAGGTGACGGACGCACCAAGCATCTTTTCGATATCTTTGAGTTGCCTGAAGTCGTCGGGGGTCACGAGGGTCAATGAGCGGCCCTCTTTGCCTGCCCGACCGGTGCGGCCGATGCGGTGCACATAGTCATCCGACTGCCAGGGCACGTCGAAGTTGAAGATGTGGCTCACGTCCGGAATATCCAGTCCGCGCGCCGCCACATCGCTTGCTGCCAACAGAGTGAGGCGGCCCTCGCGAAAGGCCTCGAGTGTGGCCATGCGGCTCATCTGATCCATGTCGCCATGCAAGGCGCCGGCGTTGAAGCCGTGCTTGAGCAGCGACTTGAGCAGGATTGCCACGTCGCGCTTGCGGTTGCAGAAGATGATGGCATTCTTCACATGCTCAGAGCGAATGAGCTCGCGCAGCACCTCGCGCTTGACCCAATCCTCGCTCGCCGCGCAATAGCGGAAGAGCTGTGTGATGGTGGCGGCCGCCGTCGCTGGCCGGGCAACCTCGATGCGGACCGGATCTTTGAGAAAGGTATCGACCAGGCGTTGGATCTCCGGCGGCATGGTCGCCGAGAAGAACAGCGTCTGTCTGCGCGTGGGAAGCAGCTTGCAGATGCGCTCGATGTCGGGAATGAAGCCCATATCGAGCATGCGGTCCGCCTCGTCGATGACAAGGATTTCCACGCCCGTGAGGAGAACCTTGCCGCGGGCGAAGTGGTCGAGCAGTCGACCCGGGGTGGCGATCAGCACGTCGACGCCACGGTCGAGCTTTTTCAGCTGATCGTCGAAGGAAACACCACCGATCAGCAGGGCCACCGAAAGCTTGTGGTTGATCCCATACTTCTGGAAGCTTTGCTCCACCTGGGCGGCGAGCTCGCGCGTAGGGGCAAGGATGAGCGAGCGGGGCATGCGCGCCCGGGCACGCCCGGTCTCCAGGCGCGCTAGCATCGGCAGGACGAAGCCCGCCGTCTTGCCGGTACCGGTCTGGGCGATGCCGAGCACATCGCGCCCTGTTACGGCAACGGGTATGGCCTTAGCTTGGATGGGAGTGGGTTCGGTATAGCCGGCAGCCTGGATGGCGGCCTGCACTTTGGCGCTGAGCCCAAGCTCAGCGAAGGTTACGGTTTGCAAAAGAACGTTTCTCCGTGCGTCTTCTCATGGGCCGACGCATGCGCAGCGCAGTACGGGCGCGGCATCGGCAACAGAGAGCGCAGGGGTAGCAGCCGCAAAGGGCCTAACGGGAAAGGGCAAAGCTTGGGGAAAAGAAGCTATGAAAGCGATCCCCTGCGCCCGTC
>JAMXLN010000267.1 GCA_024281145.1 Hyphomicrobiaceae bacterium | reverse complement strand
GTGGTACCCGCGGACCGGCCCGACCACTTCACCTACACTTTGAAGGAGCCGGTTGGCGTGTGTGCGTTCATCACGCCGTGGAATTCGCCCTTGATGCTGGTGGGCTGGAAGCTGGCACCGGCGCTGGCTGCCGGTTGCACGGTGGTACTAAAACCCTCCGAGTTCACCTCCGCGTCCCTGTTGGAGTTCATGAAGCTCGTGATCGAGCCCGCCGAAGTGCCAGCCGGCGTGATCAATGTCGTGACCGGCTATGGGGCGGTGGTGGGCGAACCGCTGGTAACGCATCCCAAGGTCGCCAAGGTCGCTTTCACCGGAGGAACGGTCACCGGCGCGCGTGTCAATGAGCTTGCGGCAAAGACCTTCAAAAAGGTGTCGCTGGAGCTCGGCGGAAAATCGCCAAACATTGTGTTCGACGACTGCATTCTGGAGGACGCCGTGAGCGGTGCCATCTCTGGCATCTTCGCGGCCACTGGCCAGACCTGCATTGCCGGCTCACGGCTGCTGCTGCAGGAGACGATCCACGATCAATTCGTAGAGAAGCTCGTGGATATGGCAAGGCAGGCGCGACTGGGCGATCCGGCCAAGCTCGAAACGCAAGTCGGTCCCGTGACGACGCCAGCGCAATACCAGAAGATCCTCTCCTACATCGACATCGCCAAGGGCGAGGGCGCCAGATGCGTGCTGGGCGGCGGGCCTGCCAGCAAGGAGGAGGGCGGTGGCCAATATTTCGTCAAGCCCACAATCTTCACCGGCGTCAACAACAAGATGCGCATCGCGCAGGAGGAGGTGTTCGGGCCGGTGCTGTCCATCATCAAGTTCAAGGATGAGGCGGAAGCGGTGGCGATCGCCAACGACATCGCCTACGGCCTCGGCGCCGGACTGTGGACGCAGTCGGTGAAGCGAGCGACCTCCGTGTCGAAGCGCATTCGCGCCGGCACGGTATGGGTCAACACCTATCGCGCCGTGAGCTTCCTGATGCCGTTCGGCGGCTACAAGGCCTCCGGGCTCGGGCGTGAGAACGGTGCGGAGGCCATCGAGGGCTACCTGCAGACAAAGAGCGTGTGGATCAACAATGGGCCTGGTGGCGGCAACCCCTTTATCATGAAGACATCCTGACGTCGTGTTAGTCTTAAAGAGCGGCCCAGCGTTGGTGGGGACGGCCACCCGTCAAGGTTCAAGGCGCGACGGCCTCGGGGAGTGCGGACTGCGCCACCGGTTCGGTGAAGCCGCCTTCGCGCACCAAGCGGGCGAAGAGGCCGCCGCGCGCCACCAGTTCGCGAAAGCTGCCGCGTTCAACGATGCGGCCTGCGTCGAGGACGAGGATCGTATCGGCGTTGGCGACGGTTGAGAGGCGATGGGCGATGATGAAGGTGGTGCGTCCCGCCCGCAGCCGGTCGAGGGCGCGCTTGATGCGGGCCTCCGTTTCCACGTCGAGTGCACTGGTGGCTTCGTCGAGAATGAGGATCGGTGCGTCCTTGAGGATGGCCCGGGCGATGGCGATGCGCTGGCGCTCGCCGCCGGATAGCGAGGCGCCCCGCTCCCCGATGACGAAGGCGTAGCCGGCGGGCTTCTTGGCTATGAAATCCTGCGCCTCGGCCAATTTGGCCGCGTGCTCGACCTCGGCATCCGTGGCCTCGGGGCGCCCGATGCGGATATTCTCGGCGATCGAGCGGTTGAAGAGGCCGGCATCCTGGAAGACCACCGCCATGTTGTGCCGCAACGAGGTGAGCGTCACATCAGCGATGTCCTGATCATCGATCAAGATGCGGCCCTCGTCGAGCAGGCGCAACCGCTGCAGCAGGGCGAGGGTGGTGGTCTTGCCCGCGCCGGTGGGGCCCACGAGCGCGATCGTTTGCCCCGCCCCCGCCTCAAGATCGATGTCGAACACGCCCTGGTCGCTGTTGCGAAAGCGGAACGTCACGTGCTCGTAGCGCACATGGCCGGCGATGTCGGCAAGCGGCTTGGCACCGGGTTTCTCGCGCACGCCGTCGGCGGCGTCGAGAAGTTCAAAGAAACTGCGCAGCGTCGGGGCGTATTGAAAGATGCGCACGGCAAAGCCCGACAGCAGGTCGAGCTTGCCAATGAGCAGGCCGGCAAAGCCGACGAAGGCCACGATCTCGCCGACGGTGATCTTGCCTTGCGAGACGAGCAGGGCGCCGACGGCGTAGATGGCCACGACGGTGATGGTGGCGGCCGTGCGCGTGAGCACGGTCAAGAGGCCCCACCAGGTGAGGACGGGATACTGGGCCATCAGCAACTCGGCCATGATGGTGCGCATGGCCTGCATCTCGGAGGCGAAGCGGGCGTAGCTTTGCACCACCGTGACATTGCCGAGCACGTCGCCGACGCGGCCGTAAACATTGTTATGGTACTGTTCGACGGCGGCCTGGTCTTTGCTGGTGCGGCGCGCGACGTAAATGTTGGCCAGCACATAGATCACGGCCAGCGCTGCCAGGATGAGGGCCATCATCGCGTTCATGTGGACGGCGGTCGGGATCAGGACGACGAGGCCGACGAAGGCCACAAACTGCTCGCGCAGGAAGGACAGCCAGTTCCAAAAGAGGGCGTCCGTGCCGGCAAGGATGGTGCGCACGACCGCGCCCGAGCCCTTCTCGGCGTGATAGCCGATCGGCAGCACGATGGCGTGCTCGAAAGCCTGTCCCAAGGCGGCCAGCCGACGACGGTGCGAGAGCCGGTCGGCCATGACCGCCACGATCACGCCGGCGATAATGCCGATGAAGCCGAGCACGGCCCAAAGGCCGATGATCGGGAAGGCCCCCTTGCCAAGCGCCAGCGCATCGACCACGCGCGCGAGCAACACCTGCTCAGCGATTGGCACCACGCCGAGGGCGATGCCGCAGATGACCAGGCCGATGGTCTGGCGCCGCTCGACCACGAGCATGGTCATCGCCCGCTTGTAGATATCCCACGTCGACATGGTCGGGTCAGTGCGCCCGCTTCCTGAAGATCTGAAGGCTCTTATAGCGGCCCACGGGGTCAAAAGGACGCTGCTTGACGAGCTCTTGAGCCACGGCCGTGGCCTTGTCGTAGGCGAAAGAGCCCGTATAGAAGAGGATCTCTCCACCAGGGCGCAATTTGTCGGCCAACACCAGCGTCATCTCAAGGTCCGTGAGTGCTCCGTAGGCATCGTTCTCGGGCGTGCGGAATTCGCCGACGTGGAACAGGCTCACGTACTCGAATTCGGGCAACAACCGGGGGTCGAGCTGGTAGATATCGCCGAACAAGACCTTGTAAGTGAAGCCGAGCCGCGGGTTGGTGATCAACAGGTCGATGTAGTCGTCATATTCCTGCGGTGAGGCCGTTATGCCGAGCACGGCGCTGTTGGAGCCGTTCTCTGCCATCCGCAAGCCGACGACATGGTGGTTGCCGGTACCGAAATGGAAGATGGCGGCGTCCTTGGCTCCCTTTTCGTTGAGGTAGGCAACGAAGTCGAGATCGCAGGGACACTGCACCTCATCGAGGCTCCAGGTCTCGTTCCAATAATTGAGCTTGGTCATGCACGTGCGGCTCTGCTGGGAGCCCCCTCTTGCCTCGTTTTAGTTGACCTCGGCGAGCACGGGCTCCTTTGCCCCCACCAAGATCGGCCTGCCGGCGCGCCGCTGCAGCACCAGCTGGCGGTCGTGTCCGCTGGGTGGGGCCGGGCGCTGGGCCAAAGTTACGATGGTGGCTTCGGGGAGCTCCATGCGCAGGCGGGCAATGAGCGCCGACTGCGCGGCCTCCTCAAGCGCGGACAGGGCATCGTCGAGGATGATGACGCGCGGGCGATGAACGAGGAGCCGGGCCATGGCGAGGCGCTGGCGCTCGCCGTTGGAGAGCACTTGGTCCCAGCGCGCCACCTCGTCAAGCCGTTCGCCGAGGACCGCCAGATCCATTGTCTCCAGCGCGCTTCTCAGCCGCTCGTCGGACATCTTGAGCGCGGGTTCGGGATAGAGCAACGCGCCCCTGAGCGAGCCAAGCGGCAGATAGCTCTTCTGCGGCGCGATCATCACTTCGGACCGATCGGGCAGAGTGAGCTTCCCGCGCGCGGTCGGCCACAGGCCGGCGAACACGCGCACGAGCGTCGACTTGCCGGTGCTGGAATCGCCGTGCACGTGCACGGCCTCGCCGGGGCGCGCCGCGAGGTCGTCGCCTGAAAGCAGGGGTCGGCCGCTGCCGTCGGCGATCTCAAAGTCGCTGAGGCGCACGGTCGCGCCTTTGCCGGGAGCGGGCCGGGCCGGCGTGGGTGCAATGGCCTCGATGTCGGGGTCGATCGCCGCACAGGCAGTGACGATGTCCATCACGCGGCGGGCCGAGGCGTACCACTCGGCCACGCGGTTGTAGTTGTCGACCACCCAAGAAATGGCGATCTGGACCTGCACGAAGGCGGCCGCCAATTGCGTCACTTGCCCCAAGGTAAGCTCGCCCGAGATGTACTTGGGCGCGGCAAACAGGAGGGGGACGATGGGGATCATGGGCCCGGACGCGTTGGTGATCCAGGTGAGATGGCCGTGCTGCCAAACGATCGCCATCCAACGCGCCACGACGGTGTCGTAGAAGCGGCCGAGAACGGCCTGCTCGTAGCGGGCGCCGTTCATCAGAGCTACGCTTTCGGCATTATCGCGGATGCGCATCATGGCGAACCGGAAGTAGCCCTCTGCCTCGTTCTTGCGCCCGACGTACCCCACGAGCGGCGCACCCACCCAGAGCATCAAGCCGGAGGCAAGAAGGCCATAGGTGAGCGCCACCAGCACCATGTAGGCTGGGATGGTGACGGGCCCGAGGGTGCCCAGCTCGAGGGTGTAGGAGCCGCCAACGGTCCACAGAATAGAGATGAAAGCCGCCGCGCCAACGACGGCCAGCACCAGCCCGATCCCTAGGTCGACCAGGGGCTCGGTGGCCCAGCGCGTGTCGTCGGAGATGCGGTACTCCGGGTTTGGCGGCTCCTTGCCGGTGACGTTGAGGTGATAGAAGCGCTGGCGCGACAGCCAGCGATCGACGAGGTGTCTGACGATCCAGGCGCGCCAGTCGACCTGCAGGGTTTCCCGGGTCAGCACAATGCCGACGCCCACCGCGGCCATGGCGACGACGATGAGGCCGAACACGAAGACGGCGTGCGTGAGACCCTCCACGTCGCGGTTCTCAAGGCTGTCGAAGAACCAGCGGTTCCACTGATTGAGCGCCACGGTGGCCGCGGTGGATAGGATCAGAAACAGGGCGAGCCCGAGCGTGAGCGCCCAGGCACGCAAGGCGCTGGTGCCGCGCCAAAAGCCGCCGGCGAACCGACCGAAGGCTCCCACCACGCGCGGGTCAAGCTTGAAGCCCGGCGCGTCCGGGGCCTGGAAATGCTCAACTGTCATGGGTTATCGCCGCGGGCTGGAGCGTGGGAGGGCATTGTTCGTGATCATAGCCAGCATTGTAGCGCCCTGAGGGTGCTGGCGGACGGCCAAATGTCACGGGGCGCGCCTGAAGGGGGGATGAACGCCATCGCGTGCACCCGCTGCGGTAAGCGGTGACCGTCGCGCCGCTTCATGTGGGTGGCCGCGGCGCAGCGCCGGCCATCATGCCGCCGTCGATGACGAGCTCGCTTCCGGTCACGTAGCGCGCGGCGTCGGACGCGAGAAAGAGCACGCCGTCGGCGATGTCCTGGGCCTCACCTGCAAGTCCAAGCGGCACGGCGCCTCTTGCCCGCTCGTGGGGGTCGAGGGGGGGCTCGAGGGGGGCGTTGCGCCGTTCGGCTCCCGCGCTCGGGGTGAGCTTGCCCCAGATCGGCGTGGCGATGATGCCGGGGTGCACCGAATTGACGCGAATGTTGGCGCTCGCCACTTCGAGTGCCACGGCCTTGGCGAGGAGGCGCACGCCACCTTTGCTGGCGCAGTAGCCTGCAAGACCCACGGCTCCGCGCAGGCCAGCCACCGACGACATCAAAATGATCGAGCCGCCGCCGACACGGCGCATCGCCGGGATTGCGTGCTTCACCGCCAGGAACACGCCGTCGAGATTGATCGCCTGCTGGCGCCGCCAGTCGACGAGCGACATTTCTTCGAGCGGCACCACGAGGCCGATGCCGGCGTTGGCCACCATGATGTCGAGGCGACCGAACCGGCCCTCCGCCGCAGCAATGACTTGGGGCCAGCGCGCCTCCTCGGTCACGTCTTGGTCGAGGAAGATCGCATCCCCGCGCGCCTCGGCAATCTTGCGCGCAACGCGCTCGCCGCCGGCGCTGTCGATGTCCGTTGCGATGACCTTGGCGCCGGCTCGTGCGAGCGTTTCGGCGCATTGGGCCCCGATCCCTGAGGCGGCGCCCGTCACGATGGCCACCTTGCCGTCGATGCGCATGCGAGTGTCCCCTGTCAAAGCGGGCTCCCGTCCGTCTCAGGGCTGCAGCGTGCGCTGCCAATAGGCGATCATGTCAACGCGGAAAAGGCGTGCCTCCTCGCCGCGCGTTCCAAGCGTTGCGCCCTTTATGCCGTAGCCCGACTTGAGCCCATAGACCATGAGATCGCGGTCCTTGAGGCGGGGGTCGGGGGCGCTCTGGAGGGGGTGAATGAAGGCGCCGTCGTCGGCGATGTAGGCGGTGAGGGCGCCAGGCGAGATGGCCGCGTCCGCAATGCGCGCCAGCGGCGAACCGCGGTCGAAGCTATGGGCGGCGCCGCCAAAGAGGCGCAAGGACGCCGTGCCTCCCGTGAGCCTGATGGCCTGCAGGTGGCCTTGCACCTGCATGGGCGAGCACCACTCGTCGCGATCTCCCATCAAGACCCGAATTTCGGTGTCTCCTACAGCTGGATTGAGGAACTGGTGGCCCGACCAGGGATAGGCCGCCAACACGGCTTTGAGCCCGTTGCCGGGCCCGATCGCCGCATCGGCAAAACGGCGGCAGGCCGCGGTGAGGACAGCAGACCCACCGCGGCTGTGGCCCTGCGCACCGATGCGGGCGGCGTCGAACTGAGGTCTGGCGCTCAACACTTTCCACGCGGCAAGTACATCATAGGCGCTCGCCGCAAACGAATACTGCGTTTGGTTGGCGACGGTTGAGCCCACTCCACGCGCGCTGAAGGGATCGAGAACGAACGCGGCGATACCAATCCCCGTCAAGGTCTCCGCATGCGCCAAGTGGGAGGCAGCAACGCCGAGACTGCCTGGGACGACGATCACCAGCGGTAGGGGTTTGCTGTCGGTGGCAGCGGGAGGCAGAAAGAGCTTGCCGTCAACGGTGACGCGCGCCATCTGCGCGGACCGGCTGATGGCCTCGAAGTAGTTGGCGGGCGTGGCCGAGGGAATGTCGAGGTTGCGCCCGATGCTGCCGTTGGCAAAGGTGATGGTGCGTTCGCGCAGGCGGGGCAACGGTGCTGTCATGGGATGGTCTCCCGATGCGCCATCCCCACCTGGACAGGTGGTTGCCGTTTATGGTCGCAGGTGGGGGCCGGCATGCGGGCACTCTCAGGGTTGGCGTTGGTGAGGCACGTTAGCTCAGTTGGCGCACCACAAACAGAGGCTGGTGTCTGGTAACCGCAGCGCCGCTATTGGCCGATCAGGCCGAGAGCGGCCGCAACGGGCCGGAAGGTGAAGCGCACGGTGTGGCGCGCGGGCGGCACGACGACGGCGCGAAAGAGCACGTTGGCGCGCAGCATCTCGGCCGGCCGGCCATCAACCTCGGCAAACCACCAGGGGTGCCACAGGTCGTTGAGGACGAGGATGCCACCGTCGGGGCTGTCGGTTTCCACGAGCACCTCGGTATTGCGGTAGCTCAAGATGCGCGCGGTTCCCGGACGTTTGGGCGCGGCGTTCGCCTGGGCCACGCGTTCAAGCAGCACCGTTGAGCGCAAATCGACGTCAGGCCAGGCACCATCGGCGATGAGCCGCGTGAAATCGGCGGCGCGCGCCGCGGTGGTGAACAAAACGCGCGGCAAGGCGTCGGGGTTTTCGTAGATGTAGCCATCCGGCGTGCGCGCGATGAGCGGCAGGTCGCCTGTCAAGTGCTTGTCAATGGTCTCGATGGGCACGCCGGTCGCAATGAAGCGCAGACCGAGCAGGTTGGCGAGCGTCGATCGGTAGGAGGGAAACAGCGCCGAGAACTTGCGCTGGTCGGGCAGGCCCACGTGGTCCTCGGCGCCGACCGCTTGGCTATAGAGGGCAAGACGTATCGGGTTGTAGCCCAAAGTGTTCTCCAGTCCGTGCGTGAGACTGGCGTTAGGCCAGTCAAAGCCGAGCCCGGCCAGTTCGATGCGGTCGCGGCGCTTCTCGTCGGCGACGACCTTGGACTTGAGGATCGCAATGGTGGCGTTGTGGGTGTTGGGCCGCAGCAGGTCATATCTCTCGGGCGGCTGGGCCGTGGCCGAGGACGGGCCGTTGTTGTAGGCGAGATCCAATGTCAGCACACCGGCCAGTGCCGCCACCGCCAACCGCGGGCGGCTGGCCAGCCGCGGCATGGCCCAAATGAGCGCGCTCGCCGCGGCCGCAAACGAAATCAATGCGGCCGCCAGCGGCAAGCGAATGAGCGGCACGTGGCCGAGCCACAGTGCAAGGCCGATGGCCGGCAGGAACGCCACCACGAGGATGGCAGCGGCAATGCGCGCCGTCTGGCGCGACGCGACTGGGGCGCCGCAGAGGCGGTGCATGCTGTAGCCTGAGAGGGTGGCGCCGAGTGCACCCAACAGGAAGGCAGCGTCGGCCGGGCGGCGATAGAGATCGACGCCCGGTAGCAGCGCATAGAGGACCCGGAAGAGCGGCGTATACCAGCCCAGCGCGTAGACGAGCGCGACGGCCGCGGCACCCATGAAAAAGCGCGCCTCGCGCGCCAAGATCCACCCGCGTATGGCGGCGATGAGCAACAAGACGAGCGGCAGCGCGCCCATGTAGAGTACGCCCATGTTCTGGGCCAGGAAGAGGCCGGTGTCGGGCCAGGCAAAGCTCGGCGGGCCCCAGTAGTCCTCCATGCGGCCCGACGCAGCAAACACATCGGGCACCACGAGCGTGAGCAGCAGCGCGGGATGGAGCGAGCCGCGTGCGGCAGAGACGTAATCGATGGAGGGGCGGTTCGACTGGTGCGCCAACAAGGCCGTGAGCAGGACCGGTAGGGCCGCGAGCAGGCCCGCGCATGCTCCACCGGCGATAAGGGGCAGAACACTGCGGCGCAACGCGCGCCCGGGCTCAGCGGACGAGAGCACACGCCATGCTGCCAGGCCTGCCAAAACATAAAGGCCGAGCAGTGCCACCTGATCGCGACCAAGCACCATTGCCGCGACGATAATACCTGTGGCAAAGCCATAGCGGATCGAGGCACGCGACAGCGCGCGATCAAGGCACAGCATCGCCATTGGCAGATAGGCGAGGCTTAGCACCTGACCGATGTGTTGGATGCGCCAGGCCATGGACGCGCCGTGACTGAACGCGAGCGCAGCGATAAGTCCGGCTGCCCAGTGCCAACGTTGATCCCGACACCACAGCATCAGCGCAGCGCCGCCCAGGACCGCGCAGGCGAGCACCGTGGCATCTTGCGCCCACAGGCTCGGCGCGCCGTCCATGAGCGCCAAGGCGAGAAACGGCGGCGAAAAAATCATCGACTGTGGGTCGGCAATTTGGGGATGACCGCTGAACACGAAGGGGGTCCAGGCCTGCGAGTCGCCGCGGGCCAGGCTTTGCGCGAGAAACTGAATTTGCGGCAGGAACTGCGCTTTGGCGTCCCAGGGGATGGTCACGCGACCGGACAACCAGGGCCAGTCGATGATGAGCGAGGCGAGCAGGAAAATGGCGAAGCTGAATGCCCATGGCTGCACCGTGGCGGCGGCCAAATGGCTGACGAGCCCCGCTACGCCTGGAGCGCGCAAATGCGCGGGCAACGTGTGCGGTCGTCGGGTCCTGGGCACCATGCGTAAAGCGGTCGGCTCAACGTCGTGGAGGCAAGCGCGCTGCCAGCCGTGCGATCTCTATAGCGCCGCCGCTCTCGAAGCGGCAGGCCGAGCATGCCATCGGCTCGCAGAAAGTGCTAAATGAAGCTGAACTGGTGTCCAGAGGGGAAGGGCTCATCATGGGGGAGCGGAAACCTCGCGGCGCTGAGGCCGAGGACCCCACCTATAGCGTTACTGCGCGGCGTTTGCACTGGTGGACGGTCGTGGCCCTCGCCATCCAGGTGCCGCTCGGGCTCTTCATGGTGCGATACGGCGCCGCCACCAACTTCGCCGAGCCCACCGGCAAGCTCTACGACAGCCACAAACTGGTGGGCCTGGCGATCCTTACGTTGCTGCTCGCGCGCCTGGCCTATCGGCTTGCCCACGGCGCACCGGCCGCTGAGCCCACGGTCGAGCTTTGGCAGAAGACCGCAAGCCACATCACGCATTGGGCGATCTATGCATTGCTCATCATCGTGCCGATGCTGGGCTGGCTCGCCATTTCTTACTATGGGCCGTTCGCGCCATTTGGCATCAAGCTGCCAACGCTGGCGGGGCAGGACGATGCCAAGGCCCGGGAGGTCTTTCACTGGCACCGGCTCGCTGCCTATGCGCTCGTCCTCTTCATTGGCATGCATGTGGGTGCGGCGCTCTTTCACTACGCGATCCGCAGGGACGGCGTGTTGCAGCGGATGTGGGTAAGCGCCGGGCGGTTCCGCTCAAGATGAGCTCAAGATGCGCTCAAGATGCACTCAAGATGCACTGGGGCTCTTGGAACCGGAGCCCGCAAGGCAATGGCGTGCGTGGACCCAGCGAGGTGCGAGGCTTCGGTCAAGCTCGCGCGCTATGCCGGGCTTGGGACGGCACCAGCGCCCGCCGGCCCAGATGCCCAGACCTCGATCAAAGCGGCTGTTGCCCAACGCCGGCGGCTGCCGATAATAGAGGCAGCGGAACGCCGTTCCGGGGAGGATGAGCACCATGTCGGACAAGGTTTACAATGTTCCCGCCGAGTGGGCGAGCCGGGCCTTCGTCGACAACGAGCGCTACCTTGAGATGTATAAGCGCTCGATCGAGGACCCCAGCGGTTTCTGGGGCGAGATGGGCAAGCGCATCGACTGGATCAAGCCTTATACCAGGGTCAAGAACACCTCGTTTGCCCCCGATAACGTTGCCATCAAGTGGTATGAGGACGGCACGCTCAATGTCTGCGTCAACTGCATCGACCGGCACCTCAAGACGCGTGCCGATCAGGTCGCCATCATCTGGGAAGGCGACGACCCGACGATGGACGAGAAGATCACCTACCGACAGCTTTACGAGCGGGTTTGCAAATTTGCCAATGTGCTGAAGGCCAACGGCGTCAAGAAGGGTGACCGTGTCACCATCTACCTGCCGATGATTCCCGAGGCCGCGTACGCCATCCTGGCCTGCGCGCGCATCGGTGCCATTCATTCCGTGGTTTTCGGCGGGTTTTCTCCGGACAGTCTTTCCGGCCGCATCCTGGATGCCGATTCCAAGCTCATCGTGACCGCGGACGAGGGCGTGCGCGGCGGTCGGGCCATCCCGCTCAAGAACAACACCGATGAGGCGCTCAAGAAGGGCAAGGGCGACGAGAAGGTGCTGGTGGTGCGCCGCACCGGCTCGCCCGTGCCTTGGAACGCGGGACGTGACATCTGGCTGCATGAGGAACTCGTGAAGGTTGAGCCCCATTGCCCGCCCGTTGAGATGAGCGCGGAGGACCCGCTGTTCATCCTCTATACGTCGGGCTCGACCGGCAAACCCAAGGGCGTGCTGCACACCGGCGGCGGTTACCTGGTCTATACGGCAATGACCCACCAGTACGTGTTCGACTATCACGACGGCGATATCTACTGGTGCACGGCCGACGTGGGCTGGGTCACAGGCCACAGCTATATCCTCTATGGTCCTCTCGCCAACGGTGCCACCACGCTCATGTTCGAAGGCGTCCCCAACTACCCGACGCCGTCGCGCTTCTGGCATGTCATCGACAAGTGGGACGTCAACACCTTCTACACGGCGCCAACCGCGATTCGGGCGCTGATGGGCGCGGGCGACCACTTCGTAAAGCGCACTGACCGCTCCTCCCTGAAACTCTTGGGCAGCGTGGGAGAGCCCATCAATCCGGAAGCTTGGGAGTGGTATCATCGTGTGGTGGGCGATGGACGCTGCCCGATCGTCGACACCTGGTGGCAGACGGAGACCGGCGGTATCCTCATCACCCCGCTGCCTGGTGCCACCAAATTGAAGCCGGGCTCGGCAACACGGCCGTTCTTTGGCATCAAACCGGCCCTCGTGGACGAGCAGGGAAGCGTGCTCGATGGCGCAGCGAGCGGCAACCTCGTGATCCTCGACAGCTGGCCCGGCCAGATGCGCACGGTGTTCGGCGATCACGAGCGCTTCGTGCAGACCTACTTCTCCGCTTACAAAGGCATGTACTTCACGGGCGACGGGT
>JAMXLN010000266.1 GCA_024281145.1 Hyphomicrobiaceae bacterium | reverse complement strand
CGCGGACGCTCCGCTTCGCCAAGCCGATGGAGCGGTTGGCCCGGTTCGGGGCTCGCTTCAGGGGCGGGCGCACTCCGCGAGCTTGGCGGAGAGGGCACTGTCGGGGTTCACCAGCTCGTCAACCACCGTGAAATGATTTGCGCCGGGCACCTCAAGATACTGGCAACTGACGCCGGCGCTCTGCCAGCTTGTCGCGATCTCGCGGCTTTGGCGCCGGAACTCAGCACTCTCGGCTCCGCCGACCGCAGCCACCAGCACACGACCTGCCGGCGGCGGCCAGAACAGTGGGCTTGCCGCCCGCGCGGCCGGTGCGTCGAGGCCTAGGGCCTCGTTGAGGCTGGTGCCAACAAGGGGCCCCAGATCGAATACGCCGCTGACCGCAATGCCGGTGCGCACCAGATCGGTGGGCACGTCAGCGACTGTGCTCCAGTCGGTCGCCAGCATGGCGGCTGTGAGATGTCCACCTGCCGAGTGACCCGTGAGGAGCGCACGCTTGCCGGTCTTCCTCCACAGCGCCACCAAGAACGAGCGCAGCGCGGCGACGATGTCCATCACCGACACCGTCGGGCACAGTGCATAGGAGGGGAGCGCCACGTCGAGCCCGCGTGCGTTGAGCGGCTGCGCCAAGAACGCGTAGTCCTTGCGATCACCGCGCTGCCAATAGCCGCCGTGGATGTAGACGACGAGCGGCGCATTGGCCTCGCCGGCCAAAAACAGATCGTAACGCTGGCGCTCTCCGGGACCATAGGTCTGATCGAGAGCGGCACGCGCGGTGGCGCGATAGGCCGCGGACGCCGCCTGCCAGCGCGCATTGATCTGCGGGTGCTCCGGCACACGCTGACGGTTGTTGTATTCGACCTCGTAGTCCAACATGATCTCCTGTCCATTGATTTCATTGATATTTTGCGATTGATTTTCTCACCTTTCGCGCTTGCGACCCGAGGTGGGAAACTTTTGTTCGTCCTTTGGCCTCACCAGCAGGTCATGGCGTCGCCGGCCATCTTCTTGCGCTTGGCAGTCTTCGTATAGCGTTCAGCCTCTTTGCTGGTCGCCCAACCGACAATGGCCATGAGCTGATGCTCGGTCGCTCCGCTCTCGGCAGCGATGCTGGCGCCGGCCTTACGCAGGCCATGCGCCGAGCACGTCGCCAACCTTGGCATAGGACACCGAGAGATCGCGCTGCCAGCCGACATTGTTGGGTCGGTCTTGGCCAGGCGTTCGATGATGGCATCCACACTCAAAGACCAACGACGCTGCTCCTAGGCGCAGCGCTTGTACAAGCCATAAGAGACGCCTGCTCGGGTGGCATCCTATCGGCGGCAGCCCTGTGCAGTGGCCCTATGTCCGGAACGGCACTTGCAGACATTGTCCTCGATGGAATGGCACCTCAGCTTCAGGGTTATGGCCGCCACGGGGAAGACGCGGCCCCTCTTGTCGAGTATGCAAAAGCTGAAGCTGCAAGGGTCATCCCAGAAAGATTTGAGCTCCCCTTTGGGCGCGCCCTTGGTCTTGCCAATGGCCGGCGCACTCAGCGTCACGGTCGCCGCCACCATCGCCGTGGCCGCAAGCACCGCGAGCGCCCTCGCGGCTGACGCTGCTGGGTATTCACGCATTTCCACCTCCTCCTCTGGGAATACTCAGATCGGACAACGCACGCCCGATGCCGCCTGTTGGCGCGGCTCCGCTCGGGCTAGCGGCGCCGTGCACGTCTCGGCCGCGCCGATGGGCGACGCGACAAGGCCGTCGTCGCCAGCGAGCGTCTTGATCAAGTTCTGCACTTCGCCCGCAGAAATGCGTATCTGTTCGCCGTCGCGGGCCTCGGCGCACGGCGTGAGCGCCGTTAGCTCGGCGAGGCTTTCGCGCAGCAGCGGGAGTGCCTCGTCTCTGCGGCCGAGCGTGAGGAGTATTCTGCCCTGTTCCGCCCGGCTGTCCGCGCGCGAACGGCGCCACAGGCTCACGGATGCGTCGGGCGACAGCAGCTGGTGGTCCGCAAGCGCGCTGATCTCCTGGAAAAAGGCAAGCGCGCCGGCCGAATCCTGAAAGCGCAGGCGACCGCGCGCAAGCGTGCGGTAGTAGCGGGCGAGTGCGCGCTGCGCCTCGTCGTTGCGTGGGTCGGCCGCGGCTACGCCCTTGATCAAATCGAGGGCGGTGGTCGCCGCGGTATCGGACCGCGAGCGGTCGCCGAGCACCGCCAGCACCTCGCTCTCCTTCAGGCGCGCGGCGGCCAGCATGCTGGCCCAGATCTTGTTGTCCGGCGACGCAGTGAGCAGGCCCGCTAGCATCGCTGCGGCCTCCTGGTACTGGCGGAGCGCTTTGCTCGCGTCCTCGGGAACGGCAGCCGCCGGCGCACCCGCGACCAGCGCGTCGCCGAGATCAATGCGGACATCGGCAAGGTCCTGGCGCACCACCTCTTGGGAGGGCGCTGTGGCGCCACTATCGACCAGTGCCTGCAAGACGGCGGCGGCGCGCGCGAAGTGCTCGCTAGCCCGTCCCCAGTTGCCCTGCAGGCCAAAGACCTCCCCGGCTTTGCGCAGGGCTTTCGACGCTGCGAGCCGCATCTCGGGCGCCGCGTCGGCCGCCCCCATTTCGCCGATCGTCAAGAACACGTCGGCCGCCCCCGCGAGGTCGCCCATCCCTCGCAGGACGTCGCCGCGCGACGTGCGCGCGCGCAGCAGCTGCAGCCTGACGGCAGAGCCTGAGGCGCCGGCTGCCCTGGGATCCTTTGCGAGGGCATCGAACAGACGGACCGCACAGGTGGCGTTGGCCATCGCCTGTTCGCTACGGCCGAGACGCAGGTACGAAAGCGACAATGCGTTCATCGCTCGCCCCTGGTGCCAGCGCACCTCCGTCACATTCGGCCGGAAGAAGGCATCAGCGACCCGCCGCCGCGTCCGAGCTAGCAGATTGTTGGTCGGCCCATCGCCGCCGAAGCTGTCCAGCAGGTGCTCGGCCTTGGCAAGCACCGCTTCGACACGCTCGGTCGGCACGCTTCTGAAATCGCGCATGCCCTCGGCGATATCCCCGATGAGAACGTCGGTTGCTCCCAATCCCTGCATCAGGCTCGCATCGGCGCGGCTCTTGCCATCGACGGCGAGCCAGGCGCCGATACTCGCGCAGATCGCCAACACCGCCATTGCTGCCGCGAGCGACGCCAGCCGACGTTGCCGGCGGCGCGCGGCGACCTTTTCACGCTGAACGAGCTCATCGAGCGGTACTCCGAGCAGGCCGGCGATCAGTTTGATCTTGGCGAGCTCGCGACCATCACCGACATTGCGGGCGTCGGCTGCGAGGAGCTCCTCCCGCACGGTAGTCAGAGCGCCGTCCGGGTCGGCGCGAAAGCGCAGCGCCTGGGGAAAGCACTCCCGCTCGGGGTCCTCCGGAACACCGTCACAGATGATGGGCAGAATGGGGCCGGCGTCGTGCCGGCCCTTGAAGGCGCTGATCTCGCCGTTCACGTAGGTACTTTTCACGGCCGCCGGCGAGCACACAACGATCAGCGCGTTAGATCCGGTGATGGCTTCGCGGATCCGATCGCCGAGCACACCGCCAGCCGGAAAATCGGACATATCGCGGAAGATCGGCCGCAGGGAACGCGGCACCACTCCCGTCCGCGTCGCACGGCCGACGAGCTCACGCGGGATCTTGTAGCTCTCGAGCGCCCTCTGCAGCCACTCGGCAAACGCACGGTCAGCGCGGCTGTAGCTCAAGAAGGCGCAATACACGGCGTGCCCCCAACTCCCTCGCCAATAGTCAAACGTAGCAGAGTTTGCGCCTCACGCCATAACGACGTTCTCCTTGCGGAAATTCGCGATCGTTCTTGTGGTCGGTGACGAGCCGTCGGATAAGCGCGTCTTCTGTACGTTGAAAGCTCTGCCCAAAACCTGTTGCTGTCTGGTTTCAGCAACTGAGGGCTACACGGCCAGGGCATCACGCAGAACGAGCTATAGTCCCCTCTCCACACGATCAGACCACGGCCAAGTCTGCCCAAGGCTCGTGCAGAAGGTTGCGCAGCTCGAGGCTTCGCCGGCGCGCCCACTTGCTGTGTGCACCCGCCGGGCGGCGTCAAGATGAGGTCGGGCTCGCGCGCGCCCCTGAGTTGGCTGGCGAGAACCCCATGGGTCGCAAAGTGCAGGAGACGGTAGCTGGCGAGGTTGCCGGCTGTGGAGAGGCGCTTGATCTCGGCCTCGGTTGCACTATTGCCGATCCGGATCTCGTCGGGGTCGGCGCTCGATGGCGGGCAGTCGCCGAGCGCTTCTTTGGCGACTTTTTGAAGATCGGCTTCGTGCAGATCAGCTCGAGCACCAGCGATTCCGTTGCGTTCGCTCAGCAAATCCCGCGAACCGAGCCAGTTAAAAATTGCGCTCTTGCGGCGACATCAAAACGCCGCGAAGAGTGGACTCATTGCTCGCCGCCGGGTGCGTAAGGAAGGTCGAGCGCGGTTCTGTCGTGTCGCACGACCAGGGAACCCGCCAGGGAACGAAGGTGGGAGAGGCATCTATGCGTTCTGCTGTGAGGATTGCCGCCGCGGCCATCGCAATTGGCGTTTGCGCCAGCGCGTTGGCGGGGGATTGGGAGGAGTGCTCGCTGAGTACCCCGGATTTCCGGGTGTCAGCCTGCTCCAGGCTCATAAAGGAGACCACCGAACCCAAGAAGCTCGCACTCGCGCATATTTACAGAGCCAACGGCTTCGTCTCGCGAGGAGATAAGGACCGTGCGACGAAGGATTTTGCTGAGGCTGCAGCAAAAGACCCAGATCGCAAGACCTACATTGAGGGTCTCATTCTCGCAACGGAAGGACATCCTGATGAGGCGTTTGTAAAATACGAGCAGGCTTTGACAGCGAGCCCCAATGACCCTTTGCTTCACAATAGCCTAGGCAACGTGTTCAGTTCGAAGGGTGACCGAGCGAAGGCAATCTCCTCCTACAGCAAGGCAGTTGAGCTCGATCCAACCTACGTCGCGCCCTACAGCAATCGCGCACATTTGCACTATCTCAATGGTAATCTTGATGGCGCCATTGCGGACTTCGACAAGGCGGTGGCGTTGAGCCCGCGGTTTGCCCTTGCCTATAATCGGCGCGGGATAGCTCACAGTGCCAAGGGAGAGCGCGACAAGGCTCTCGCGGATTACAGCAAGGCAATTGAGTTCGATCCCAAGCTGGCTGCGGGGTACTCGAATCGCGGCAACATCTATGGCAGCAGGGGTGAGCTTGAACGAGCCATCACGGACCTAGATGTCTCCATCCTGCTCGACCCAAAATTCTCACTCGCCTACAACAATAGGGGGAATGTCTACATCAAGAAGGATGAATTGGATCGTGCGTTAGCGGATTTAAACCAGGCCATCGAACTGGAACCCAAGTTCCAGCTTGCCTATCTGAACCGCGGCCTCGTTTATGAGAAAAAGGGGCAGCAAGATCGCGCAATTGCCGACTATCGTGCGATCCTTGAGCTACCTGCGATCTCGCACACTGACCAACAACGCCAGGAGATCGCTCGCCAGCGCATCGCCCGCGTGAGCCAGGCCCAGCGCGGCGCAAGCATCGTTGCCCCTCCCAAAAGGGTAGCCCTGGTAATCGGCAATTCGGCCTATGTGCACAGCGGCAAGCTGACCAATCCCGCCAATGACGCCCGCTCGATGGCCGAAGCATTGCGGCGCCTCGATTTCGGTGAGGTCATCGAACGCTATGACTTGAGCCGCGAAGCCATGGGACAGTTGATTAAGGAATTTGGCGATCGCGCCGAGGGTGCCGAATGGGCAGTGGTGTTCTTCGCGGGTCACGGCATGGAGATGAACGGGGTCACCTATCTGATTCCGACGGATGCAAAATTGGCTCGCGACACGCATGTAGCCGACGAGACGATTTCACTTACCAGCGTCCAGACCAAAGTGGACAGCGCCACCAAACTTGGCCTGGTGATCCTCGATTCTTGTCGCAACAATCCGTTCCTATCGCGCATGGCGCGCTCAGGCAACGTCAGCCGATCCGTCGAGCGCGGTCTGGCGATTGTCGAACCAGAAGGAAACGTCCTGGTGGCATATTCCGCCAAGCACGGCACGACAGCAGAGGATGGGGCGGGTGTCCATAGCCCGTTCACAGAGGCTCTACTGAGCTACATTGAAGAGCCAGGTCTGGAAATCAACTTTCTCTTCCGAAAGGTGCGCGACGAGGTACGCAAGAAGACCGACCGCCGCCAAGAACCGTTTCTATATGGTTCGCTGAGCAGCGAGCCTCTCTATTTCAAGGAACCAAAAGCCGAGGTGGCGGCTAAATAACGAGCTCGATCGCAATATCAATCGCCTAGCTTTCGATCTCCATCACTTTGGGATCGCCGCGACAACGGCGTTGACGTGCGTCCGTTACCGCTCATTGCGGGGGCGACAAACCTTGCGCAAACTTTTCCCCCAGAGCCAGCTGAACCACAAGTGCGCCTCAGCAGCTCTGCCCGAAAATCAGGTTCGCCGGGCCGGCGTTGCTGACACTGTTCCAGTGCGTCATGGCCGTCCCCTTCTGCGTCGCACCAGCAGGGGACCGTAGCCTGCTGCAAACATCCAGAACGCCGCTACCCAGGCAGCGCCTGCTGCGTGTAGCAGCGCGGTCGTTGCGTCCGGCAGTACCGCTGCCGCGATCCGAAGTACACCGGCCATGACGATGGCGGCGTAAATGCCGTGCGTCAGCGGACCGGCTGCCAAATCGCGGCCGGTATGGCCAAGACTAGCCCGCGTCATGATCGCGAGCGTCATCGTTCCGACCGCACCCGTCGTCCAAGCGTGAATTCCGGCGCTGATCGAGATGACTTGCGGCACCAGAACATGCGCGGCGAGCATCGCAAAGCCCAGCGGCACAAAGGCATAGCCGATATGGAGAATGAGGACGAGGCGGTCTCGCCAAGCTCGGTGGCCGGCCCAGCGTGCAATCCGTAATGTTTGTGCCGCCGCGGCGAACAGCATCAATGTCGCCGTGCCGAGCCAGGCAGGGTTTGCGACCCATGACACCATCGCGAGCACGGAGACGATCAAGACCGCCTGATCGAACCGTCCAAACGGCACCGGCAGGCGACCGGGGTTCTCCCGCGCCAGCCAATTGCGCGTAAAACTTGGGATGACGCGGCCGCCGATCAACGCGATCAAAACCACCGCCGCGGCAATCCCGAGCCGGGAGCTGAATTGGGCAGACCCGGTCTCGTAATCCTCAACGTGAAAGATCACGTTGCCGGCCAGGAAGATCAAGACGATGAATATCGACGGCAAGTTGCGCCAATTGCGTCCGGCGATGACTTCACGACCAGTGGCGCATGCAACAAGCAGCAGAAACAGCCCATCAACCGCCGCCGAAGTGAGCGGGCCGATCACGGCGGATGCGCAGACAGCAATGCGCCCGGCGATCCATACCGCCACCAAGCCGGCCAGGGAACCGCCCTGCAGCGGGAGCCGACCGGTCCAGTTCGGGATCGCCGTCAACAGGAAGCCGGTGATGACCGCCGGCAGGTAGCCGTACAACATTTCGTGGATATGCCAGTCGAGCGGCGAGAACGCGGTTGGCATCGCAAACTCGCCGAAGAACATCGGCAGCCAAATCAGGACGCCAAGGCCGGCATAAGCGGCGGCGAGGAGGAAGAACGGCCTAAATCCGTAGCTCAGCAGCGCGGGCCCGGTGTAGGGCTGCAGACGTGGAGTGCGTTCATGGCTTGGTGTCATCATCGATGCCGCGAAAGGCAGCCTGCCAAAATGCAGCAATCAAGTCGCAGGAAGCTACCGCACGACAGGATCGTATCCTCTGTCAGTGATAGCGGACGTCGCCCCGCACCTTGCCGCGAAAGACCCAGTACGACCAGGCGGTGTACATGAGGATGATCGGCAGCAGGAACAGAGTGCCAATCAGCAAGAACGCCTGCGTGCTCCCCGAAGAGGCGGCCTGCCACAGCGTGTAATGGAACGGCACGATCATCGGCCAAAGGCTGATGACGATGCCGATGAACGACATCAGGAATAGTCCGATGGCGCCGAGAAACGGCGTCAATTCTTGTCGACGGTTGAGCGCGTACCATTCTGCGACCGCAAGCAGGGCGGTAATGATGGGCACGGGCGAAAAGAAACCAATGTTCGGCCAGGAAAACCACCGCCGCGCGATGTCGCCATTGGCGAGCGGCGTCCAAATGCTCACAGCGAAGATTGCGATCACGACCGCGATCAAACAGAGGCGCCCGGCCCTGCGTGCCCAATCCTGCAATTCGCCCTCAGTCTTGAGCACGAGCCAGCCGGCACCGAGCAGACCATACCCGAACATCAACGCCACACCGGTGAATAGCGCAAATGGTGTCACCCAATCGAACGACGTACCAGCGAAATGTCGCCCATCGACTTTGAAGCCCTGGATGAAAGCTCCGAGCACTACCCCTTGCGCAAATGTCGCCACCGCTGAACCCACGGCGAAGGCGCGGTCCCAGAACCGTCGTAAGCCTTGATGCTTGAACCGGAACTCGAAGGCGACGCCACGGAACACGAGCGCAAGCAGCATGATTAGGATTGGGAAGTAGACCGCGGGGATGATGATGGCGAAGGCGAGCGGGAATGCTGCGAGCAGGCCGAGGCCGCCGAATACCAGCCACGTCTCATTGCCGTCCCAGACCGGTACGACCGAACTCATGACGATGGCTTGTCCTGCCTCGTTCGGCGCGAAGCCGTAGAGCAAGCCGACGCCCAAATCGAAGCCGTCGAAGACGACGTAATAGAAGACCGCCAACGCGAGCAGGGCAGTCCACAGTGGTACAAGGTCGAGGACCATCGCATTCCCCCGCTCACGAGTCCGGCACCGCGCGCGCGGCGTCCTCGAACGGCCGGCGTGGGCGGCCGCTTTCTACCAACTCCGGCCGGCTCTCCTGGGGCTGCGGCCCGCGGCGGACGAGGCCGGCCATGAAGCCGATACCGGTCGGAAACATAATCAGATAGACGACGATGTAGAGCGCGAGCGATATGGCGACGTCGGTGCCGGTAAGCGATGGCGACACCGAATCCGCGGTGCGTAGCAATCCATAGACGGTCCAAGGCTGCCGGCCGACCTCGGTGGTAACCCAGCCTGCCACAACAGCGACGAAGCCGAGCGGCGCCACCAATGGGCACAGCCGCAGGAACCACGCCGCCTCCCACAAACGGCCGCGCACCCGCAAAATCTCCCCCACGACCACAACGAACAGCATGATGAATGCGATGCCAACCATGACGCGGAACGCGAAGAACGGCGGACCGACTGGCGGGCGTTGATCCGCAGGCCATTCCTTCAGTCCCTTGATGGTCCCATTCCAGGAGTGAGTAAGAATCAAGCTGCCAAGATCGGGAATCTCGATCGCGTTGCGCATCACTGCCGCCTTGTCGTCGGGAATGCCGAACAAGGTGAGTGGCATCGGGCTTACTGTGTCGTATCGGCCTTCGATCGCCGCGACTTTGGCGGGTTGATACTCGAGCGTATTCAGCCCATGCTGATCGCCAAGAAAGATCTGGAGCGGCACCAGAATGATTAGCAGGTCGAGGGCCATGAGGATCATCATGCGCGCGTCTTCCGTCGCCCGCTCGCGGCGCAAAAGCCAGGCGCCGACTCCCATCACGACGAACGCCGTGGTGATGTAGAAGGCCGTGACATTGTGAAGTAAACGATAAGGGAATGACGGATTGAAAATGACCGCGATCCAGTCGACCGGCTCGAACCGGCCATTGACGATATGATAGCCTTGCGGCGTCTGCATCCAGGAATTGGTCGCGAGAATCCAGAATGAGGAGAGCAGCGTGCCGAAGGCGACCATCAGCGCGGCGAGGAAATGCGCCCAGCTTGGCACCAACCGTCGTCCGAACAGGAGCACGCCGAGGAACGACGCCTCGAGAAAAAATGCCATCAGCCCTTCATAGGCCATCAGCGGGGAGAGCACGTCCGCGGTGGCATCGGTGAACCGGCTCCAGTTCGTTCCAAACTGAAACGGCATGATGATTCCGGAGACCACGCCCATCCCGAAGGAGACGGCGAAAATCTTCGTCCAGTATCCGGAGATGCGAAACCACAGTTCGCGGCCCGTGAAGAAGTAGAGGCCTTCCAGTACGGCGATATAGGACGCGAGTCCGACCGTGAACGCGGGCAATAGGATATGCCAGGCGATCACCCATGACCACTGCAAACGCGAGAGCAAAACCGGATCAAGATGCATTCGAGCTCTCGTATGGCAGCCCACAGAAACAGCTGGTCTCTTCCTTCCGTTCCCGCGGCATTTCGTCAGGATCACCAGCACCCCGACTCCTGCCATCAGCGCTCTGGTGAGCGCGCTGGCCAAGCCCCCAGGAGGGGCGTCACGAAGCTAAGACTGTCGCGTGCAATTGACAACGGTCGAGACCCCAAGCTTGGCGTTGGGCGCCCGCTGGCCAGTCGGCAACGTGGTTATGAAAGTGCAGCAGCCGCTTGCGCTCGGTTGGGCTGCGTCGCCCAGGAGCGAGCCCGCACGGTGACAGACGGTGGGGATTTGCTCCAGCCATCAGCGAGCTTAGTGCGGATCTATGTGTCACGCATCGACCGGCGGGGTGCGGATGGGGTTAAGCGCACATCTGCTTTCCCCGCTTGCAGCGATGAGCTGAGAACGGCCTGTCGGACGCCCGTTGCTTCTGGGCGGCAAACCCAGGGGAATTTCCGAGGGTGCCCCGCGCTCGCCACGACGCTCGAACACGATTGAACGGACCTATCGCTTCCATTAACGGGCAATATCGCGCACGACCAGCTCTAGACCACTCGTGATGCGTGCGAGCTTATCGTAGTCCACCTTGTCGGGCGTATCGCTCGGCAGATGGTAGTGAGGATAGCGGTAGGGCGCTGTGTCCGTTATCATGATCGCCGGGAACCCAAACTGCTGAAAGGCCCAGTGGTCAGACCACCCGATGCCGGGCACAATATCGGGAGCAAGGCCGCCAATCGACGGGAACGCCAAGTTCCGACGGAATGAACCGATGACGTCGCGCAAGAATCCGCGTGCGCCGGGCAAACCCACAAACGCGATGAAGTTTGCGGTCGAGGGAAAGATCAGGCCAAACGGTTGAGGGTAGCGTTGCGAATTGGGGGTGTCAGAAAAAGCGCCCATCGTTTCGAGCGCGATCATACCCAGTACACGATCGCCAGTGTCGGAGAGCCGTTCAGCGTAACGCCAGCTTCCCATGTCGCGCGTACGATAGTAGGGGGGCTCCTCGTTAACAAACAGAACAAACCGCAAGCGCGTGTGTTCGGGTTGCCAATCTTTGAGTAGGCGTGCCAATTCAATCACAGCCGCAGTTCCGGTGGCATTATCGTTTGCGCCCGGAGCATCCTCGTAGGAATCGTAGTGCGCACCAACGACAAGCGTTGCTGTTGGGTCGCGCCCATCTTGTACCGCCTCTATGTTACGAACATTGTTGCCGTCCACCGAAAATTCCTGGCGACCTACGGAGTACCCAATTTTTTGCAGTTCACCCTCAATGTACAGCGCCGCAGCTTCGAGTTCCTGATCATGCTGCACATTGTGCGGAGCGCTGGCGATGGCCAACACGTGCGCTCTCAGTCGAGAGGCCAGATCCCGCTCCTTGGGTGTTGGCGCGGGTAGTGGACCCTTATAGCTGCGACCGGGCACAGCCAGCATGTACCACCCGCACGCTATTATGAGGGTAGGCGGTATAACGATTAACCCAATGACCAGACCGAGCCAAAAGCCGCGCATGGAGATCGTACTTCTTACCAGCTATTGTACCTGTCGACCGCTCGGCGCGAATAATGATCGCAGTGGTCATCGAACGCGCACACGTTCTGCATCTTGCGTGTTTGAGAATGCTACCCCTGATGGCCCAACGATGTAGTTCAGGGGCACCTCAAGTTGATGCGACCTTAACATGAAAGAAATCTGAGGTGTCGATCATGCCGTTCTCCACCGCGGAGATAACCCGCCGCATCGGGAACGCGCATAGCGCCGCAAGAAAAAAGTGACTTCGGAGCGGAGCCTTCGCGACTTCGTGGACCGGCACAACATCAGTTCTGCGACGTGGACCTTGCTCGTTAGCCCTCGTGCGAGGGAGGACAGGCCGGCATATCGCGCAGGAACTGGTAACGTCCATGGCCCTTGATCGCCGCCAGGTCGTGCGAGACCAACGCACGAGGTCGTTCGATTGTCACCTGCAGGCTATCCGAGGAAAAATCCAGCACCGTGATCCCGCACCGGCTGTCACCGCCATGTGACTGTGGCGCAGCAAAGGCAACGGCGGGTACCCATAGATGCCGCAGGCCAGCGAGCATGCGATCGCGATGCTGATGCAGGTGACCGCTGACGATGAGGCGAACGTCGTAGCGATGCAGCCCATCGAGCAGGCGTGCGCGGGCCAGGGGTGCAATGCACGCGGGAGTTACCACGTCCTCGGTGGGAAGTTCCAGGAAGAGCGGCTTGTGCAGGAAGAGCGCGATGGGCCGCCTCGCAACGGCCTCCAACTTCTCATCGAGCCACTCGTCCTGCGCCTTTTCGCGCGCCAGACCGGAGCCCAAGAGCTGCGCATTGACCCCGACCAAGCGCCAGCCGCCTACATCCAGCGTCCAACGATCGCTCTCAAAGAACCGGCCCCAGCGGGCCAGGCGGTCAGCATCAATGATCTGGTTGGGGTCCTGACCCGGTGGCTCGTCGCCCACATCATGGTTGCCGGGCAGCGTCATGACGGGCGCCCGCAGGCTCGTCAATGCGTTGGCTGCGAAGGCGATCTCAGCGTCACTGTCCGCGCCGTTGATCGTGAGGTCGCCATTAACGATCACCGCATCGGCGCTGGCGGCATTGGCAAACGCGCGCGCAGTGCACCAGTTCTCCCAGAAGAACCCGTGTGTCGGTGACAGGTGGATGTCCGAGAGGACGACGATCCGCGCCATGCTGGCTCTGACCCTATGCGGCCACATTAGAACGCCGACACAACAGAAATGTGAACCCTATCGTTGGGTCGACGCGATGCATTGCGCCTCGACAGGCTCATTCGCGATGCGCACGCCAGCCCACGGCACTGCCGACATCGAAATGACGCCCGCAGCCCAAGCACGGGGCCATTGCCGACGACCGCGGGACCTGGCCGGGGATAGAGGGCGCGCATGATCCGCTCGTTTTTTGGACCCGTGATCCCCCGAAGAAGGCGCACCGCTTATCGCGGGAAGAACGATGCTGATCGAGCCAGAGGGCTCGCCTCGACGCGACCATGCCGGCAAATACCATCGCTCCCGCGACGGGCCGAAGAGCTGGGCTCGTGAACGCAGGTCGGTGCGCAGCTGCAATCGGATGCGCCCGCAAAGCTGCGTAGCCATCGAGCTTCCCGCCGCGCGCGCACCCATTGAGCGGGGGAGACTGGCCCGCAGTCGACCGCCTCGCGATGGCGGACCTGGCTGACATGGCGGCCTTGGCGCACATCAACTGCGGCCATGGCGGGTGCACCCCGCCCGACCTGGACCGCAGGTCAGATCTGCATGGGAAATCCGCCGCCGCCGGGTTGACGCTCGTTGTCGAATGGGAGCCAAATTGTTCCCCGTCCGAGCGGCCGCACTCCAAAGTTCGGGGGCAGCCGGCAATCGACACAGAAGGAGGGGCGGAGGGCCATGCACGAGGAGACCTTCGACTTCATCGTCACCGGGGCGGGATCGGCCGGCTGTGCGGTGGCGGCACGCCTATCGGAGTCGGGGCGCTATCGGGTGCTGTTGCTCGAGGCTGGTCGTCGCGACCGCCATCCCTGGATCCACATCCCGATCGGCTATCACAAGCTCTATACGCACGAGGTCTATAACTGGAAGTTCGAAAGCGAACCGGTTGCCGGCCTAAACGGCCGCACTTCTTATCAGCCGCGCGGCAAGATGCTGGGCGGAACGAGTTCCCTCAACGGCATGGTCTACATGCGAGGCACGCCGGCCGACTATGACGGTTGGCGCCAGCGCGGCTGCGAGGGCTGGGACTACACAAACGTGCTGCCCTTCTTCCGCAAAGCGGAAGACCAGGAGCGGGGCGCGGACGAGTTCCACGGCGTGGGCGGACCGCTTAAGGTGAGCGACAATCGCTTTCGCAGCGAAATCATCGACGCCGTCATCGAGGCCGCTGTCCAGGCAGGGATCCCACGCAATCGGGATTTCAACGGCGCCACCCAAGAGGGCGTCGGCTACTACCAGTCGACCGTCGGCAACGGCCGGCGCTGGAGCGCTGCAGTTGCCTATCTGAGACCCGCACGCGACCGAAAAAATCTCATGGTTATGCCGAATGCGCATGCCACGCGCATCCTCATCGAGGACGGCCGCGCCGTCGGCGTCGAGTACCGCACCCCGGGTGGCCTCGAAAGGGCACGCTGCCGCGGCGAGGTGGTGGTATCGGGCGGCGTCTATGGCTCGCCGCAGCTGCTGCTCCTGTCCGGCATCGGACCGGCCGCGCATCTGAAGGAGATGGGGATCGCGCTCGTTCGTGACCTGCCGGCGGTCGGCGCCAATCTGCACGACCATTTCAATTCCTACGCCGCCTGGCGCGCCACCAAAGCGCGCACGCTCAACGATCTCGCCGCCTCTCGCACGCAAAAGGTTTTCGCCGGCCTCCAGTATGTGCTCGCTCGCTCCGGGCCGCTTGCCGGCATCAGCACGCTCGCCGGCATCCTGGTGCGATCGGACCCGCGCTTCGATCGTCCCGACTTGCAGATGAACATTTTCCTTTGGTCGATCGAGAAGCGCGATCGCTCCGGCGTCTGGGCCCACACGTGGCCAGGATTTACGATCTCGCCGGTGCACCTGCGGCCCGAAGGACGCGGCAGGCTGAGCCTCAAGAGTCCCGACCCGCTGCACCCGCCAAGGATCGAGTTCAAGTTTCTCGAGACCTCGTACGATATCGACGCCATGCTCCATGGCATGCGGCTGGCCCGCAAGATCGCCGCCCAACCGGCCCTCAAACCCTACATAGTCGCGGAGGTGCATCCTGGACCTGAGGTGACGAGCGACGCGGCGCTGATCGAGGATTTGCGCAACCGCGGCGTCTCCAACCTTCACCCCGTCGGCACGTGTCGCATGGGACACGGGCCTGACGCCGTGGTGGATGCGCGACTGAAAGTGCACGGGCTCCGCGGGCTCCGGGTGATGGACGCATCCATCATGCCCCAGGTGATCGGCGGCAACACCAACGCACCCTCGATCATGATCGGCGAAAAGGGGGCAGCGATGATGTTGGAGGATGCCAAGCAAGCTTGAGCCGACTGCAGCCCAAGGAGCACGAGCGATGCCCGCCAACGATTTGCCGGAGGTCCTGGAAACCACCGAGGCCGAGCGCCTTGCCACGGGCTTTATTTTCACCGAGGGCCCGCTGTGGCATCCCGATGACTACTGGTACTTCGTCGACATCCGCCAAAACACGCTGTTTCGCATGGCACCGAACCAGAGGCCCGAAGTGGTCAGGAGCAACACGCAGGGCGGCAACGGCACGACCTTCGATCTTGAGGGGCGCCTCATTCTGTGCGAAGGCGATGGCAGATTCGTGAGCCGTATGCGAGCGGACGGGACGGTCGAAATTCTCGCCGACAGATATAGAGGCGGGCGCTTCGCGCGGCCCAACGACGTAATTTGCCACTCGAACGGCTGCCTCTATTTCACCGATCCTGACAAGCGGCGCGCCTACCAGGAGCGCGAGATTCCGGGCCCGGCCGGTGAAGACAACCTCTGGGATGGCGCCGCCGTCTATCGCCTGGCGCCCGACGGTGCGCTGACGCAGCTTGCGCTTTGCGAATACCCAAACGGGCTTGCGCTGTCGCTCGATGAGCGGACCCTTTACGTCGCCAACACGCGCTCGTCAAAGTACATCCACGCGCTGAAGCTTGACGTGGATGGCAATTTGCTTGCACGCGGCATCTTCGCGGACATGAACGAAGGCGCGGCACCCGGCATCCCAGACGGCCTCAAGGTGGACAGCATCGGCCGCGTCTATTGCACGGGGCCCGGCGGTATCTGGGTGTTCACACCCGCGGGCAAGTGCATCGGGATCATCCGGTG
Organism: Hyphomicrobiaceae bacterium; assembly: GCA_024281145.1. Taxonomy (GTDB): domain Bacteria; phylum Pseudomonadota; class Alphaproteobacteria; order Rhizobiales; family Hyphomicrobiaceae; genus AWTP1-13. Next base: position 21,931 of record JAMXLN010000266.1, on the reverse strand, counting down.
GCCCGAGCAGGCGGTGAATTTTGCCTTCGGCGGACCAGATCTGCGCACCTTGCTGTGCTGCGCGCACACATCCCTCTACACGCTGCGCGTCAAAGTGCCTGGCAACCCGCATCCCTGGTACAAGTTGCGCGGGGCGGCGACCGCGAGCGGATTGGCGCGGCCAACTTGAGCGGGCCGCTCAGGCGTGGTTGAGCGGGCACTGGGCGTGGCCCATCGGCGCCCGTCAGGCTCGCCGCGGCCAACGTCGGATTGCACACGGCGTGCGCTCGTGCTCCAACGCCGTCCATGCCGCTCTTTAAACTCCGTTTTCCCCCCAGTGCGCTCGCTGTGGCAAGGAGCATGGCCGATCTCCTCGCCGAACGGGCCACGCCGCCCGCGCTGGCCGTCACGCTGTTTGAGAACGGGCCGGGACGCTTTGTCGTGGAGGCCTACTACGCCACGCCACCTTGCCTTGCGGATCTAGCCCGCGGAGCGTGGTCGCTCGCCACCCCGATGCCCAGCCCGGTTCTGGAAGCCGTGCCCGATCAAGACTGGGTGGCCCTGTCGCAAGCCGCACTGCCTCCCGTTGCCGCCGGGCGGTTCCTTGTGCATGGTCGCCACGACCGCGAGCGCATACGTCCGCAGCGGATGGCGATCGAGATCGAAGCTGGCGCAGCCTTCGGCACCGGACACAACGCCACGACCACCCTATGCCTCGAGGCCATTGACCGCCTGGTCCGACGACGGTGTTTCAGGAGCGTGTTGGATCTGGGCTGCGGGACGGGTGTGCTCGCCATCGCGGCAGCCCGAGCCATTCCCGGTGCCCATGTGCTCGCCGTCGACAACGATCCGCTGGCAGTCGCCGTCGCACACACCAACGCGCGCCTCAACGGCGCAGGCCCGCGCGTGCGCGTCATGGCCGCAACCGACTTCGCGCATGCGCGGCTGCGCCGGCCGCGAGGCTTCGACCTCGTCCTCGCCAATTTGCTGCCCGGCCCCTTGATCGCGCTCGCCCCCGCCATGCGGCGCGGACTAGGCCCGCGCGGGATCGCGGTGCTCTGCGGCCTTCTCGACCATCAAGCGCGCGAGCTCATCGCGACCTACCGCGCGGCGGGCTTCAGGCTCGCAGCCCGCAGCCGTCGCGCTGGCTGGACCGTGCTTACGCTCGAGCGCACCGCGGACAGCCGGCGCTAGCGCTGCCCACGCCAGACCAGTCGGGGATCCTCAGCGTCGGCCGACCTCAACGTCCCGCCCTGCGCGAGGATTGCGGAACACCAGTTCCCGCGCCGGCTCGGAGGCCTCTGCTTCGGCGATTTGCGTGAACGCCGCGTGCAGGTCGGACTTGGCGCAAGCGGGATCGGTCAGGCCAGCATCGCCCGCAAAGGCCAGGGCCTGGCAGCGGCACCCGCCCCAATCGACGGTCCGCAACTCGCAGGAGCGGCACGGCTGCGGCATCCAATCGGTGCCGCGAAAGCGTTGGAACGCGTCGGAGTGGAGCCAGATGTCGGCGAGGCGCTTGTCGCGCACGTTATCGAACAGGAGCCCCGGAATGGTCTCGGCGGCGTGGCAGGGCAGCGCCCTTCCCGAGGGGGTTATATTGATGCTGCCGCGTCCCCACCCGCCCATGCACGGTTTCGGTCGCCGGGCATAGTAGTCTGGCACCACGAAGTCGATGACCAGGACCCCCTTGAGGCGCTCGCGAGCCCGCTCGACCAGCTCGACGCTGTCGAGCACTTGCCGGCGCGTCGGCATCAGCGCCTGGCGGTTGTGGAGCGCCCAACCGTAGTACTGCACATGGGCTACCTCGAGCCGTTGCGCACCGAGGTCGACGGCCAAGTCGATGATCGCTGGGAGGTTAGAGATGTTTTGGCGATGCACCGGCGCATTGACGGTGAGCGGCAGTTTGAGGGTGCGCACCCAACGGGCGACCTCGATTTTCTTGGCGTGGCCGCCGGCATGGCGGGCGATGCGATCGGCGTTGCCAGGCTCCGCGTCCTGCACGGAGACCTGGACGTGATCGAGCCCGAGCGCCGCCAACTTCTCCAGCCGCTCACGCGTCAGCAGCACGCCTGCGGTGATGAGGCTGGCATAGAGCCCGACCTTGGCCGCCAGCGCCACGATCTCGTCAAGATCGGGCCGCAGCGTGGGCTCTCCACCCGAAAGATGCAGCTGCAGGACGCCGAGTGCGGCGGCTTGCTCGAGGACGTCGAGCCAAATCTCAGTTGGGAGCTCGCCGCCAGCGCGCTCCAGCACCAGCGGGTTTGAGCAGTAAGGGCATTGCAGAGGACAGCGATGTGTGAGCTCGGCCAGCAATCCGAGCGGGGGCCCGAGGGCTCGCGTTTGCTCAGCGCTCGTTGAGAAAGAGAAAGGGTTCACGCCGTCACCACGCCCCTGTCGGCAAGATCCTGCAGCATGGGCAGAATATCGCCGATGATGCGTTCCTTGGGTGCGTTGTAGGTTTGCTCCAGCGCGACCGCAATGGCCTCGACGCTGCGCTTGCCATCGCACAGCTGGAGTACAGCAATCGCAACGGCATCGGGCGTGAAGACGCGCTCAGGCGCCAGGATCACCCAACGATTGCGCACCTTGTCATGGCGCATTTTGACATGGCGCGCCAACGCCGGCACAGACGCTGGCGCCATCACCGTTCGACTTGGCTTGCCGCTCATGACACCTCCAGCCCGCCTCGAGTAAAGAAAAATGGGCTGCCGCGCATCACCATCGCAGGCAACTCCTCGCCTCTCGTTCGTCCCACAAGGCGAGTGCCTCGGCGAGGCAAGGCAACGGCTGGGCGTCAGACGATCTTGAGGAACTTCAGCTTGCCGTCCACCACTTCCATGTAGCGGAACCGGCAACCCAGGATGTCGCCAATATCGGTAAAGTCGCAGGGACCCGATACGCCCTCGTAGTTGATATCCTTGCCCGCGGCCAGCACCGCCAGCCCCTCGGTGGCGCTATAGACCTTCTGGCCGCTACCTTGGCTGATCTTGCGTACGTTGTCCTTGAGCGCGGTCCCCGTAGCCTCCTTGGCCTTGGCGACCGTGAGGATGACAAGGCTCACCCAATCCGTTGCCTGCGCCTCGTAAGAATCGGGCTCAAAACCCAGACGTTGGGTGGTAAGCTTGAAGGCCTGACCGTCGATGTCGGCCGACGGCTGACCCGTAAAGGTTCCCGCCGATACTTCGGCAGGGATGGTGTCCAGCGTCTTCTGTGGCACGGCGTAGGACTGGGCGAATTTCGCCAGATTGATGTTGGCCTTGAAGAGGTCGCGTAGCACCACAACGGTGTCCGGCGCGTAGCCGTTGAGATAGAGGAAGTCGGGATCGGCCTTCATCGCCTGATCGATCTCGGAGCGGTAGGTCGGTTTGTCCTTTTCGTAGATCAGGTACGCCACCACGCTCGCCCCTTTGGTCTTCAGCACGTTATCGAGGTGCTCCTTGGTCGCGAGCGCAAAAGGCGCTTGGATGCCGATGACGGCGATCCGTTTCTTGCCCAGGCCGGCGATAAATTCGGCATGCGAGGTGGCCTGCAGCTTGGAGTTCGGCTGTGTGCGGATGAGATAGCCCTGATGTGGCAACTGCGTAATGGAATCGGCGCCCGACACCGTGCACAGGAAGGTCTTGGACTCCCAGCACACCGGCGCCACGGCGCTCGTCACCGCGGACGCCCAGGTGCCCATGATGACCGGCACCTTGTCCACCTCGATCAACTTGCGCGCTGCGCGCACGGCGGCTTCGGGATTGGTCTGATCATCCTCCACGACGGTTTCGATCTGGCGTCCGAGCACGCCACCTGCCCGGTTGACCTCCTCGATCACCGCCTGCATCGCCTTGAGCATGCGTGGACCATCGGCGCCGCCCGCACCCGTCAACGGCGTGAGGATGCCGAATTTCAGAGCCTCTCCCTGGCCGCTGACGCGGCTCGGCACGGCGGCGGCAACCGTCATGGCGGCGGCGCCCTTTACAAGGCTGCGGCGGGTGGTGTTGGTCATGGGCTGGCCCCCAAGCTGAGAAGCTGGGCAAAAATACTATGCAGGTTTGGCCATCGGCGCCAGCGATGGCGCTCAGCCCGCCGTGAGCCCCGTGCCCTGCGCCTCTTTGCCCGCGACCGCGCCATAGTTCATGGTGCGGAACCAGCTCATATACTCCACGTAGGTTATCGGCGGATATTTGGGTGGATTGCCAGGACCCGTGCAGGTGGGCAGGCACGCCATCACATGGTCTGCCCAGCAATCAAAGAAAAACGGGATGGCGTAGCGGCGGGCGCCGGTTCGGTTGATCACGCGATGGGGCGTCGCCAGGAACCGGTCGTTGGTCCAGCGGCGGAGCAGATCGCCGCCGTTGACGAGGAACGCGCCCTCGATCGCCGGTGCATCGATCCAGCGTCCACTTGGCAGCCGCACCGACAACCCCGGTACCGTGTTGGGCGCCAACAGCGTCATGAAGCTCGTGTCGGTATGCGGCGCCAGGCCGAACTCGTTGTCGGCTGGGGCCTGAGGCGGATAATGCGTCATGCGCAGTTTGAACATCGGGTTGGAAAACGCCTTCGCGAAATAGGTCTCCGGCAGGTCGAGGGCCAGCGCATAAAGCGGTACGAGGCGCAACGCCAGGTGCTCCAATGCGGCGACGTAGGCCAGGCAGGCGTCCCGGAAACCCGGCAGGTCCCGCGGCCACTGATTGCTACACCGGTAGGGCTTGCCGGCAAGCACATCGAGATGATCGGGCGGCAAATCCCGCGCCAGGAAGAATGCCTCGTTGACGTTGGGCTTGTTGTTTGCGTTGAGCGCGGAATGCCGCGTGACGCCGCCACGCATTGGCAGGTAGCCGATGTTGTATTGGTTGAGGCGAAGCTCGAGCTTGCGTTCGAGGGGCAGGTCATGGAACCGCACGGCCGCGGCGAAGGCGGCGTCGATCAGTGATTGTGCGATGCCATGATTGAGGATGAAGTAGAACCCGACATTCTCAAACACGCGCGCAAGCTGAGCCGCGAGGCGTCCCTTGGCGTTCGGCTCGCCTTTCCGGAGGGGCCCAAGATCGAGGATTGGAATCTCCTCAACCGCGCCGGGGCGCACCGGTGGCAACGAGGGTGCGGGGGATTTCATGGGGCACCTTGATGGCTCCGCCTGAGCGATGCTCAGCTCGCTGCGCGAGGGTGTCAAGCGGCAGGCGGATTGGGCAGGGCGCGCCGTTAGGCGCCGAGGAAAAGCCTTCTGATCTCGGGATCGGTTGCGAGCGCGCTGGCCTCGCCGGTTCGACCATTTTGCCCGTCCACGAGGATGGCGGCGCGGTGGGCGATGGCGAGGGCCTCGCTGGCGTTCTGCTCGACCATGGCGACGGCGACCCCATCGCCGTTGATCTGCCGAACGGCATCAAACAGCTGCTCGGCGGCCAAGGGTGCCAGGCCCGCTGAGGGCTCGTCGAGCAACAACACCACCGGCTCGACCATCAGCGCCATTGCCATGGCCAGCATCTGCCGCTCGCCGCCCGAGAGGGTGCGTGCGGCGCGGCGCCGCTTTTGGCCCAGCACGGGGAAACGCGCGAAAGCTTTCTCAATGCGCTGGCCGGCACGACGAGGATCGGTATAGCCGCCAATTTCGAGGTTCTCAGCAACCGACATGGTCGCAAACACGTTCATCTCCTGGGGGACGTAGGCCAGGCCCAGCCGGGAGATTTCGCGCGCTGGCAGGTTCGTGATATCGCGGCCATCTAGTCTGACCGCACCGCGCTTTGGCCCCAAGAGCCCGGCGATGACTTTCAAGAGCGTCGATTTTCCCGCGCCGTTGGGACCGATGATGGCGACGATCTCGCCCTTGCCGACGGCTAGGTCTACGCCCTTGAGGATCTCGTCCTGGGCGCCGTAGCCGGCCACAATGCCGCTTGCCACGAGCAGGCTCATCTTCAGGCTACCGCGACGCGGCGCCGACCCATATAGGCCGCTTGCACACGCGGGTCGGCCGCCATCTCGGCGAAGGACCCCTCGGCGAGGTGCCGACCCTCAGCCATCACGACGACTTGGTCACACAGCCGGGCCACCATATCCATGTGATGCTCGATCAGCAGGACGGTGATCCCCTCGCCCACAAGCGCCTTGAGATGCTCGCCGATCTCGCTCGCCAGGGCCGGATTGACGCCGGCCACGGGCTCGTCGAGCAGGATCAGCTTGGGCTCGCTCATCAGGGCGCGGCCGATCTCGAGCAGCTTCTTCTGCCCGCCGGAGAGGTCCGAGGCTGGATTGCGGATGACGGGCATAAGGTTCAGACGCCGGGCGATGCGCACCGCCCGGTCAATGAGCTCCTGCTCCCGCCGCCGGGCCGCCCGCGAACCCAATAGCGCGGGCAGCATGCGCTCACCGGGCTGCTGGCCGCCATAGAGCAACAGATTGTCGAGCACCGAGAGACGGGGGAGGCCGCGCGCGATCTGAAAGGTTCGCACGAGGCCGCGCGCGCTCACCTGTTCGGGCCGCATCCCCGCAATGTCGCGCCCTGCGAGCAGGATGCGCCCGCGGTCGGGCGGCACCAGCCCGGTGATGCAATTGAAGAGCGTCGTCTTTCCCGCCCCATTCGGTCCGATCAGGCCGGTGATCCGACCGGCCCCCACCTTCAGGTCCACACCGCATAAGGCGTGCACACCGTAGAAGCTGCGCTGGACGCCTATCACTTCGAGGAGCGCCATTCATGGTCCCCTGGCCAGGTCATCCCTTGGCGCGCAACAGGCGGGCCTTTTGCCGCTGCCATTCGCGCTTGGCGGTATCCTCGCGCTTGTCGTGCAGCTTCTTGCCTTGCGCCAGGGCAAGGCGCAGCTTGGCACGGCCCTTGGCGTTGAAATAGAGCTCCAGAGGCACCATCGTCATGCCTTGCCGGTCCACGGCGACAGCCAGCTTGTGGATCTCCCTCTTGTGCAGCAGCAGCCGGCGCGGACGGCGCGGATTGTGTTGGAAGAAGGCGCCGGCGGAGCCGTATTCGGGAATATACGCATTGATCAGGAAGATGCCGCCGTTCTCGGCCGAGGCATAGCTCTCGGCGATGTTGGCCTGGCCAGCGCGCAAGGACTTCACCTCGGTGCCGGTGAGCTGGATTCCGGCCTCATAGGTGTCCTCGATGCGATACTCGAACCGGGCTTTGCGGTTCTCGGCAATGCGCTTGCGGCCGTCGTCCTTGTCGGCGGCCATGGTGGAACCTCGCGCTCGCGCCCTTTATTCGGCGGCCTTGGCCTGCAGCAAGCCGACCCTCGCCAACACCTCATCGATGGACTTCTTGGTCTGATCGTTGACCGGCGCCAAGGGCAGGCGACATTCCGGTGATCCAATGATGCCTAACCGCCAAGCCGCGTACTTGACCGGACCGGGATTGGTTTCGACGAACAGCACATCGTGCAGCGGCATCAATCGGTCCTGAAGTTGGAGCGCCGTCTTCCAGTCGCCGTTGAGACAGGCGTTCTGGAATTCGGAACACAGCCGCGGCGCCACGTTCGCGCTGACCGAGATGCAGCCATGGCCGCCGTGCGCCATGAAGCCCAGCACGGTGCCGTCCTCACCGGACATCTGCACGAAGTTCTTGCCGCACGCCAGGCGTTGCTGGGTCACGCGCCCGACGTTGGCAGTCGCATCTTTGACGCCCACCACGTTCTTGAGCTGTGCGCAGCGCGCCAGAGTTGGCACTTGGATGTCCACGATCGTGCGCACGGGCACGTTGTAGACGAAGATCGGGATATCAACCGCCTCGCTGATGGCCTTGAAATGACGGTAAAGGCCTTCCTGGGTCGGCTTGTTGTAGTAGCCCGTTGAGTGCAGCACCGCGTCGGCGCCCGCCTTCTGGGCGTGCCGGCTGAAGTCGATGGCCTCGGCCGTGGAGTTGGAGCCGGCACCGGCGATCACCGGCACACGCTTCTTGGCCACCTTGATGCACAGCTCAACGACATGCTTGTGCTCGTCGTGGCTCAGCGTTGGGCTTTCGCCCGTCGTGCCGACAGGAACCAGCCCGTGGGTGCCCTCCGCGATCTGCCACTCGACCAGCTGCTGGAATGCCTTGTCGTCGACCTCTCCACCCTTGAAGGGTGTAATCAACGCCGTAAATGACCCCTTGAACATGGGTTGCTCCCGAGCTTGGGCGCGCGCTACTTGGGCGATGCGCTGCTTTGCTGTAAACGCCGCACTATCCTAGATAACGCTTTCGCGCCCGGCGCGACAGAAGAAATGCTATGCGAAGGCAGCCCCCGGGCCCCATGCGACTATGCCCAGCAGGGGCGAACCGGGCAAGGTGGGAGGTCCAACTATGCACCGGTCATGCTGGTGCCTTGTTTACTGGCTGAATGCGCCGTGCTCACCTCCTCATTCCGGGCCGGCGGACGACACGCGATCATCGGATTGGACGCGATGCGATCGATTCTGAAGACCCTGCTCCCATGCATCCTGCTCGCGCTGGCGGCGGCCGGTCAGCAGCTCTTGGCATCCACGGCGGTCCAAGATGCGCCCGCTGCGCCCAATTGGGCCAAAGGGCCGTCGAGCATGTCGACAATCGAGCCCCGAATCAAAACCCACCCCCGAGCTCAGTCCATGGCCCAATCCGGGGCCCAATCCGGGACCCAATCCGGGACCAGGTCCGGAGCTAAGCCCGGAGCCAAGCCCGGAGCTCAGCCCGGAGCCAAGTCCGGAGCCAAGTCGGGAGCCAAAAGCCCACACGCGCAAGCGGCGCGCGAGTCCACTGCCATGCCCGCCTCCGCGCCGCAGGCGCCCGTGCTGACGCAGCCGATGGCCGAGGAAGCCCAGCACGTGGCCCGCTATGACATCGCCATCCAGCCCGTCCGTGACCATGCCCTTTCCACTGCGGACGCTTCCGCACTACGCGAAGCCATGGCCGCCGCGGGTGGTGGACGACTGGCGGAGGCTAAATCGCGGCGCGACAAGCTCTCCGACCCGGCCGCGCGCAAGCTCGTCGATTGGTACCTCTATCGCGGCGGCTATGGGACGGCGTCTGAGGTTCGTGCCTTCCTCGATGCCAATGCGGCCTGGCCGGACCGGAGCCTGCTCATCCAGCGCGCCGAGGAGGCGCTGTTCAACAGTTCCGCAAGCCCGGCCGAGATCAAAGCCTTCTTCGCCAGCAACAAGCCGCAAACCGCCGTCGGGTACGCCGCGCTGGCAAGCGCCTATGTCGCCGACCATGGCGATCCGAAGGCGCAGGAGATGGCCAAGGCCCTGGCGCAAAAGGCTTGGATCGAGCTCAAGATCCCGGCCGGCCTCGAGGCCGCCTTTCTGAGGCGCGTGGGCCCGTTGCTGAGCGAAGCCGACCATAAGCGCCGCCTTGACCGGCTCCTCTTCAACGATAGCCGCTGGCAGGGGGAGCGCAACGAACGCGCAGCCGTCATTCGCCGCCTGATCCCCCTGCTGTCCCCAGACGAGAAAAGGGCGGCCGAAGCACGCCTTGCGGTGTTCCTGCGCGCCAAGAACTCCGAACAGCTCCTTTCCAAGTTGCCCACCGCAAACCAAGACTGGGGCCTTGCCGTGCAGCGCGCGCAGGCCCTGCGCCGCCAGAAGAAGGAGGCGGAAGCCTGGAAGATCCTGCTCGCCGAGCCCGAGTCGTCCCTGCTCGTGAAGCCGGACGGCTGGTGGGAAGAACGGCGCACCAATGCCTATGCAGCGCTAAAGGTTGGCAAGCCCAAAACGGCCTACGAGCTCGTGCGCAACCCCGGTGCCCTCTCGGTCAATGCGACGAAGGATGCCGCGTTCCTGGCCGGATGGTTGGCGCTCCGGCAGTTGGGCGATCCCAAGCTGGCGCTCGGCCATTTTCAAACGCTGGCCGAGGCGGCCGATGGTCCGCTGAGCCACGCCAAGGCTGGCTATTGGCTTGGGCGGACCTATGAGGCGCTGGGTGATGAGGCGAAGGCCAAGGAGCACTACCAGGCGGCCTCGGCCTATTTCGATACCTTCCACGGCCAGCTTGCCCGGCTCAAGCTCGATGCCAACGCGCGCGAGCTCAGGATCCTGCCACCAGCAACGCCCACGCCGGAAGAGTTGACCTCTTTCAACGGCTCAGATGCCGTGCAGGCTGCCGTCATCGTGCGCAAGGCGGGCCTCGATGTCAGCCTTTCGCGTGCCTTCCTCTATCACCTTCGCAACACCCTCAAGAGCGAGGCGGAGGTGGCCATGCTGGCCCACCTCGCCGAGGCGTTGGGTGACACACAGACCGCCCTGCGCATTGGCAAGAGCGCCATCGCACGGGGCCTGAACCTCGTCTATTACGCCTATCCCATACACTCATTACCGGCCTACACGCCGCTCAGAAAGCCGCCGGAGCCCGCCTTCATCCTCGGTATCGCCCGCCAGGAAAGCGAATTCGATTCTCTTACCTTGTCGGGTGCGGGCGCCCGCGGGCTCCTGCAGGTCATGCCGGTCACAGCCAAGCACGTATGCCACGACTACAAGATCACATGCGACATTCCCCGGCTCATGAAGGACCCGGCCTACAATACAATGATGGGCAGCGCCTACATCTCCGACCGCATGGACGAGTTCGCTGGATCCTACGTGCTGACCTTGGCGGGCTACAATGCCGGACCTGGCCGGGCGCGCGAATGGATCAAGGAGTTCGGCGATCCGCGCGATGCCAAGGACGATCCCATCGACTGGATCCACCGCATCCCCTTCGAGGAGACGCGCGAATACGTCCAGAAGGTGCTCTCCAACATTCAAATCTACCGCGCGCGGCTGGGCGAGCAGGCGACGGCATTGCGACTTAACGTGGATCTGAGGCGCACTCCCGGCGCCCTGGCAAACCAATAGCGCAGGCTCAAGCGTGAGCGTGGCACTGAGCGGACCGTTGTCTGACAATTTCTGCAAGGCGCAGCAATCGGTCTGGTAACCACGACGGTGGCGGCCCCGGCCATCGCCCAATCGGCGCCGACGCTGCGCTGGCGCTTGGCGACCTCGTTTCCCAAGAACCGCGACACGCTCTATGGCGCCGGCGCGAAACCAGCCGCCCCATCTGCGCCGATGCCGAACGGTTGTAAGAGGTGTAAAGCTCGTTGAAGAAGTCGGTGCCGCCGCCGACAAGAACCCCATCTTCAAGAAGCTCTACGAATCGGTGTCGGCGTTTCGCGACGAGCAGTACGCGTGGCACCAGGTTTGCGAAGTGACCTACGATAGCTACATGGTCAGGAAACGCAGCCGCACCTGACCGCAGCATGACGAGCCGATGTTTGGCCGGCATGCGTTGGCCTCCCTGCCGCGGCGCAAATCAGGCCGCGCGCTGTCGTTCATCCACAGTCAAGCAGATTATCTTGTAAGCGCCCATTTTGCGCCTTCGTGTTGCCCCACCACGACGATTAACTCGCGAGAACGCAAAGAGAACACGAGTGGGGTCAAAGTGTCAGTCCACGGGCGCGATCAAGTCTTATTTACAGGCCAGGAACTTAGGCAGTTATCCACAGTTCTAGTCGGCCAACGCGACCTAAAATCTTCGTTCCGGCGTTTTCCCACTATGAAAGTTCCAAGCGTTGCTGAGTTATCTTGCGTTGAGTCTTATCGGTCACATCGCGTTGAGTCTTCGATGCTCAATCCGTCTTCTGTTGCGTCTCGCCATCCGTCTTCTGTTGCGTCCCAGTTGCGTCAGCTGCGTACACGTCTTGAGGCTCCTGCGTCGGTGTGTTCGCGTTCGGTTGCGTATCAAAGAGCAGGTGTTCCCGCGTATCGCCTCATTGGGCCTTCAGTTGCGTCCCCCAGAGTTGCGTTGGCTCCAAGAGTTGCGTTGGCTCCAAGAGTTGCGTTGGCCCCAAGAGTTGCGTTGGCCTCCAGGGTTGCGTTGGCCCCAAGTGTTGCGTTGTCCTCCAGAGTTGTGTTGTCCCCCAGAGTTGCATTGGCCCCCGCCATGCAAGTGTTGCGGCGCTCCGCCCTGGCGCAAAGGTGCACGCGTATCGCCGGGCGGCTCGCCCGCCTTGCAGGAAGCGCAAGGCGGCGGCCGCAGTGAGTGCCAGCCGGCGATATCAGGACAGGCGATCCAGGGCGATTGGCCAGGCCATGTCAGGAGGAGCACCAAAAGCGTTGCGTTAAGTTGCGTCGAGTCTCGTTCCCAGCGTTGGAGGGTGATCGATCTCCCTCCTTGGGGCAGGCGCATCGAGCTTGCGACATTGCATGTCACCCAAGGCTTCGCGTGACAGGGTTTTGCGTCGTGAAGCCGTACTGCTGGATGCGCCTGCCACCCTTCCAGGTCGCGTGGCGTTGCGTCCCAACCCCTAAGAGCAAAAATGCGAGGCGAAGACCAGAATGCCCCACCGCCACATCAATCCCGTGCAATGGCAACAGGCAATGGGCTACGCGCGCCAAGCGTGTGCCCGCATCTTCCGCGATGGCGGCAGCCCCGGCGATGCCGTCCGCGCCTTCGGATTGATGGGCGAACCGACAACCGACTGGGGCACTGCCGTCGACCGGATCGCGCACGCGCTGTGCACGCCGGCCCTGCGCAAGGCAGCATGAGTCGCGTCACCTTCCCGTGAGGGCAGAAGCGTCATCTGACGCGTCTGAGGCCTACTTCGCCGTCCGCATCTCATGGACGGACAACTGAAATCCTGCCTGTCGGGCAGCTTGTGGCAGGTGAAGCAGGCCCTGAGATTGGGCTTTGTCGCGGGAGCGGCACTCCCATTCGCCATTGCGCACGTTGCTCAGCGTGAGCCTTCGTGACGCGGCCGTTGGCGTCCTTCTCGGGCTCGCCCGCCGCGTTGCGCTCAGCCTTGAATTTGACCCTCGTGATCGCCGTTCCGCTCCGGATCGGCTGACCGCCTGACCCGCATCAAAGGCCGCCTTCGGTGCACTGAGTTCGGGAAACTTCTGTTGTCGGCACGGTTCACGGTGGTGTAAAGCACGCCTTTGGCCGAGGTCTCGAAGAACCGACCTTGTTGCTGCCCCCGCGCACGGCCGCGGTCAAACGGGGCCAGCCGGCGCGGCCAGCGCTAGGCCCGCGTCAGCCCCACGGGCCTCCGCGCGTATGGGTCGAGCAACGCGGCCATCGCGGGATCGATTGAGGTCGGATCTTCGTCAGCCCGGGCTCGATCAACAATCCGTGACAAATCGGAGGGGTACATTGGCAGTTTGAGGTGCCGTGCTGGCCCATAAGGCCATTCCATCGCAGCGTTGGAGCTGCCTTTCGCCGCTCATGCCTGGAGAACCCATGTCCCCCGAAGTCCTCGCCGCCTTTATCGCCACCTGCATCGTGCTGGGCCTGACGCCGGGGCCGAACATGTCCTTAATCCTCGCCAGCACGCTCACAAGCGGCCGACGCGCGGGCCTTCTTACGGTGGCGGGCACCACCAGCGGGCTTGCGCTCTTGGTGGGGGCTGCCACCGCCGGCATGACCTCGCTCATGGTGTTCATGGCCGAGTGGTTCGACGTGATTCGCTGGATCGGTGCGCTCTATCTCGTTTATCTGGGCGCGCGGCAGCTGTGGCTCTTCCGCCAGCGCCGCGCTCCGGACGCGCTACCGCCACCGCGCCCGAAGGGCGCCAACCTTTACTTCGAAGGGTTGCTGGTGAGCCTGTCCAACCCGAAAGTGCTGCTTTTCCTCGGCGCGTTCCTACCCCAGTTCGTCAATCCGACCGGGGATGCGGTGGTCCAGCTTGCCTTGCTGGCGGTGCTGTTCGTCGCCGTACTCGCCTCCGTCGATATCGGCTAGACGCTGATCGCCGCACGGGCGCGCGCGACCATCGATGCCGCGCGCTTAAGGCTGCTCGACGGATTGGCAGGCGTGCTTTTGCTGCTGGGTGGGTTGGCACTGGCCATGGCGCGCCGGCCATAGCAGTTGCGGGCGCCAAACCCCTCGCGTAAGTGTTGCAATCGCTCACCCCCAAAGGCAGCGGGTTGATCCGTTGTCGACTGCCACCGTGCACCACCAACTCCCATGCGACGCATCGGCTTTACGTCCGGTTCCTTCGACCCCGTGACCAGCGGACACCTCGACGTGATCACACGCGCGGCGCGCATGGTGGACACGCTCGTCATCGGCATCGGCGTGCACCCAGGCAAGACCCCGCTCTTCTCCACCGAGGAAAAGATCGAGATGCTCAGGGCCGAAACCGGGGGCATCACAAAGAAGAGCGGTGCCAAGATCGAGATCATGACCTTCGCGAACCTGACCGTCGATGCAGCCAAGGCCGCGGGTGCCACGCTGATCTTCCGTGGGCTGCGCGACAGCACGGATTTCAACTACGAGATGCAGATGGCCGGCATGAACGGTGCCATGGCACCGGGCATCGACACGGTGTTTCTCCCAGCCAGCCCGGATGTGCGGCACATCACCGCCACCCTGGTTCGACAGATCGCGCTCATGGGTGGCAACGTCTCCGAGTTCGTGCCGCCCGGCGTAGCGCGCCGACTAAGGGCCAAGGCGGCCAAGAACAAGCCCTAGGGCGGGCCGCCTCAGGGTTGCCGCATTGCCCCAGAAAGGCCATAAGGCGAGCGTCATTGCCGGGCACCCGCCGGCCAACCCCTTGAGGGTTCGAGCAGCCGCATCGTTCTCAGCAAACCTTGGAGCCCTTCGTGATCCGCCTCCTGCTCTGCCTGGCTGTCCTGTTGGCTGGCACAGCCATCAGTCAAGCTCAAGCACCTGACCCGCAGAACACCCTTGTCATCGAGACATCGAAGGGCAACATCCTCATCAGGCTACGGCCGGATCTCGCGCCCAAGCACGTGGCCCAAGTCAAGCGGCTGGCGAAGGAAGGGTTCTACAACGGCATCGTCTTTCACCGCGTGATCGCCGGTTTCATGGCGCAGACGGGAGATCCGACCGGCACGGGCACGGGCGGCTCGAAGCTGCCCAATCTGCCGGCCGAGTTCACGCAGGAGGAGTTCAAGCGCGGCAGCGTCGGGGCGGCGCGCACGAACGACCCCAACAGTGCCAACAGCCAGTTCTTCATCTGCTTCGGGGCGACTTGCCGTCAGCTCACCGGGCAGTACACCCTGTGGGGTGAAGTGATCGAAGGCATGGAAAACGTTGACAAGATTGCCCGCGGCGAACCGCCGCCCCAGCCCGACAAGATGTTGAAGGTGTACGTGCTGGCGGACAAGAAGTGATTTGAGCGGGCGAGGTGAGGTGCTGTGAGCTGAGGCGTGTCCGAGAGGTGACCTCACACGAGGCGACCCAACGAGGCAACCTGGCGCTCGGTTCTTACATCTCACGCAGTGGGCGTCTCACGCAGTGGGCGTCGGTGCCTCGCATTCCCGGTAGGCCGCCCATGACTTAAGGCGAAGTTGCAGATTGGCAGATTTGACGCAAAGCCCATCGCGCCTCAATCGTCACCCGCCTTGCAAAGGAGTTTGGAGAACATGGCCCCCATCAAAGACCCCGAGAACACGCTGATCATGGACACGACCAAGGGCAACGTCGTCATCGCTATGCGCCCCGACCTGGCGCCCCAGCACGTTGAGCGAATCAAGACGCTGGTGCGCGAGGGCTTCTACGACGGCATTGTCTTTCACCGTGTCATCGAGGGCTTCATGGCCCAAACCGGCTGCCCCAAGGGCACCGGCACCGGCGGCTCGAGCTACCCCAACCTTGCCGCCGAATTCAACGCCGAACCGCACGTGCGCGGCGTGTGCTCCATGGCGCGTGCACAGAACCCTAACAGCGCCAACAGCCAATTCTTCATCTGCTTCGACGATGCGCCGTTCTTGGACCGGCAGTACACCGTTTGGGGCAAGTTGATCGAAGGCATGGAGAACGTGGACAAGATCAAACGCGGTGAGCCCGTGCAAAATCCCGACCGGATCACCTCGGTCAAGGTTGCGGCTGACGTTTGAGGTCCTATCACCTTTGCAAATGATACCGCGGCCCCCGGTTGCCAATGGAGCGCAATGGTGTCAGACCCGCAGGGTCTGACACCGCCATGCGCACCGACCTCTTCGACTTCGACCTCACCGACGACCGCATCGCGCTCAAGCCCGCCTCGCCACGCGACGCGGCTCGGCTCCTGGTGGTGCACCCCGGGTCGCACCCCACGACGTCTTCATACCGGCACGCCACGCAGCTCGCGCCTGACATGTCGCCCTCTGACGCGGATCCTGGCTGCACCGCGCCTGATCTGAACCTTGAGGACCGCGTGGTCCGCGATCTGCCCGACCTCGTCCGCCCCGGCGACGTCTTTGTGTTCAATGACACGCGTGTCATTCGTGCGGCGCTTGAGGGTGAACGCACGCGGCAAGGCCAGCGCGCGCTGATCTCTTTCAATCTGCACAGGCGCGTTGACGAAAGCCGCTGGCGAGCCTTTGCCCGACCCGCCAAACGCCTTGCCCTCGGCGATCGCATCCGCTTCGGTCACGAGGGTCGCGTCTGCCTGCTGGGCACGCTTGAGGCCACCGTAACCGCGATTGGCGAAGCCGGCGAGGTTGAGCTCTCCTTCAGCCTGCACAGTGCCTACCTCGATGAGGCAATCGCCATCGTGGGCGACCCGCCATTGCCCCCATACATCCTGGGCAAGCGCCACGTGCGCTCCGAGGACGCCGAGGATTACCAGACCGTCTACGCCCGCCGGGAAGGCGCCGTCGCCGCGCCGACGGCGGGGCTGCATTTCACCGATGGCCTGCTCTCGGGGCTCGACGCGCGGGGCGTCGTGCAGCTCTACGGGACCTTGCACGTCGGGGCTGGGACGTTCCTGCCGGTCAAGGTCGAGGACACGGACCATCACCACATGCACGCCGAATGGGGCGAACTCTCCGCCAGCACAGCCGCGACCCTCAATCGCGCGCGTGCGAGCGGTGCGCGCGTCGTGGCCGTCGGCACCACGGCGCTACGGCTGTTGGAGACGGCGGCAGCCGAGGATGGCAGTGTGCGCCCGTTCGCGGGCGAGACGGAGCTTTTCATTACGCCCGGCTATCGTTTCAAGGTGGTGGACGTGTTGATGACCAACTTCCACCTCCCGCGCTCGACCCTGTTCATGCTGGTGGCGGCCTTCAGCGGCCTTGCTACCATGCGCGCAGCCTATGCCTACGCAATCGGCCGGGGCTATCGGTTCTATTCCTACGGTGATGCCTGCCTGTTGCACCGAGCACCGGCGTAATGCTAACGGCTCCCTTCGCCTTCACATTGCTCAAGACGGACGGGCCTGCTCGGCTCGGCCAGATCACCACGCCGCGGGGACGCATTCGTACGCCTGCATTTATGCCGGTCGGCACAGCGGCCACTGTAAAGGCGCTCTATACCGATCAGCTCGAAGCTGCCGGCACCGATATCGTCCTCGCCAACACCTATCATCTAATGCTGCGGCCCGGCGCCGAGCGGGTCGCGAGGCTTGGCGGCCTGCATCGCTTCATGCGCTGGAAGGGTCCCATCATCACAGACTCCGGCGGCTTTCAAGTCATGAGCCTTGCCAAGCTGCGCACGATCAGTGACGCCGGCGTTACCTTTCAGTCGCACATCGACGGCTCACGCCACACGCTCACCCCCGAGCGCGCCATCGAGATCCAATGTCTTCTCGGTTCGGACATTCAAATGCAGCTTGATGAGTGCATCGCGCTCCCCGCCACGGCACAGGAAACGCGCCTGGCGGTCGAGCGTTCACTCGCCTGGGCGCAGCGATCAAAGGCAGAGTTCGCTCGCCAACTGGATCGAGGAATGGCCGGCCCCGGCCAGGCGCTGTTCGGCATCGTCCAGGGCGGCATCGACGAAACGTTGCGTCGGCACTCTGCTGATGCCCTGGTGGCGCTCGACCTGCAGGGCTATGCGGTCGGCGGGCTCGCGGTGGGGGAGACGCAGCGGGCGATGCTCGACACGCTCGAGCTCACCGCGCGCCGGCTGCCCGGCGATCGGCCGCGCTATCTGATGGGCGTTGGTACGCCTATCGATCTCATCGAGAGCGTTGCGCGCGGGGCGGACATGTTTGATTGCGTCATCCCGACCCGATCCGGGCGCCATGGCCTCGCCTTCACCTGGGCCGGCAAAGTGAACCTGAAGAATGCCCGCCACGCGGAGGATGCGGGGCCGCTCGACCCCGCGAGCACGTGTCCGGCGGCGCGCGACTACTCGCGGGCCTACCTGCATCATCTCGTGAAGTCGGGCGAGTTTCTCGGCGCCATGTTGCTCTCGTGGGCCAACGTCGCCTTCTACCAACAGTTGATGGACGCCATGCGGGCGGCCATCGCCGAGGATCGGTTCGCGGCATGGGCCGCTCGAACAAGGGCGCAGCTCGCTGGCACGGAGGCGAACTAATCGCCACTTGTGGCGGACGCGGCCAACGTTCTGCCGGCCCTCGTCCTCCCGTGATGACCAGGAACTCGAGCCGATCCGCTCGTTCGTGCGACGCTGATGGAAGCTTTCTCGCTGGCGCCGGGATCGGCAGCCAAAGCAACCCTGGCTTAGCCTAGCACTGGCTTAGCCTAGCACTGGCCTAGCCCTCGCCCCGCCCTGGCCTTAGCACTGGCGCAGAATTGCCGCCCCGACGATGGGGCCGGCTCTGCCCTCCTGCAGGAACGCCGCGCACCGATCGGCGCCTGGCTGCATGAAGCTGTGGCGCTCCAGCTGGACGGTCATTGGCTTGCCATTCCACATGCCGATGGGCATGAGGTCACGTACCACATTGTTGTAAGTGACGGTCTTGCCCTGGTTCTCGCCGCGCGCGATGGGCACGGTCACATGCGCGGCAATAACAGCCAGCCACAGGGTCGCTTCCTTACCTTGCGCCCCCGCCTCCCCTGAGCCCGCCTCGACAACGAGCCGCTCCTTTTTCTCCGTCAGCCGCACGGGGATTAAGGAGCCGGCTATGGTCTTGCCGGTCTTCTGGATCGTGCGGCCGATCAATTCCTCATCGGCGCCGTTGACATGAACCAAACCGTTGACGATGACCTGCGGCGTATAGATCGCCCCATCGCCACGCGTGCTGGCATAGGCACGCTGGCGCTCGCTGAACTTGGGCCTCGCCAGCGTGTCCTTCCATCCCAGGTAGTCCCAGTAGTCAATGGAGAGCGAGAGGGCGATGACGTCATCGCGCTCGGCCAATCGTCCCAAGACCGCATCGGCGTTGGGGCAGGAGGAACAGCCCTGGCTTGTGAACAGTTCTACGACCGCTTTTGACGCTTCCGTCCCCTTGGCCGGTGGGGCGGCATCGGCAGTCTCGGGCGTCGCAACTTGGGCGGGGGCCACCCCCGATAGGCCGGCGAAGCCAGCCATGAGCGCGATGAGCGCAATGAGCCGCATGAGCTGGACGAACCCTTGTTCCTTGCCGCAACAGGCGATGCCGCAACAGGTGGCCGCAACAGGTGATCGTGCGCGGAAGGCAAGCCAACACCCGTGCCGCCTACGCCCGCACTATCGGGATTTCTCATATCAAGTGCGAGTCACGAATGGGTGAGACGCGGTGCCGCGCTTTCACGGATTCGTGCTTCCCCAACGCCGGCCGCGGCGCAAAACTGTACCTGAGCTAGGCTGCGCTCGCCAGGTTGCGCAGCACAAAGGGCAGGATGCCGCCGTGCCGGTAGTAGCTGAGCTCCTCCTCGGTATCGATGCGGCACAAGACCTCGATGTCGCGCACCTTGCCGTCGCTCGATTGGATGCAAAGTGCGAGTTTCTGGCGCGGCTTCAGTGCGGTGAGGCCGCGAATGGTGACCGTCTCATTGCCGGTAAGGCCCAGACCCTGCCAGGATTGTCCAGCCTCGAAGACGAGCGGCAAAACGCCCATACCCACCAGATTGGAGCGGTGGATCCGCTCGAATGACTGGGCGATCACAGCTCGGATGCCGAGCAACCGGGTGCCTTTGGCGGCCCAATCGCGACTGGAGCCCGTGCCGTACTCCTTGCCCGCGAACACCACGAGGGAAACGCCCTCGCTCTTATAGCGCATGGCGGCGTCGAAGATCGACATCGTCTCCCCGGACGGATAGTGGATGGTGTTGCCGCCCTCCTTGCCACCCAGCATGATGTTTTTTATGCGCACGTTGGCGAACGTGCCGCGCATCATCACGTTATGATTGCCACGGCGGGCGCCGTAAGAGTTGAACTCAGGCGGACGGACCTGGTGCTCGATCAGGTAGCTGCCGGCCGGCCCGTCGCGCTTGATTGAACCGGCGGGCGAGATGTGGTCGGTGGTGATGCTGTCCTGAAAGAGCCCTAGCACGCGCGCGTCCACCACATCCTCGATCGGTGCAGGCGTGGCCTGCAGCCCCTCGAAATAGGGCGGGTTCTGCACATAAGTGGAGCCGGAATTCCAGCGATAGGTGAGACTGGGCTTGGCTTTGCCCATGGCCTGCCACTTCTCGTCCCCGACGAACACCGCACCGTACCGCTTGGCGAACATCTCGGGCGTGACGCAGGTGCGCACGAGCTCGGCGATCTCGGCGGAGGTGGGCCAGATGTCTCTGAGGTAAACCGGCTGGCCGTCGCTGCCCTGCGCCAGGGGTTCCCTGGTCAGATCCTTGTTGAGCGTGCCGGCCAGAGCATAGGCCACCACCAGCGGCGGCGAGGCCAGATAATTGGCCTTCACATCCGCGTTGACGCGTCCCTCGAAATTGCGGTTGCCGGAGAGCACCGCGCCAACGACGAGGTCGTTCTTGCGCACCGCATCGGCGATGTCGTCCGGCAGCGGCCCGGAATTGCCGATGCAGGTGGTGCAGCCATAGCCGGCCAAGTTGAACCCAAGCGCATCAAGGTCATCCTGCAGGCCCGCTTTGGCCAAGTAGTCGGTCACCACCTGCGACCCAGGGGCGAGCGAGGTTTTCACCCACGGCTTGGATTGGAGCCCCCGCTTGTGGGCGTTGCGCGCTACAAGCCCCGCCGCGATCAGTACGGAGGGATTGGACGTGTTGGTGCAGGAGGTGATGGCGGCGATCACAACGTCGCCGTTGCCCAAGTCGTAGTCTCTTCCCTCCACCGTGACGCGCTTCTTGAGATCGGCACCCTTGACGATGTCGGGGAGTGCCTTGGCAAATTCGGCCTTGGCGCCGGCCAGCGACACCCGATCCTGCGGCCGCTTTGGTCCCGCCATCGATGGCTCGACGGTGTCGAGATCGAGCTCGAGTACGTCGGTAAACACCGGACGCATGCCCGCCTCGCGCCACAACCCCTGCGCCCTGCAATAGGCCTCCACCAGAGCCACGCGCTCGGGCGCACGACCGCTGGCTTTGAGATACTTGATGGTGTCGGCGTCGACCGGAAAGAAACCGCAGGTGGCGCCGTACTCCGGTGCCATGTTGCCAATGGTGGCGCGATCCTCCACGGAAAGGTGATCGAGCCCCTCGCCATAGTATTCGACGAACTTCTCCACGACGCCGCGTCGGCGCAACATCTGCGTGCACGTGAGCACAAGATCGGTGGCAGTGACGCCTTCCTTGAGTTTGCCCTTGAAACCGAAGCCGATCACCTCTGGAATAACCATGGCAACCGGCTGTCCCAGCATGGCAGCCTCTGCCTCGATGCCGCCCACGCCCCAACCAAGCACACCCAGCGCATTGACCATGGTCGTGTGACTGTCGGTGCCCACACAGGTATCGGGAAAGGCCTGCTCGAGGCGCCCGGCCGGCTTGGTCCAGACCGTCTGTGCCAGATACTCTAGGTTGACCTGGTGGCAAATGCCCGTGCCCGGCGGCACGACGCGGAAGTTGTTGAAGGCGCCGGCCCCCCAGCGCAGGAACTCATAGCGCTCCTTGTTGCGCTCGTATTCGATCTCGACGTTCTTCTTGAAGGCATCGGAGGAGCCGAAGAAATCGACTTGTACGGAATGGTCGATGACGAGGTCCACCGGCACCAGTGGGTTGATCTTGGAAGGGTCGCCGCCGAGGGCCTTCATGGCATCGCGCATGGCGGCGAGATCGACGACCGCGGGCACGCCGGTGAAGTCCTGCATCAACACGCGTGCCGGCCGATAGGCGATCTCGCGAGTGGACGTCCTTTCTTTCAACCAATCGACGACGGCGTGGACATCATCGGCCGTCACGCTGCGGCCGTCCTCGTGGCGCAGCAGGTTCTCAATGAGGACCTTGAGGGAGATGG
>JAMXLN010000265.1 GCA_024281145.1 Hyphomicrobiaceae bacterium | reverse complement strand
AACCCGTCAAGTCGCTGCAGTGGCGCAACCGCGATCTCGACTTCGCCTCGCTTGACCGCCTGCGCGACAGCTTGCGCGCTGCACCACGTGAGGTTCGGCTTACCCGCGCGCGCACGGCCGACGACGTGACGGCACTCGAGACCGTCAGTCACGATCACGAGGTGGTGGGTTTCGCCCAGTCCCGTCAGACGGTGAGCCGGCTGTGGGACGTGTGTCAGATCCCCGACTACCGCAAGATCTCGGCCCAGAACCACGCCGACCTCGTGGCCACGCTCTATAAGTTCTTGATGGCGCCGCAGGAACGCATCCCCGAAGACTGGTTCGCCCAGCAGGTTGCACTGGCAGACCGCACCGACGGGGACATCGACACGCTCGCCAATCGCATCGCCCACATTCGCACCTGGACCTTTGTGTCCAATCGGGTCGATTGGCTGGCCGACCACGAGCACTGGCAGGCGCGCACGCGCGCCATCGAGGATAGCCTGTCCGATGCGCTGCACGTGCAGCTGACCCAGCGCTTCGTGGACAGGCGCACCAGCGCGCTGATGCGCGGCCTCAAAGAAAAGGACGAGCTCTACGCCGAGATCTCCGAGGACGGCGCCGTGCACGTGGAGAAGCATTACGTCGGCCGCCTGCAAGGCTTTCGCTTCTTTCCCGACGCACAGGCCGAGGGCATTCACGGCAAGGCCGCGCGCAATGCGGCCGCGCACGTGCTCGCCAAAGAGCTTGCCATGCGCGTGCGCCGCGTGGTCGCGGCCAAGACCGATGCCTTCAAGCTCGCGCGCAACGCTGCAATTGTGTGGCGCGAGACGGAGATTGCGCGGCTGGAGCCTGGCGAGGATCCGCTCAAGCCCGCGGTCATCGTCGAGGCCGACGAGCACCTGCCGGCCGCAGAAAAGGAGAAGGTGCGCGAACGTCTCGTTGCCTGGCTCGCCGAGCTCGTGGGTGAGCGCTTGAAGCCCTTGGTGGAGATCGACGCCGCGCAGGATATCGCCGGGCTGGCACGCGGCATCGCGTTTCGCCTCAGGGAGAACTTCGGCGTGCTGCGGCGCGAGAAGGTCGCGGAGGAGATCCGCTCGCTCGACCAGCCTGCTCGGGCTCAGCTGCGCAAATACGGCGTGCGCTTTGGCGCCTTCAACATCTACTTCCCAACCATGCTGAAGCCGGCCGCGTCGGAACTGGCGGCCGTGCTGTGGGTGCTCAAGTACGGGGCGGGAAACGGGCTTGACATCGCGGCCATGCCGGAGCTGCCGCGACCGGGGCTCACCTCTGTGCCGGTCAATGCCGCAATGCCCGACGTCTTCTATGGCGTGACGGGATTTCACGTGTGCGGGCCGCGCGCCGTGCGCATCGACATGCTGGAACGCCTGGCCGACCTCATCCGCGTGCTTCTGAGCTGGAGGGGCGATCCCGCCAAGGGGGCGAGCCCACCCAAGGGCGCCACCGGCGATGGCGGCTTCCACGCCACACCGGAAATGATGTCGATCTTGGGCTGCTCGGCGGGCGAGCTCGGCAACGTGCTGAGGGCCCTGGGCTTTTGGGCCGAGCGGCGAAAAGTGGTGCCGGCTCCGGGCGATGCCATCGCACCGCCGGCCGCCACGCCTGCGGCGGAAGCCAACGGATCGGGCGCGGCACCATCGCCCGACCCCCCATCCGAGCCTGCGGGAGACGGGCAAGCCTCAGAGCCTGCCAGCGATGGCGGTGCTGCTCCGGTTGTCACCGCGGCACTCGCCGACGCACCAGCGCCCTGCGTCGCGCCGGCGGCGCAGCCAGCAGCCAGTGCCCAGGATCGCCCCGCAGGGGCGCTCAAGACGGCTGAGGGACAATGGGAGGAGGTGTGGCGGCCGAGGCGCAAAGGTCGCGCGTTCGAGAGCCCATCCGAACGGCATGGCCAGCCGCGCGCGCGTCCGCCCGACAAGGCGGCGGGACAAGAGGTTCGCCTCAAGCCCGGTTCGCCGGGGGGCAAGCCGCGCGGCCGGCGGCCCGATCGACGCCGCGGCGGCGACCGCCAGGAGCGGTCACGTCCGCAGCTGCACGCCTCGCCACCTAAGCCGGCGTTCGATCCCGACTCGCCCTTTGCCGCGCTGAGCTCGCTCAAGGCGCAAATGGAGAAGCGCAGCCAGGACTAACGAGAGCATTGACGAGCGCACGGGAACATTCAGCAACCCTCGCCCCGCAGCAGCGACTCGACAAGTGGCTGTGGTTTGCGCGCATCGTCAAGTCGCGCACGCTGGCTGCCCAGCTCGTGCAGGACGGCAAGGTGCGCATCAATCGCGCCAAGGTCGCCAAGCCTGCCCAGGCCGTGCGGCCCAACGACGTGCTCACCATCGTCATCCGCGGCAGCGTGCACGTGCTCCGGGTGGTCGCGCCGGGCGCGCGCCGCGGCCCACCGGCGGAGGCACGCCTGCTCTACGAACTGCTGTCGCCGCCCATCGGGGCAGGACGGGAAGGTCGCGACCTGGCCGAGCCGGCGCCCAGCGCGGGTCGTGCGATGGCGTGCCCGCAACGGCGTCGCGACCGCGAGTGACGCCGACGTCGCAGTCAGGTGCTCGCGCGCGCTTGACGCTTGCGCCAAGCCGCCTACCTGTGGCACGAGATCGCTAGCGCCGCTTCGACGGCGACCGGATGGGCAGCAGATTCCGAACGCGCATGACCTACATCGTCAACGAGAACTGCATCAAGTGCAAGTTCACGGACTGCGTGGAAGTGTGCCCCGTCGATTGCTTCTACGAAGGCGAGAACATGCTCGTCATCCACCCCGACGAATGCATCGACTGTGGGGTCTGTGAGCCGGAGTGTCCGGTGGATGCCATCAAGCCCGACACCGAGCCGGGGCTTGAGCAGTGGCTCGAGCTCAATCGGCGATACGCCGAGACCTGGCCCAACATCACCGCCAAGAAGGAAGCACCGCCGAACGCGGACGATTTCCGCGACGAGAAGGACAAATTCAAGAAGTACTTCTCCTCCGAGCCAGGCTCGGGCGATTAGCCCGGGGCTTCCAGGCCACGGGGGCTATCCGACCAGGATGGCGATGCGGTGCATGGGATTGGCACCATAGCCCTGCGGGTTCCAATTGCCGGCCACGTGCGGCTGCATGATCCCCCGCTGGTCGGTGGCACGGCTCCAAATCTCGAAATAACCATCGCTGGGCAGCTTCAACGCGGCCATCCAGCGCTGCCAATCGTAGCGGTTCTTGGGCGGGCTCAGGGTGGCGTGCTGCCAGCTGGCGCCGAAATCCATCGATAGGTCCACCGACCTCACGGCGTAGTCGCCGGCCCAGGCCGCGCCCCGCAGCTTGATCTCGCGCGTGCTGGCGCTGAGCCTGGTGCCGTCGGCGGGATGGGTGATGATCGCCCGCAGGGGCATCGATTCCAAATCCACGAAATTCTGCTCGTTTGCGGCACTGCCCGGCAACATCGGCTTGACGGGGACGCGGTAGGAGGTGCCGCCCATGCCTACCCCGTCGTGCGGCTTATCGCGCAGCCAGATGCGCGTCAGCCACTTGGCTGAAAGCGAGCCCGGCCAGCCTGGGACGATGAGGCGCACGGGAAAGCCGTGCATCGGCTCCAGCGGCTGGCCGTTCATCTGCCAGGCAATCAGGTTGTTTTCGTCCATCAGCTTTCGGATCGGCACCCCGCGCGACAGAACGATTTTGGTCGGATCCCCCGATGGATCGACGTCGGCCCCGTAATGGGCGCTGAAGCTGGCCGACGGCTTGAGCCCGGCGGCGCGGATCACGTCGGCCACCCGCGCGCCCGTCCACTCGGCGCATCCAGCGCCCCCGTTGGCCCATTGCTCGCCCTCCGTGCGTGGGACGAAAAACGACCGGCCGTTGCCGGCGCATTCAAGCAGCAGCCGCCGCGTCACCGCCCGCGCCTTGGCTTTGAGCTCACCAAGCGTCAGCTCGAGGGGCCTGTTGACCTCTCCGTCGATGGTAATTTTCCACGCGTCGGGCTGGTCGGTCGGCTCGGGAGGATCACCATTGTTGCGGATGAAGAAGCGGGACGTGGGCGTGGTGTCATCGTCGAGCAGGGCTTCGGGGGTCTCCGCCACCAGAGGCCTCTCGCTCAACAGGATGAGGCTGGGGTCCTTGCCGGGCAACTGCAATCGCCGGGTGCGCTTTCCCTCCTGGGCCAGGGCGGCCGGAATGAGCCCCGCCGGCATGCTCGCCGCGAACACGATCGGTCCGCCGACGGCCGCACGCATGGCCGTGAGACCGATGCCCCCCAGAAAGCCGCGCCGCGACGGGCCGGTCCGGCGACCGAACGCGACGGCGTCGGCGCGCTCAGGATCGCTCTCATAGAGTTCGCGCAACGTGCGCTCGATCCTCATGCGGATGCTCCCCTGATGCGCGGTCATGGGCCATGCCCGCCGCCCCTCAGCATGACCCGCTTAAGCGAACGGCCGCTTATGCGAGAGAATTGCGTTGCTTAGCCGGCAGTTCCGGTGCGCGGTCGAGTGCCGCCCCCGAGTGCCGCCCCCAAGTGCCGCCCCCCGAGTGCCGCCCGAGTACCGCTCCGGGAGGGGCGTTAGGGCGACTTGGCGGCGCTCTTTTGCGTTGCGTCCTGTCTGGCAGTGCGGCCCTGCCACTTCATGAGCAGCCAGCCCACCAGCACGACGAACAGAGTGCACGCCACCTGCACGAAATGCTCGGCGATCTTATAGCTGGCGACGTGTCGACCAAGCGGTCCGAAGATATAAAGATCGGCAAATTGCTGGAAGTAGGGGTATGTGACGGGGTCCTCGACAATGAGCTGACCGGCGATCCAGCCGAGCAGGGCCGCACCGGCCCAGACCAGGATCGGAAACTGTCCCAGGACGGCCATAATCAGCGTCGCGCCAGCGACGATCAGGGGAATGGACACCAGCAGACCGAAGGCGATGAGCATCGGCTGGCCCCGGGCAGCAGCGGCGATGGCGAGCACGTTGTCGAGGCTCATGACGACATCGGCAATGGCCACTGTGCGGACCGCACCCCAAAGCGTCTCGGAGCTCGCGACGCTGTCCTCGCTCGCCTCCTCCTGTACCAACAGCTTGACGGCAATGTAAATCAGCAGCATGCCGCCGACGAAGCGCAGATAGGGCAGTTCCAAGACGAGCTGCAGACCGATGGTGAAGATGACGCGCAGCACCACGGCCGCGGCGGCACCGAGAATGATGCCCCACACGCGCTGCCGGCGCGGCAGCGCGCGGCAGGCGAGCGCGATGACGACGGCGTTGTCGCCGGAGAGCAGAATGTTGATCCAGACGATTTTGAGGATCTGGATGCCCACCGGGCCATAGTCGCCGGCGTGGGAGCTGATGAAGGCCAAGGCCTGGTCGGCCAACTCGGACCATGCGACCAGCATCCCGATTCTCCCTCACTCCCCCAGCGGGCCATCGACCGCACCGGTCGAGCCTGCGCGCTTATAGTGGCAACTCGACGAGGCTGTATTGTTGCAAGATAGTCGCACAGAGGGATCGCAAAGACGGAACGCAATCAAGCCACGCTTTGCCGCGCACACAGCCCGTGATGCTCTTGGGGACCCGCGACGTTGGTGCGGGGGCATTGAGGGTTGCGCGCTCGACAGTCATGCGCCATATGGCATATGGTATGCCACTTCGCCAGTGTTGGCTCGCCGCAGGTCGGCTGCCCAAACAGCCTGGCCTTGAGCAGGAAACCACGCCAGGCTCGCGAGCATGAATGACACCTCCAAGGGCG